>CAXTFI010000022.1:0-35173 GCA_964243255.1 uncultured Hymenobacter sp.
ACCTGGATATTCAGCTGCACGAGCAGCTCGACTACGCCCGCGTGCTCTACAACAAGGGCTTCTACCAGCAGAGCCTGCGCATGCTGGCCAGGGTGAAGCTGGCCGCCCAGCAGGCCGAAATGCCGCACGTGGCGCTGCTAGCCATTGATTTTGAGAAGCTTATCGAGTCGCAGTACATCACGCGCAGCTTGCAGGGCCGGGCCGAAGCCCTGGCGGCCGAAGCCACGGCCACGGCCGCGCACCTCAGCCAGCAGCACGCCCTGTCCAATGCCTCGCTGCGGCTGTATGGATTGTACGTGCAGGCCGGCCACGCGCGCAATCAGGCTGACCACGAGCAGTTTACGGCGTATTTTCGGGCCAATTTGCCCGCGCAGCTGGCGCCGGGTAGCGGCTTTTGGGAGAAGCTGTACTTTTACCAGGCGCACGTGTGGTATCACACTATCAACCAAGATTTTAGGTCGTGCTACCGCTACGCCCAAAAATGGGTCGACTTGTTTGAGCAGGCCCCGCACTTGCAGGAAAGCCAAACGATGCTCTACATCAAGGGGCTGCACAATGTGCTGGCCTCGCTCTTTAACATGCAGTATTACAGCCGGTTCCGGGAGGTGCTGCAGGTGCTGGAGGACTTTGCGGCCAATCAAACGCGCCGCGCCACGCCGAATACCGAGATTCTGCTGTTTCAATACATTTGGACCAACCGCATCAACGCCTGTTTTCTGGAGGCGCGCTTTACCGAGGGCGTCGAAATTATCCCCGAGCTGCTGGAGCAGCTGGGCCAGTACAAGGCGCAGCTCGACCTGCACCGCACGCTGGTTTTTTATTACAAAATTGCCTGCCTGTACTTTGGCAGCGGCCAGTACAAGCAGGCTATCAAGTACTTAAACCGAATTATCGACCACAAGGAATTGAACTTGCGCGAGGACTTGCAGTGCTTTGCGCGCATCCTCAACCTGGTGGCGCACTACGAGGCCGGCCAGGACGAAGAGCTGGAATACCAGATTCGGTCGGTGTACCACTTTTTGGGCAAGATGAACGACCAGCAGCCGATGCAGGTCGAGGTGTTCCGGTTTTTGCGGCGGGCGGGCCACAGCACGCCCAGCGAGTTGCGCGAAGAGTTTATTCAGCTGAAAATCAAGCTCGAAGCCATCGCCGCCCGGCCCTTCGACCGCCGCCCATTCCTGTATTTCGACATCATCTCGTGGCTCGAAAGCAAGATTACAGGTCGCTCGGTGCAGGACGTAATGCAGCAGAAGTTCCTGACAATGAAGTAGCAAGTAGCGCGAAGTTTCATTTCGTGCGCGAGCGCAGCGAGCAGGCGGGACCGCGCCGACTGGCCCATTCGCAAGACGCGAGCTGCGCTCGCGCACGAAGCGGAAGCTTCGCGCTACCGCGCCCGCATCCAGGCGAAGAAGTCGCGGGCCACGCGGTCCCAGTTCCATTTTTGCTGGTCTACTTTGCCGTTGGTGAAGCCGAAGAAGTTGTGCTCTAGCTCGGGGTAGGCACGGAAGGTGAGGTTGGTTTTGCCGGCCCGTATCATCTCCAGGTGTAAGTAATCTTCGAGTAGGGCCGAGCGGTCGCGGGTGCCATAGCCGACAAAAACAGGAATTTTGCTGTGTCGAAAATCATCGAGCGGTGTTTGGGTTGATGATAGAGACGATACGAGTAAATGCGTGTCGCCCAGGCAGTTATTTTGCCTAGGAGCCGCCACTACCTCTTTCCAGTAGGCAAAATTGCTTTCTGCCCCCAGCGAGTCGGCCTCCTGGCGGTTGCCTGAAATGACAGTGAGCATGCGGCCTAATGGGCTGCCGCTCAGATAAATGGCCCGGCTGAGCGGGCCGGGCCGGCGGGCCAGCCGGGCCACTACCGTGCTGCCCTCCGAGTGACCCATCGCCGTGATATTCCGGGCATCGACCCAGGGCTGGCGGGCCAGGTAGCGGAGCACGGCCGCGTTGCGGGCCACGTAGTAGCCCAGGTAGTTGCGCTCGCAATAGGCGGTTGGCGCCTGGCCGGTTTTGGGGTCGCGGTACTCGTAGCGCGGCGTGAGGGTTTTGACATCGGCCACCAGCGGCACGCCGGGCTTACTCACGATTACAAGGTGATAATCAGCCAGATAGTGCTCGGTTTCAAACGGAAAAACGCTGTACAGGCCCCGCTCATCATACTTGAGAATGGGTGAAGGCAACGACCCTTGCACGAAGAAAAACACGGGCTTGCGCGTCAGCTCTTCGCCTTTTTTAGAGAGCACCAGGATGTCCACGGTGTCGCGCTGGTAGCGCATGGTGAGGTGGCGGTAGCCAAAGTCGGCGGGCGTGCGGCGCTGGGCGTGGGCGGGCACCAGGCCAGCGAGCAGCCAAACGAGCAAGAGGTAGCTTTTGAGGGGCATAGGGGCCGGCGGTGGCTAAAGGATAGTTGGGCCATGGACTCCTGCCTTCCTGCGTAAGTTGCGCTTGTGCCAAGCTTAGTTATGCCGATTACCTATCAAAAGCTGCGCGGCGCCGCGTGGCTTTCGCTGCTCTCCCTCACCACGGCCTGCGGGCAAACCACCACCGCGCCGCCCCTGCCGCCGGCCCTGGTGGTAGACTCGGCCACCGGCAAAATTGACATGCCCTGGCTGCGCCAGCGCCTGGACAGCAGCGCCGCGCTGCGCCGCCAGCAGGTGGGCGTGGCCCTGGCCGATGCCGTGACCGGCGAGCCGCTGTTTGGCTACAACGAGGCGCGCTACTTCACCCCGGCCAGCACCCTGAAGCTGCTGAGCCTGGCCGGCGGCCTGGCCCTGCTCGGCGACTCGCTGCCCAGCCTGCGCTACTTCTCGCGGGGCGATACGCTGTTTTTTCAGGGTACCGGCGACCCTACCTTCTTGCACGGCGATGTGCCCTCGCGGCGGGCCTATACCTTTTTGGCCACCCGGCCCGAACGCGTGCTGGCTTACTGCGATATAGCGTGCGTGCCGGCCTACGGCCCCAGCTGGGCCTGGGACGATTTTGGGTACTACTTTCAGCCCGAGCGCACGGCGTTTCCGGCCTATGGCAACACGGTACGCTTCTATGCGGCCGCGCCGCTGGCAGTGCGCCACCCGCCGGGCTCGGCGGTGCGGGTGCTGCCGCAGCGGGTGCGGGTATTGCCGCGCGCCTTCGCGCCGCTGACCGAGCGGGCGGGGGAGGGCTTTAAGCTCTCGCCCGACCAGGACGACGAGATGCACGTGTACCGCGCCGCTCTCGACAACCGCTTCACCTACGTGCCCAACGGCAAAAAGTGGATTGACGAGGTGCCCTACCGCACCAGCCGCCCGCTGCTGCTGCGCCTGCTCGGCGACACGCTGCGCCGCGCCATCGTGGGCACGGCCTGGCGCCCGCACCCGGCCCGCGACAGCATTCGCACGCTGCGCGGGCTGCGCGCCGACTCGCTGTATCGCCGCATGCTGCGCGTGAGCGACAACTTCCTGGCCGAGCAGCTGCTGCTCATGGCCAGCAGCCGCGTGGGCTACCGCGACTCGCTGAGCAGCGGCCGGGCCATTCGGTATCTACTTAAAAATCAGCTTAAAGGCTTGCCCGACCGGCCCGACTGGGTTGATGGCTCGGGCTTGTCGCGGCTCAACCTGCTCACGCCGCGCACCCTCACGGCGGTGCTGGTGCGCCTGCGCCAGCAGGTGCCCGAGGCGCGCCTGCTGAGCCTATTGGCGGCCGGCGGCGGCCAGGGCACGCTGCGCAAGCGCTACTTCGAGCCCGGCCCGCCCAAGGTGCCCTGGCTGTGGGGCAAAACCGGCACCCTCACCCACACCTGCAACCTGGCGGGCTACGTGCGCTGCAAAAGCGGCCGGCTGGTGGCCGTCACGTTTTTCAACAACGGCGTGCCGGGCGACGACCAGCGCACCCGCAACGCCATGCAGTGGATACTGAGCGAGGTGCGCGACCGCCTGTAAGTAAGTGCGTTACAACGGTTTAAGTCAGGGTACTTTTTTGTAGGAAGTTAAAAGTTGAGAGTTAAAAGTTAAAACACTTATTGTCTAACCTTTAACTGTTAACTCCCAATTTTTAACTACCCTGTTTAGCCCACGCTCTGCAAGTCGGCCTTCACCTGGTAGGCCACGCCCAGCGGCTCCAGCAAGGCAAAATGCGCGGTGCCGCAGTCGATTTTCAGGGCTTCTTTGCCGCGCAGGCCCTGCTGGTCGATGGGTTCGGCCTGGCCGGCGGTGCCCTTGGTTTCGACCACAAAGTAGATGCGCTGGTCGCCCTTGAGCACGATGGCCCAGTCGGGCCGGTACTGGCCCAGCGGCGTCGGAATAAGGAAGCCGCGCGGCAGCTTGAAGTAGAACTCCACCTTGTCGGCCACGTCGCAGCTGGCGGCGAACGTGCGCTCGGTGGCGCTGTCGACGGGCACGTAGTTGTAGAGGGTGCGGGCCTGGTTCTGCACTTCGTAGAGGTTGCGCGTGTACTGCTCAATCTCTTCGTCCTCAAACAGTTGCATCTCGTACTGCTGCCCGTCAATCTGCTCGTACCGGATGCCCGCTACCTGCAGGCGGTTGAGGGTGCGGCGAATGGCCCCCACCACGTTGTCCAGAAACATCTGGGGGTTGAGCAGCAGCTCGTCGTAGCGGCCTGACTGCTTGAGAATCTGGAAGATAGTGGGCCGGGTGAGGTCTACCCGGCTCTGGAGGTAGCCGTACACATCGGGCACGGCGTAGCGCGCCGTCGTGAGGGCCAGCTGGTCCTCGGCCACGGTGAGACCCGCGATGCCCGCCTCGGTGTAGCTCAGGCGAGCCTTGCGGGCTTGCAGCTGGGGCGGGCGGGTGGGCGGCGTTTTGTGCGGGTCGCGCAGCTCGGCCACCGCGCCGGCAATCAGGTCGGCGGTGCGAAACTCGACGCGGTAGCGGGTGCGGTGCCGGAGGCGCTCCCAGATGGCAAAAAACGCCGGGTAGTTCTCCGGAGTCAGCTCCTTGCTCAGGCGCAGGGTGCGGCGCTCGGCGGCGTCGCGCAGGCGTTCGCCAAAGGCCACGCCCGCCTCGTCCTGCAACTCGCGCTGCAAGGCGGCCGAAAAGGCCTGGTAGCTTTCGTTGGCAATAACGGTGAGCAGGTTCAGCGACTTGTCCTGCACGCGCTGGCCGGTGGCATCCACGGGCAGGCGCAGGCCGCGGCCTATCTCCTGGCGCTTCTTGACGTCGCTGCGGGTTTCGTTCAACGTGCAGATTTGGAACACGTTGGGGTTGTCCCAGCCCTCGCGCAGGGCCGAGTGCGAGAAGATAAACTGCAAGGGCTCGTCCTGGCTTAGCAGGCGTTCCTTGTCGCGCATTATCAGGGCGTAGGTGTCGCGGTCGAGGGCCGTGTCGCCGCGCGTGTCCTTGCCGGCGGGGCTGGCTTTGTCCTGCGAAAAGTACCCGTCGTGCACCTGCGCGGCCCCGAACGGAATCAAACCCAGGTTCTTCTTCTTGGCCGCGTACGCGGTGAAAATCTCCTCAAACCACTGCGCAAACACCCCCGGCCGCCGCTCCCTGGTGGCCGCATCATACTGCCGGTAGCTGGCTACGCGGTCCACAAACACCAGCGAGAGCACCTTAATGCCCCTAGGCTTGAGCCGCCGCAGCTTCTCGAAGTGCCACTTCACGGTGCGCTCCAGCTGGTAGCGCAGCACGGCTTCGGTGAGGCCGCCCACATCCTGGCCCACCGCCACGCGCAGGCCCGACGAGAACGTGACGCTGCCCTCGTCGGGGTCCAGCTCGTTCACAAGGAAGCCGGTCCGGTACACGTCGCGCTGGTTGCTAAGCGCGTAGAGGTCGCTGCCCAGGCGCACGGTCACGTCCTTGGGTTTCACGCCGCCCTTGGCGTTGGCGTAGAGGCGCAGCGTGGCCGTGAGCGTGGTTTTGGCCTTGTTCACGGCCTTCACCCGCACGAAGGCGGCGTTGTAGTTGTCGTCGGCCGTGATGCCGTCTACCTCAATCTGCTTCACCAGGCCCAGGTCGTAGGCCTGCACCGGGTTGAGGGAATACACGAGGTCGTAGAGGTGCTTGTGGGTGGCCGAGTAGCGCAGCGTAGCCAGCGGGCGCAGCTCGGCCAGGGCGGCCTTGCGGGCGTCGGTTTCCAGGTTCTGGGGCTCGTCCACGATAACGATGGGCCGGGTGGCTTGCAGGTATTGGATGGGCCGCACGCCGGTTTCGCGCGCTTTGTTGATAATGTTGCTATCCTTGGTGAAGGCGTCGATGTTGATGACCAGGATTTGCAGCGCGTCGCTCACGGCAAAGCTGCGCAGCGCGGCCAGCCGGCTGCTGTCGTACACGTCGGCCTGCACCGGCGGGTAGCCATACAGCGCCTGCAAGTGCTCGTGGGTGATGGCCAGCGACTTCCACACGCCCTCCCGGATGGCCACGCTGGGCACCACAATGATGAACTTGCGAAAGCCGTAGGTGCGGTGCAGCTCATACATCGTGCGCAGGTACACGTAGGTTTTGCCGGTGCCCGTTTCCATCTCCACCGTTAGGTTCAGCGGCAGGCTGCTGGTATCGAGCACGCCCGCGCTGTTCTTAAACGCGCAGGCTGCCAGCTCTTTAGACTGCGGCAGGCCCCGTGCCGCCTGGCCCCGCCGAATGTTGGCCAGCAGCTGGCCCTCGGCCAGCACCAGCCGGTTGGCAATGCCGGTTTCGGTAAAGGCCAGCGAGCCGTCGGCCCCGCTGGCACTCACCGACACTTCCAGCGGGGCCCGGCGCAGCGGCTGGCCCTCAAAGGCAGCCACCACGGCCTGCACGGCCGCCTGCTGGTAGTCCTGCCCGGCGTCAAATTGAAATTTCATCTGCTTGATTTTAAATCAGTTGCAATACCACGCCCGCGTCGGCCAGCTGCAGGCGCGCGTTGCTCACCTGCTCGTCGGGGTTGTCGCCGCCAAACGTGCGGCCGGGCACCACCAGGCGCTGCGGCCGGGCGGCCACGGCGGCCGCCACCACACCGGGGCCCAGGCCGGCCAGGGCCAGCCACACCAGGCCGCCGGCCACGTCGTGCACGGCCCGGCCCGCAAACTCGCGCCGCACCACGGCCACCGACAGCGGCAGCACATCGGGCCCGCCGGTCATCTTCAGCAGCAGCTCCGTTAGCAGGGCCGCCTCGCCGTCGGCCCCGGCCGGGCGCAGCGGCTCCTGAAACAGCTCGAGCTGCGCCAGCATGTTGGCGGCCGCCGCGTCGGCGCGCCACTCGCGAAAGTTGGAGTAGTCGAGCCGGTAGGCCCGGAAGCCGGTGTCGTGCCGGTAAGCCGCGGCCGCGGCCAGCGGCAGGGTGGCGGCCGGCGCGGGCGGCAGCAAGGTGCCCGCCCGGCGCAGGCGCTGCCGGGTGATGTCGGCAATGGTGCGGAACGGAATTTTGGCGTCGGCCACTTCCTCGGGCATCTGCACCAGAATGAACCGGCGGTTTTCGCGGTTTTCCTCGTTCAGGCGGTATACGGCCTGGCCCGTGGTGCCGCTGCCCGCAAAAAAATCCAGGATAAGGTCGCCGCCCACCGTCGTCACGTTTAGCAGGTGCTTGAGCAGGTCGGTGGGCTTGGAATGCACAAATACTTTGGGCCCTAGCAGCGCGGCCACCTCCGCCGTGCCGTCTTCGTTGAGGCCGTGCTCGCTCCACCACGAGTCGGCCCTGAGGCGGGTGCTTTTGCGGTCCTTCAAAAACGTTTTCTGGATGGGTGCCGTCAGGCCTTTCTTGCCAAAGATGATGCGGCCATCCTGGATGCGGCGCTGCACCTCGGCCTCGTTGAAAACCCAGTACCGGCCTTCGGGCGGGAAGTGCTCCACGCCCGTGCGCTCGTTGCGCACCGCGAAATACGGCCCCTCGTGGTTGGCCGACAGGTCGGAGGTTGTCCAGGGGCCGCGCGGGTCCTTGTCGGGGTTCTGATAGGTTTTTTTGAGGTATTCGGCCGTCATCGGGAAGCCCAGCAGCACGTCCTGCTTGTCGCGCTTTTGCTTGGCAAAGCACAGGATGTACTCGTGCACCGGCGGAATGTCGCCCACGTTGTTGCCGTTGGTTTTCTTCTTCCAGATGATGGTGCCCACGAAGTTTTCCTCCCCAAAAATCTCGTTCAGCAGCAGACGCAGGTTGTGCACCTCATTGTCGTCAATCGACACGAAAATGACGCCATCCTCGCGCAGCAGATTGCGGCTCAGGTAGAGGCGGGGCCACATCATGCTCAGCCAGGCCGAGTGGTACTGGCCACTCTCGCGGGTGTTTTTCTTCCACAAGTCCTGCTTGTTGAGAAAGCCATTTTCGTCGCGCTGGCCAATGGCCTGCTCGTAGGTTTCGCGCCGCTCGCCGTAGTCGTCGGGATACACAAACGAGTCGGAGCCCGTATTGTACGGCGGGTCGATGTATATCATCTTCACCTTGCCGAAGTAGCCGCGCTGCAGCACGCGCAGCACCTCCAGGTTTTCGCCCTCGATAAACACGTTTTCGGTGGTGTCCCAGGCTACCGAGCTGGCGGGGTCGGGCAGCAGGGTGGCGGTGGTGGCGCGCTGCACTTCGCGGCGGGCGTCGGCCTTGCCGGCCCAGCGCAGCTCGTAGTGGTCGGGGCCGGCGGGGGCCAGGGCGCCCGCCGCGCCCAGGGCGGCTTGCAGGCGCTCAAAATCGATGCGGCCTTCGGTAACGGCGTCGGGAAAAAGCTGGTGAAGCTGAGAGATGTTTTCGGCGGTGAGGTCGAGGCTGCGGCCGTCCATAAAAGCTTGTTGAATCAAAATTGAAACAAAATTGACTTAAAAAGCCGAATAATTTTACACAATTGGTAGAAATATGAAAAGTAAAGCGAGACAGAAATCTGGCAATTTTGTCTCACCTCATTCTGACTGCTATGGCCCAGCAACACCGTGGAGAAATTGTGGCCGCGGCCATTGCCCAAAGCGGTATCAAGCTGGCCCGGCTGCACGCGGCGCTGGGCATCAGCCGCCCCACCCTCTACCGGCGCTTAGAAGACCCGCACCTGGATTTTGACTTTATTAAGCAAGTCGGTGCGCTCATCTACCGCGATTTTGGGCAGGACTTCAAGGAGCTGGCCGCGCCCGCCTACACCGGGGCCGCCGAGCCCGCCGCCACCTACCAGCTCGACACCCTGGACGACTGCAAAAACAAGCTCCTGCACGTGTATGGCCTCTACACCGAGCTGCAGGAGAAGTACAACGCCCTGCTGGCCGAACGCGGGCGGTAGGGCGTTAACTGCTTAAGCATGAGCCTATATGCTGGCCTGCCCAGCCGGCGCTGGCGGGAGGTACTGCGGGAGGGGCCACGGGGCAGCGTTACCCCAACCAAGTGCCTGACGGTACAGCAATTGCGCTATTTCCAGTGCTGCCCTGTGACGCTGCTCCTTCTACCTTTGTGGCTTTCCCGCCCACTTTATCTGATTCACCCGAGCTTCTATGCCCACTCCCCGCCTGCGCCAGCTGCGCCGCGACAACACGCTTTTCAAACTGGCCATGAACGCCATCCGGCTGCACCTGGAAGAAGACGACCGGCTGGCCCGGCAGCCGCAGCTGCGCGAGGCCCCCGATGCCGACCTGGAGTTTATTCAGCAAAGCATCGACCAATGGGTGGGCCTGGCCACCAACTACCTCGCGCACAAGTTTCGGTGCCCGGCCCCGCAGGCCATGCAGCTGCTGGGCGAGCTGCTAATCGATTTAAAAACGAGCATCCCGGTGGCCGAGCTGCGGCAGGTGCCGTACCAGCAGGCGCTGTTCCTGCCCCCCGCGTGGGTCACCAATCAGCAGCCGGCCCCTGCTAACGAAGGAAGCTAGCTGCCCAGCCGCGCCAGCGCCGCCGGGGCGTGAGCACCGGCAGCGCCCCGGCGGCAAAGCCCTTCGCATCGCGGGTGACGATGGCTTCGATGGCGGGCATGGCGCGGGCAGCGCAGTATTGCAGGCCATCCTCAAAGTCGGCGAAGCCGAGGACGAGGGCGGCTTCAATGACGGAGCGGCCAACGGAGATAATCTCAACCAGACCGGCCAACTCCTGAAGCGCGGTTATGCGTTCGGTAGCCGTATTGGTTTTGCGCAACGTGTAGTACAGTTGGCTGAAAACCAAGCCCGAAACATAGAATTTTGCCCGGCCATCTTCACTAGCTTTTAGCAACTGAAGGGCGTCTGGGCCAAAGCCATCACGCCGGAGAAGAAAGTCGAGCAAAATGTTGGTGTCCAGAAAATAATGCTTCATACCCCGTATTTCTCGGCCAAGCCATCTGTCAGTTCTTTCTTATAATCGAAATCAGCTGGGGCCTTAAGCGCTCCGTATAGCCGCTGGATGCGGGCCGATAGCGGCAAGGTGGAAGCCTCCGGTTCGGTAGCCGCTGGCTGCACGGCATCGGCCAGCAGCCGGGCTACCAGCGTATCCAATGCCTGCCCGTGCTGCCGGGCATACGCCTGGGCGGCTTGTAAAAGGTTGTCGTCGAGGGTGATAGTGAGCTGAGACATGGCAAAAGGCTTTAGGAGAAGAACGGCCGGCGCGCCGAAGTAGTTTGCCGGGCTACTACTAGTACAGCACCCGAAACTTGATGGTATGCCCCACTTCGCGCAGGGCCTGAATCACGTCCTGGTCGTATTCGCGGTTGATGTCCGTGATTACGTAACCAATTAGTTCATTGGTCTTTAGGTATTGACCCAGGATGTTGACGTGGTGCTTGGCCAGCACGTTGTTGATGTTGGCCAGCACGCCGGGCACGTTGGCGTGAATATGGATGAGGCGGTGCGCCTGCTGCACCGGCAGCTGAATATTGGGGAAATTGACGCTCTGCTGGGTGTTGCCGGTGTTCACGTACTCCATAATACGCTCGGGCACAAACTCGGCGATGTTGCGCTGGGCCTCGGCGGTGCTGCCGCCGATGTGGGGCGTGAGCAGCACGTTGGGCAGGCCGCGCAACTCGTTCTCAAAGCCTTCGCTGTTGGTTTTGGGCTCGTAGGGGAACACATCGACGGCCGCGCCGCCGAGCTGGCCGCTGCGCAGGGCGGCGGCCAGGGCCGGCACGTCTACCACGTGGCCGCGGGCGTTGTTGAGAAACAGCGCGCCCTTCTTCATGAGCGCAAATTGCCTGGCGCCAAAAAAATCCTGGTTGTCGGGCCGGCCGTCGATGTGCAGCGTCACCACGTCGGCCTGGGGCAGCAGCTCTTCCAGGGTTTTGCACTTTACGGCGTTGCCGAGCTGCAGCTTTTCGGCCACGTCGTAGTACACCACCTTCATGCCCACGGCTTCGGCCACCACCGAGAGCTGCGAACCGATGTTGCCGTAGCCGATGATACCCAGCGTTTTACCCCGAATCTCGAACGAGCCGCTGGCCGACTTGTCCCACTCGCCGGCGTGCATCCTGGGGCTTTTCTCGGGGATGCGGCGGGCCAGCACAATGATTTCGCCCAAGGCCAGCTCGACCACCGAGCGCGTGTTGCTGAACGGCGCGTTGAACACGGCCACGCCCTTGCGCATGGCCCCGGTGAGGTCAATCTGGTTGGTGCCGATGCAAAACGCCCCGATGCCGATGAGACGGTTGGCGGCGTCGAGCACGCGCTGGGTCACCTGCGTTTTCGACCGGATGCCCAGGATGCTCACGCCCTCCATGCGGGCGATGAGCTCGTCCTCATCCAGGCCGCCTTTCACCTCCTCCACCTGGTAGCCTTCCTGGCGAAACAGCTCGGCGGCGCGGGCATCGGGGTTTTCAAGTAGTAAAACCTTGATGCGGTTTTTGGGATAGCTCAGCGTCATGGGTAGTTTTAATTGATAGAGAAACTCGTCGAAGGTGGGCAGCACCTCATCGGCCTGGGCCACTACGCTGGGGCGGCTCACGTTTTCGGTATAGGCGTAGAAGCGGTGGGCCAGCCCGGCTTCGCGAATCTGGTAGTCGGTATAGCCGTCGCCGAGCACATATACCGGCCCGTCGAGGTCGAGCAGCACCAGCTGGCGGATTTTGCCGCCGTCGCGGCTCAGCACGTTGGCCGGGTCGCAGCCGGTGATGTTGCCGGCTTCGTCAAACGTAAACGTGTTGGCCAGCACGTGGCTGGATGGAATACCAAACTCGGCCACCACCGGCTCAATAAACTCGCGAAACCCGCTGCTCACCACGTAGATGCGGTCGGCAAAGCGCCGGAAGAAGTTGCCGTTGCGGCGGATGCTCTCGCTCACTTTCGTTTGCAGGTGGGCCACTAGCGGCGCCAGGTGCCGCTGGTGCGCCCCCAGCAGCGCCAACCGCTGCGCCAGCGACTCCTGAAAGCCGATTTCGCCGGCCATGCCGCGGTCGGTGAGGGCTTTTATCTGGGCCACGCGCGCGGCCTGGTCGGGCTGGCCTTGCAGGGCAATGGCGGCCAGCTCATCGAGGCCTTCGACTTGGGTGAAGGTGGAGTCGAAGTCGAAAACGAGGTAGGGGAGAGGAGTATTAGCGTCGGGCATAATGGCGCAAAGGTGGGGCCGCCAGTATCTTGCCTGAGTACTTACAGCCCAAGTATTTCGTGAAAATTGGCTTTTTGCTGTTGCTGCCTCTGGTTGGGAGCGCACAGCCTAGTGTCCCACCTACTGTAAGTGTCACGTTCAGCCCACTGACGAAGGCAGGGTATCTCGCAGCCAAAAAACGCTGCGTGGAAACCAGACCGCAAGTTATATTTCCCCTAAAAAAGCAGTGGGGCCGCATCGTGATTTCTACGAGCCGGGGGCAGCAGGTTCTTCGAGACGCTAAGGTTGAGGAAGACAACCCTGATTGGGAGAAGTACACCTACCTAGGCTATATGCCCCAAGTGGAAAGCCATTTGGTGCTGCGTAATCACTATGAATGGTCAAGCTACATCCTTGTCAGCAAGCATGGTAGGAAGCTGGAAGTATTTGACGAGCCCCACTATTCGCCAGACCTACACAGCTTTGTGGCCGCTTCGCGCGGGATTGAAGACGCAATGTTTGATAATGTAATCAGAGTGTTTAGCTTCCGAAACCACGTTTGGCAGGAAGTATGGCGCTTGAAACCCAAGCAATGGGAGCCTGACCAAATTTACTGGCTGTCGACCAAGACTTTACTGTTGAAGGAAAAGCATTGGAGTAAAGACTTTGCGCATACTTGGTACACCTATGCCAAGCTGGCTATTCATTAAGCGGAAGTAGTAGCGAATAAGTTTTCCTGGCTACAAGGTCAGTTAAGCGACTTTGCAGCCAGGAAAACTAGCTTACCGCGACTTCTCCTCGCGCCAACCAAATCCGGGCTCGTAGCCCAGTACGCGGCGCGCTTTTCAATGGAGAGCAGCGTTCCGTGCTCGCCCAACTCCTTGCGTACTTCCACGCCGGGCAAGTCTTGGCCATCAGCTCGGTGGAGGAAGTTGTCATCACCGTGTCGGCGTCGGCAGGATAAAAGCTAAATGAAATCGGCAAAACAATGTGGGTACATAAAATGTATGTACATTTGATGCACGCCCGCTACTTCTTAGTGGGTACGCACCAAAATCACTACCAGCGTTTTACCGGCCCCCAGCCACTTTCCCCTTTTTTAGTGAATATTCTGCACATCATTTCGAGCCCACGCAAAGGGGCTTCGGCCAGCATTCAGCTCGCCAACGGCATCATCGACAAGCTGCAGGCCGCTAACCCCGGCAGCAGCGTAACGGTGCACGACCTGGCTACCAACCCCTTTCCGCACCTGGAGGAAGCCAAGTTACAATCGTTTTTCACGCCGGCCGAGAGCCGCACGCCCGAGCAGCAGGCCGCCGCCAAGCACTCGGACGACGCCATCCAGGAAATTAAGGATGCCGACGTTATCGTGATTGGCGCGCCGCTCTACAACTTCAGCATTCCCTCCACGCTGAAGGCCTGGGTAGACCACATTGCCCGCGCTGGTATCACGTTCCGGTACACTGCCAACGGCCCCGAAGGCCTCATTGCCGGCAAGAAAGTGTACGTGGCCATGTCGAGCGGCGGCATCTACTCCGAGGGCCCATCGGCGGGCTACGACTTCGTGGCGCCCTACCTCAAAGCCGTATTGGGCTTCCTGGGTATGACGGACGTAACCGTAGTGCGTGCTGAAGGCCTGGCCATCCCAGGGGTGCAAGACACGGCCGTGCAAAAAGGCCTGGATAGCGTGACTATTAGCGATGAAGTGGCTGTTGTCGCTTAGTTGCGATAAGCAGCAGTAAGTGAGTTGATTAGCTTATAAAAGCTTGCTGCAAAAGGAGTGGCGGCCAGCTGGCCGCCACTCCTTTTGCAGCAAGCTTTTTTGTAGCCGAATGGCTTGCTCTTGCTAGCTGCCCGTTGCTAGCGCGACTTCGCCTCGCGCCAGCTGAACTCGGGCTCGTAGCCCAGCACGCGGCGCGCCTTTTCAATGGAAAGCAGGGTTTCGTGCTCGCCCAGCTCCTTGCGCACTTCCACGCCGGGGAAGGTCTTGGTCATCAGCTCGGTAGAGGAAGTCGTCATTACCGTGTCGGCGTTGGCGATGATAAAGGCGTGCATACCAGTAGCTTCCCACTCGATGGCCTTGCGGATGGCCTGCGAGCCGTCGCGGGCGTCGATGTAGGCCCACATGTTCCATTTGCGCTCCTCGGGGTCGTCGTTGTAGGCCGGAAACTTGGCGTAGTCGGCGGGCTGCATCACGTTGCTGAAGCGCAGGCCGACGAGCTTTAGCGCGGGCGTTTGGTAGCAGAACTGGCGGGCCATTTCCTCCATCAGCACTTTGGCCAGGGCGTAGGCGCTTTTGGCGCGTAGCGGATAGTCCTCATCCACCGGCGCGTAGGGCGCGTCATCTTCGAAGGGCTCGCCCAACGTGGTTTCGCTGCTGGCCCAGATGATGTTGTGAATACCCAGCCGCCGCGCCGCCTCAAACACGTTGTAGGTGCCCATGACGTTGTTCTGAAACAAGTGCGCGTCGGGGTACTGGCGCGGGGTGGGGAAGGCCGCCAGGTGCACAATGGCATCGAAGGCCTGCGGGGCCACGCCGGCGTGGATTTCCATGCCCACCGACGAGAACGCATCCAGCGTCTGGCCGAAGTCGGAGAGGTCGGCGATGATGTGCGGAATGCCCTTGGCGGGCGCTACCGTATCGACCACGAATACGTCGTAGCCATGCGCTTGCAGGTCGGCTACGCAGGTTTGGCCCAGCTTGCCGGTGCCGCCGGTTACGAGCACGCGCTTGGGAGAGGGGGAAGTTGGCATAAATAAAAAGTTGCTGTAAGGGGCGGCCGGGACCACGTGGCCCGCCGGCTACGCCCCGCCAGGGCAATACGGCGGGGCGTAGCCTACCGCCGTAGCTGTTTTATAAACAGTTCATTATAAGGCCGTAAAACATTCCGCGGTTGACTTAAAGCGGTTTTGACGTCGGGTTACGGGCAGCCCCACCCCCGGCCCCGGCCCTGCGGGGGAGGGGAGCCGGACGGTTCTCGAACGGTGGCTGACGAATGTCTCCCCTCCCCCGTAGGGAGGGGCCGGGGGTGGGGCTGCTCACGCGCTAAAACCGGAAGCCCGCCGAGATGTACGGGTACGCGCCTTCCTCCGAAAAGCCCACCACGGCCTGCACCAGCAGGAGCTGAGCGGGCAGGAAGTAAACGCCGCCGCCGTAGCCGTTGTGCCACTTCTGCGACGCCTCGCCGGGCGACCACACCCGGCCGATGTCGTGGAAGGCCACCAGGCCCAGCGTGCCGGGCAGCAGGTAGGAAGTAAAGTCGAGCAGCTTCAGGCGCAGCTCTAAGTTGTTGTATACTATGCTCTTACCTGTGAAGCGCCACAGGTAGTAGCCGCGCAGGTTTTGGGCGCCGCCCAGCTTGAGCTGCTGAAAGTAGGTGGCATCGCCGAGCGTGGTGCCGCCCCCGGTGCGGTTGGCCAGCACCAGGCTGGAATCGCGCAGGGGGTTGGCGTAGAAGGTAAATTCGGTGAGGGCCTGCCCGAAGGTGTGGCGGTTGGCATCGAGCCGGTTGAGGCCGCTGAGGCTGGTGGCCCAGTACACGCCGCGGTGCGCCACCAGCTCTTTGTCGCGGGTGTCGAGGGTGGCGCTGGCCACCAGGCCGGCGTAGGCCTGGCGGCTAAACACGCCCTCGCCGGGGTGCTGCGCGGCGTAGAGGCCCAGGTAGCGGTCCGCGTTTTTTTCGCCGGCGCTGGTGTAGTACTGGCCCACCACGCCGGCATTCAGCCGCCACTGCTGGTAGGTGCGGCTCAGGCGCACATCGGCGCTGAGCAGGTTGTACACGCCCCGGTAGTAGCGGATGCGCCGGCCGTCGGAGTTGGCAAACTCGGTTTGGTTGCCCACCCCAAAGAAGTTGTTGTTATAATTCGGGCCTTTAGACAATACATTGACTACTAAATCATTGCCCGCCACAGCTTTAATAAAATTACCCGTATAGTTGAGCAGCAGCGAGCTGTTGCCAAAGCCGTAGTTGACCAGCAGGCTCTGGCGCGCCGCGTAGGGGTCTTTGCGGAAGCCCTGCTTGACATAAATAAAATTGCTAATGAGCTGAAAGCCATAGTCGCGGCTATAGCCCGCCAGCAGCAGCGGCTGCAGGTACCCGTAGCGGAAGCTGGTTTTGTTGAGCTGATTAACGGTCGTATCGCGGGAGGTGCGCAGCCGCGCCTGGCTGATGGCGGGCAGCTGGTTGGGCTCATCGGCGCGGTCATACACGGTGAGCTTGCGGCGCTGCGGCACATCGGGCGCCACCGCGAAGGCGTCGGGCCCAGCGCCCCCGATGAGGCGCACCCGCATGCGCGAGCGCGCCGCGCCCACCACCGCAAAGCTGTCGGCCCCGCCCAGGCCATAGAGGCGCAGCTCATGCGTGTCGGCCGGGTCGAAAGTGCGCTGGTAGCGCACCGCGCCCGGCTCCCCGTCCTTCCTGCGCTTGCTGATGGTGACCTGCATGCGCCCCGCGGGCTGCCGCGCCACCACTACGTTTTCCCGCTTGTCGGAGGCCGGGATGTCCACCGTCTTGGCCAAAAAGCGGTAGTACCTCAGCGCCTGGGCGCCCAGCAGATTGCGGCGCGCAAGAAGGTGTTTGGTCAGCCGGGGGCCACTGAGCTGGTAGATGTTGGGCGGCATCTGGGTGAGCGCGCGGTGGATGAGGCTGTCGGGCAGGTGCTGCTGCACGTAGGCAATCTGGGTGCGCCAGTCGTCCTCGCTCAGCTCATTCAGAAAGTAGCGGTCGAAGTACCGGGCCTTGGTGTTCCAGCGGGTAATGGCCCGGATGTGGTCGTGGTAGCCCTGCACGTTGGCCATGAGCAAGTGGCGCGACAACACCCACGGAAACAAACCCGACGGCTTGTAAAACACGTGGTCGCGGTCGCGCGGGATGGGCTCGTAGCGGCTGCCCTTGTCCTCTGCCACGCGCAGCCAGCGCCACTGGTCCTCGTGGCGGTCGTAGTCGCCGAGCAGCATATCGAGCAGGCGGGCGCGCAGCACGGTGGCCTGGTCCACGCGGTTGTCGTGGTCCTTTTGCAGCCGGGCCTGGGCTTTTTCGGTGTTGTCGGTTTTGTCGGCGTCCAGCGGCTCGCGCTCCTCAAACAGGAATACCTGGTTGGCAAAATCCTGCCGGTATTCGCCCAGCGCGGGGTCGTCGGGCACGTACACTACCTGGGGGTGCGCGTGCGGAATGCCCAGCGCCTGGGCCAGCGGCGGCACGGCCAGCGCGGCGTAGGGGTGCGAGGTCGACACCTGGTCCTGCAAAATATCCTTGGCGATGGTGGGGCGCAGGGCGGGCGGCAGGCCCCGCTCGGGGTACTTCTGAATGGTGCGCAGCACCCACTGCCGGCCGCTGGCATCCTGCATGCGCAGCGACTTGGTTTGCAGGCCGCCGCCTCGCTGCGTAATGGTGAGCCCGCCTTTTTCGGTGGCCAGGTGAAAGATTTTGAGCTTAACCGGGGCCGCCCACAGCGCCCGGTAGCTTTCGCCAAACAAGCGCCGGTGCAGCTTCGACACCTGATTATAGGTCGGCTCAATGGCCACCGTAATGCTATCGGCGCGCGCAGCCGGGTCCGCCGCCTGGGCCGCGGCGCGCGTAGTAGCCAGGAGCAGAATAGCCAGTAGAACGCGGCTGTGCAGCATAGGACGGCGGGCGCTAACGTTCATAAGCACAAGTTACTAGCAAAAGTAAGTAAGCTCAACAGGGAGGCATACTAGCAGCTCGGGGGAGCGTTATGAAGCTGGGCTGAAGGCATTATGAAGGAAATCTGGGGGTGAAATTAAGCTCTGCGGCGCGCTCGTAGGGGCCTAATGCCTCCCCGTGGCCCCAACCTGCCCCACCGCCCCGCCGTAGCTTTGCCAGTTGATTCTTAGTGTCTTTGTCCTTCCCCATGAAAAACCTGTTGCTTGCCGCCACCGCGCTGCTGCTCACGGCGGCCGCCCCGGCCACTACCCCGGTTGCGCCGCGCAGCCGCACGTTTTTGCTAACGTGCCGTTTCACGGTGCCCGCGCAGCCAGCCGGCACCAAGGCGCTCGATTTTTGGATGCCCGTGCCCCACAGCGATAAAAACCAGGATGTGCAGGTGCTGAACACCAGCACGCCCACCGCCATCAGCATCGCCACCGACGCCTACGGCAACCAAATCCTGCACTTGCACTCCGACGTGGATGCCCCGGTAACCAAGCCGCTCACCGTCACGCTCACGGCCCGCGTCACGCGCCGCGAGCACCTCAACCTGCGCGCCACCGACGACCACGCCCCCGCCGAAACCGAAGCCCGCGACCCCAACCTGGCCCGCTGGCTGGCCCCCGACCGCCTCGTGCCCCTCGATGCCAAAATCAAGGCCCAGGCCCAGGAAGTGGTGGATAAAGCCCACGCCACTACGCCCTTAGCCAAAGCCCGCGCCATTTATGAGCACGTGGTGAGCACCGTGACCTACGACAAAACCGGCCAGGGCTGGGGCCGCGGCGACATTTACTACGCCTGCGATGCGCGCCGGGGCAACTGCACTGATTTTCACGCCATTGTGATTGGCTACTGCCGGGCGCTGGGTATTCCGGCGCGCTTCAGCATTGGGCTGCCGCTGCCCGCCGGGCGCGGCCAGGGCGAACTAAAGGGCTACCACTGCTGGGCCGAGTTCTTCACCAAGGAAACCGGCTGGGTGCCCGTCGATGCCTCCGAGGCCGCCAAGGACCCCAGCCGCCGCGCCTACTTCTTCGGCGCCCACGACGAAAACCGCGTTGAGTTTACCCGCGGCCGCGACCTGACCCTGGTGCCCAAGCAAACCGGCGCGCCGCTCAACTACTTCGTGTACCCCTACGCCGAGGCCGACGGCAAGCCCGTGGATAACGTGGAGCGCACCTACACCTTTGAGGACGTAGCTGCGAAGTAGCGGCTGAAAGGATAAGGATAAGGATAAGGCAAAAAAGAACGTCAGGCAGACCGCAGGGAAGCAGCTCGCCCGAATCGTTGGGTTACTAATCCAATAATGCGAGCGAGCTGCTTCCCTGCGGTCTGCCTGACGTTCTAATAACTCATAAATAACTGACTTTAAACCGCTTGCACCGGCTGCGCCTGCAGCTCGGCCACGTCGGCGGCGGTTAGCTGCACGTCCATTGCTTTCAGCAGCTCCTGCACCTGCGCGGCGCTGGTGCCGCTGGCAATGGGCGCCGTGATGCTGGGCGCCTGCATGAGCCAGGCCAGCGCCACCTGCGCCTGCGACACTTGGTGGCGGCCGGCCACGGCGTCAAGCGCTTTTAAAATCTGGAAGCCCTTGTCGTTCAGGTACTTTTTGCCGATGCCGCCGCCGCGTTGGCTTTTCTGCAGGTCGGCTTCGCTGCGGTACTTGCCGGTGAGGAAGCCCGAGGCCAGCCCGAAATACGGAATCACGCCAATGCCGCTGGCCTGCACAATGGGCAGGTCGTCGTGCTCAAAGGTTTCGTGCGCATAGAGGTTGTACTCGGGCTGGAGGCTTTCGTAGCGCGGCAGGCCGTGCTGGGCCGCGTCGAGGGCCGCTTGCAGGCGGGCGGGCGAAAAGTTGCTGGCTCCGATAGCCCGGATTTTTCCTTCCTTGAGCAGCTCGGCGTAGGCTTCGAGCGGCTCAGCTACGGGCAGGCTTTCGTCGTCTTGGTGGCTCTGGTAGAGGTCGATGTAGTCGGTGCCCAGGCGGCGCAGCGAGGCTTCCACGGCCTGCTTGATGCGGGCCTTCGAAAGGCCTTTTTTAGTGTCGCCCAGGTCCATGCCCACTTTAGTGAAAAGCAGCACGTCGTCGCGCCGGCCGCGCTGGGCCAGCCACTTGCCAATGACGGTTTCCGACTGCCCGCCGCCTTCGTGGCCGGGCACCCAGGCCGAGTACACGTCGGCCGTGTCGATGGCGTTGCCGCCGCCCGCCACAAAGGCGTCGAGCACGGCGAAAGAGGTTTCCTCGTCGGCTGTCCAGCCGAATACGTTGCCGCCCAGCACGAGCGGGGCGATGCGGAGGCCCGAGTGGCCAAGTTCACGAAGGGTTGCCATTAAGTAGGGAAAAGGAGTGAGAGGCGGAATAGCGTACTGCTACCGAAGTACTGTATAACTCCCCGGCGCGGGTTGGGTTAACCGCGCCGGCCGGGCAGCCGCCAGCTGAAGCCAAAAAATGGCTTATCTGGCGTTCAGGGTAGGGTGCGGGGCTTGCCCCCGCCCGGCGTTGGTACCATCTCAACGATTTTGTTCAATGCCGGGCGGGGGCAAGCCCCGCACCCTACCGATACCGACCTCTAAGTAGCTCACATTAGGCCATAGTTTTCTTACATTGTTATATGACCGAGGCTTTTCGCGCGTTTCGCAGCCGCAATGTTCGCTTGTTTTTTGCCGGGCAGTCTTTGTCGCTGCTGGGCACCTGGATGCAGAAAACGGCGGTGAGCTGGGTAGTATACGCCCAGACGCACTCCAAGCTGATGCTGGGCGTGAGCGTGTTTGCCACGCTCTTTCCGTCGGCTGTTTTCTCGCTGCTCGGGGGCGTCGTGTCCGACCGCTACTCGCGCTACCGCGTGCTGCTGCTCACGCAGGTGCTGTCGATGGCGCAGGCCGTGTTGCTGGCGCTGGCCGTGCTTGGGCAGCGCCAGGCGGTGGGGGCCATTATCGGGCTGAGCGCGGTGCTGGGCATCATCAACGCCTTTGATGTGCCCGCCCGGCAGTCGCTGGTCTATGATTTGGTAGACGACAAGCAGGACGTGCCCAACGCGGTGGCGCTCAACTCGACCATGCTCAATCTCTCGAAGCTGCTGGGGCCGGCCGTGGCGGGCCTGGCTATTGAGCAGCTGGGGGCCGCGGCTTGCTTTGGGCTGAACGCGCTCAGCTTTGTGCCCGTCATCGGGTCGTTGCTGGCGCTGCGGCTGCCCGCCTACGTGGCCAAGCCGCGCACGCAGCCCCTACTGGCCGAGCTGGCCGACGGCTTTCGGTACGTGCGCGACACGCCGGGTATCCGCTTCATTATCAATACGCTGGGCTTAATGGCGCTGCTGGTGCTGCCGTTTGCCGCCCTCATGCCGGTATACGCGAAGGATATTTTTCACGGCACGGCCACCACCTTCGGCATGCTCGACGGGGCCATTGGGCTGGGCGGCTTTGGGGCGGCGCTGTACCTGACTTCGCTGCCGCCGAGCGCCAACTTGAGTAAGGTAATGACTGTCAATACCTTCGTACTGGGGGTGGGGCTACTGCTGTTTGCCTACTCGCCCTGGTACTGGCCGGCGCTGGCGTGCCTGGTAGTGGGCGCGTTCGGCATGATGGCCCAGATGACCATCAACGTTACCTTGCTGCAAACCACGGTGTTGCCGGCCATGCGCGGGCGGGTTATCAGCCTCTACGTGCTGGTGTACACCACCGCGCTGCCGCTGGGTAGCCTGCTGGTGGGAGCCGCGTCGCAGCGCCTCGGCGTGCGGGCCACGGTGCTGGCCGAGGGCATCCTGGCTTTGCTCATCGGCCTGCTCTACGTGCGCCACCTGCGCCGGGCCCGCGCTGCCGCGCCCGCGGCTTTTCCGGCCGTGCAGCCTGCTTAGCGCGGTTTCGGGGTCGATGCACATGGACGCCGAAACCGCGCGGAGTGAGTGGCTTTTTACGCTTGCCCCAGCTTATTCCTCATTCAACGCCAGCTGCAAGCCTTGCAGCTCCTGGTTGAGCAGGCGCACCGCCGCTTGCAGCTCGTTGAGCATGTTGGCCCGCACGGTGAGCTGGTCGGCCGAGTACTGGCCGCCGGCCCCAAACAGCAAGGCAGCCAGCGCTTTACCTTCTTTAGAATCGGGGCGGGCCAGCTGGCCGTAGTGCGTCCAGCGCTGGCGGGTGTTGTGGGCAATGGCCGTTTGCCCCTGGTTGCTAAAGGCCGGCTCGGTGAGCAGGTACCACACGCTGGGCGGAAACACCGCGGAGGTCGGCTTTTCGAGCCACACCTCGGCCAGCAGGTTGCGCGGGTGGTCAAACTCGACCGTGTGGCCGCCGGTGAGTGTGAGCAGGCCCAGGCCCGCCGCCAGCAGCCCACCCCCAATGCCAAAGGCATACTGGCCCGGCCGGCTGTCGACGACCGTAGTGCCAAGGCCGCTGGCCGCTCCCGTGCTGATAGACAGCACGTTGAGGCGTTGGGTGCGGCGGTTGTCCTGGGCGCGCAGGTAGCCGGCCACCTGGTCGGCGCGCTCGCCCTCGCAGTCGAGCTCGGCGGCCACGCTGGCCACGGTGGTGCTCACCAGCGCCACCTGGGCCGCCAGGCGCTGGCGCTGGCGCAGTACGGCCAGCTCGGCGCTGGGGCCGGGTTGCTGGCGGGCCTGCGCCTCTAGCCCAAGCATGGCTTGCAGCTGGGGCAAGATGCCCACCGCATTAGCAGTGAGTAGGTTGCGGCGCGGGTAGCGGGCCAGCAGCGCCGGCGTGAGGGCTGCCTCCAGGTTGGGGCTGGGCGCAAAGGCCGGGTTGTAGCGGTAGGGCAGGGGCGGGTCGCAGTAGCCGGCGGCCACTTGCGGGCGGGCCGGCGGGCGGCCGGCGCAGCCGGCCAGGGCCAGCAGCGCCCCCAGGAGGTAGCTTTTTACCATGCAGCGGTTTTCAGGGCACGCGTTTGATACATTAGTTAAAAGTTGAGAGTTAAAAGTTAAAAATAAGTCAATCAGCTTTTTAACTTTTAACTCTCAACTTTTAACTAATGTATCAAACGCGGGGCCGTGCTAAATTACCCTTCGTAAAGCTCCAGCGGCAGGCCGTCGGGGTCGCTGAAAAATGTGAACCGCCGGCCCGTAAACTCGTCAACCCGAATGGGTTCGCACGCTACCCGATGCGCTTCAAGGTGCCGGATGGCCGTTGCTACGTCGGCCACCGCGAAGGCCAGGTGGCGCAGGCCCGTTGCCTCGGGCCGGCTGGGGCGCGGCGGCGGGCCAGGAAAGGAGAATAGCTCGATGACGTACTGACTACCAACGGCCAGGTCGAGCTTGTAGGATGCGCGCTCGGGGCGGTACACCTCGCGCACGATTTCCAGGCCCAGCACCTCGATGTAAAACGCCTTGGAAACGGCGTAGTCGGCGCAAATAATGGCAATGTGGTGCACGCCCAGCAGGGCCAGCGAAGAAGAAAGCATACGCAAAGAAACGCCGCGCTTACTCGGCTGCCCAGCGGGTTTTGGCGTGCACCGGGCCGCGCTTGCCCGCCGAGCCCGGCGGGTGCCCGTAGCCCAGGTTGCGGAAGCCCCGCACCCTCCCGAAAACCGCTGGCGCGCCGGCCGCCCTGCCAACAACGCCGGTAGCCAAGCGCCCTTCCGCGAGACGCTTCCCTGCGGTCGGCCCGACGTGCAAAGGGTTTTTCAACGGCTTCTTAACCCATTGTTTCTTAGATAAGGCCAAGGTGTTGCTTGGTAGACTACTTTTGGCGCTCGTACTTGTTCTGTTCTCTTTTTTCATGAAAAAACTTTTTCTTTCCAAGTTGCTGGCTGGCGCGCTGCTGCTGCTCGGCGTGGCCGCCCAGGCCCAACCCGCCCTGCCGGTTATCGTGCCCCCGGCCAACCAGCCACCCTACAATGCGCGGGCCCTGTTTGCCCCCAACTACCTCGACCAAACCGCGCCCGCCACCCGCACGGCCGGCGGCCAGCCCGGCGCCACCTACTGGCAAAACGCGGCCGACTACCAGATTGCCGCCTCGCTCGACGAAAAAACGGCGCGGGTGACGGCTACCGCGGCCATCACCTACACCAACAACAGCCCCGACGAGCTGGCCTTCGTGTGGCTGCAACTCGACCAAAACCTGTACCGGGCCACCTCGCGCGGGTCGGCCGCGACGCCCGTGGCGGGCGCCCGCAATGGTAACTCGGCGCGCAACTTCGCGGGTGGCGACTCGCTGCAAACGGTTAACATTGAGCTGCATGGCAAGAAAACCAAGGCCCAGTACCGCGTGACCGACACGCGTATGCAAATCATGTTGCCCGAGGCGATGAAGCCGCACGGCGACAAGCTGACCATCCGCATTGCCTACGGCTTCAACATCCCCGAGTACGGCTCCGACCGCCTGGGCCGCCTCAAAACCAAGAACGGGGAGATTTTTGAGGTCGCCCAGTGGTACCCGCGCATGGAAGTGTACGACGACGTGGAGGGCTGGAACACGCTGCCCTACCTGTCGGCCGAGTTTTACCTCGAATACGGCAACTTCGACTACACCCTCAACGTGCCCGCCAACTACCTGGTGGGCGGCTCGGGCGAGCTGGTGAACCCCACCGAAGTGCTCACGGCCGCCCAGCAAAAGCGCCTGGCCCAGGCCGCCGGCTCCGACAAAACCGTGCTGGTGCGCAGCGCCGAGGAGGTAACGCAAACCACCTCGCGCCCGGCCGGCCGCAGCGGCCGCCTCACCTGGCACTTCCGGTGCCAGCGGGCCCGCGACGTAGCCTGGGCCGCGTCTTCGGCCTTCGTCTGGGATGCTGCCAAGATGAGCCTGCCCAGCGGGCGCAAGTCGCTGGCCATGTCGCTCTACCCCGTGGAGGTGGCCCAGGATACGGCCTGGAACCGCAGCACCGAATACGTGAAGAAAAGCATCGAGTACAACTCCAAGCAGTGGTACGAATACAGCTACCCGGTGGCTACCAACGTGGCCGGCATAGTGGGCGGCATGGAGTATCCGGGCATCGTATTCTGCGGGTCGAAGGCCAGCAAGGGCGACCTCTGGAACGTGACGGACCACGAGTTTGGCCACAACTGGTTTCCGATGATTGTGGGCTCGAACGAGCGCAAGTACCCGTGGATGGACGAGGGCTTCAACACGTTTATCAACATCCTGAGCAGCCAGAACTTCAACAACGGCGAGTACAAGGAGCAGGGCGACGTGACCCGCGCGCTGGGGCTGGCCCAGATTACCACGTTTCAGCTGCAGCTGCCCACCATGGACGCGCCCTACACCGTGCCCGACGTGACGCAGGCCCGCAACCTGGGCTTCGCGGCGTATAGCAAAACCGGCTACGGCCTGTATTTGCTGCGCCAGGAAGTGCTGGGCCCCGAGCGGTTCGACTACGCGTTTCGCAGCTACATCAAGCGCTGGGCGTTCAAGCACCCCACGCCGCGCGACTTTTTCCGCACCATGAATGAGGTGGCCGGCGAAGACCTGACGTGGTTTTACCACGAGTGGTTTTTTGAGAACTGGCTGCTCGACCAGGCCGTGACCACCGTGGCCTACGTGAACCAGGATGCCACCAAGGGCTCGCTCATCACGATTGAAAACAAAGGGCAGGCCGCCATGCCCGTGACGGCCGAAATCACCGAAACCAACGGCAAGAAAACCACCGTGCACCTGCCCATCGAAATCTGGCAGCGCGGCGGCACCTGGACGTTCCGCACCAACACCACCTCGCCGCTGACCACGGTAGTGCTGAACCCGACCAATATCCTGCCCGATGTGAACAAGGCCAACAACACCTGGCGGGCCCTGAAGCTGTCGGAATAGTAATTAATGATAAATCATTGATTATCACCCAGTTAAAAAGAGGGCCTGCTAACTAACTAGCAGGTCCTCTTTGCTTCCTATAAATACGGAGCCTGCAACCTTTCAGCTACCCTTCATCCTCTTGTAAGTGAGCCTTTTATTTCCAAATAAAGTATTTATGCGTTCACGCTACTCCCTGCTGCTGGCGGCTGCGTTGCTGCCCCTGGCCTTCGGCTGCCAGAAAACCACCGAAGGCCCCGGCTGCGGCACGCCGGCCACCGTGCGTAACCTCACGGGCCTTGATGGCTGCGGCTTCGTGCTAGAGCTCGACAACGGCAAGCGCCTGGAGCCGCACGGCGACCTCTGGCAAGCCTACGCCAAAAAAGACGGCGCCCGCGTTACTGTTGGCTACGTCGAGGAGCCGGGCATTAGCATCTGCATGGTAGGCGAGGGGGTGCGGCTGACTTGCATGCAGGAGTAGCCAGCCGCGCTGGTTGGCGCGGGGCTCAGTGCGAAATCGTTTTGGAAAACAGCTGCATCACCAGCACGCCCAGCACGATGAGCGCAATACCGGCCAGGGCGGGCACATCGAGCCGCTGCTTGAAGTAAAAGAAGCCGATGAGCGTGACCAGCACAATGCCCACGCCGCCCCAAATGGCGTAGGCCACGCCCACCGGAATGGCGCGGAGCGAGAAGCTGAAAAAGTAAAACGCCAGCCCGTAGCCGGCCACGGTTATTAGGCTGGGCGTCAGCCTGGTAAATTGCTGGGAGGCGTTCAGGGCAGTGGTGCCGATTACCTCGCTGATAATGGCGAGAAACAGAAAAACGTAGGGCATGGCGAGCGGGCGGCAAGAGTGAGCCTACGCCCGCATACGTAGCCGGCGCGACTGCGCTCCGCGCGGGCACTCGCCCGCGTGGGTTGGCCGCCTACTGCCGGCCGGCCTCGCCAACAAAAAAGCCCGCTGCCGATTCGGCGGCCCGCCGTTTCTTTGGGGCGTGCAAATTGCCTTCTCGCCCGTTGTTGTGTTGTTGCTGGCCGTGGTGGCGCAGGCGCTGCTGGCGGCCGGGCTGCTGTGGTGGGCGCGCCTCAACCGCGTGCCCAACCGCTTTCTGGCCCTGCTGATGCTGGCCATTGCCCTGTGGCTGCTCGACGGGTTTTTTCGGGTGTCGGGCCTGTATAGGCAGGTGCCGGGGCTGTATTTTTCGCCCATCTACTACTCGCTGGCGTTTGGGCCGCTGCTCTATTTCTACGTGCGCAGCCTGGTGAGCCTGGGTTTTGAGTGGCAGTGGCGGCGCTACGGCGGGCACTTTGGGCCGGTGCTGGTGCAGGCCGGGCTCTACTGGTGGCTGCGCTTTCAGCCCTACGATACCCGCAACTGGTTTTGGCAGGCCATTCACCGGCCCTACACCTACCGGCTGGAGTTTATCGGCACCTGGGTGTCGCTGATGGTGTACCTGGCCCTGAGCCTGCGCCTGCTGCGGCACTACCGCCACTGGCTGGCCGATAATTTTTCGGAGCTGTCGGCCCTGCGCCTGCGGTGGCTGCGCTGGCTGCTGCTGCTGCTGGCGGTGGTGAGCGCGCAGTGGCTGGCCGAGCTGGTGCTGCGCGAGTTCTTCGGGGTGTATTACCAGTACGACTACTCGACCGAGCTGCTGGGCGTGGTCGTCTTCATTATTGGCGTGGTGGGCCTGCGGCAAGCCGACCGCTCGGCCGCGCAGTTTGTGGAGGCCGAGGTAGCCGGGGCAGTTGCCGAAGTGCCGCCACTGGAGCCAGCCACCGCGGGCGCTACGGCTCCGCCGGAGGCAGTGTCGGCTAGCCCCCGACCCCCGGTGCCGGTCGATGCCGCGGTGGCCGCCCGCATCCGGCGGGCGCTCGAAGAAGACCAGCTTTACCTGAACCCCACCCTCACGCTGGCCGAGCTGGCGGCCCACACCGGGCTGGCGCCGAAGCTGATTTCCTCGACCATCAACGCCGGCTTTGGGGTGTCGTTTAATGACCTGGTGAACGGCCTGCGGGTGGCGGAGGTGCAGCGCCGCCTGGCCGGCCCCGACGCCAAGCGCCTCACCCTGCTCGGCATTGCCCTGGAAAGCGGGTTTAACTCGAAAACGACTTTCAACCGGATTTTCAAGCAGTTAGCTGGCGTGGCCCCGCGCGACTACCGGCCCACTTAGGCCCATATCTGGATGTGGGGCGTCCCAAGGGCTGATGTGGGGCGCAAGTGCCTGGCCCGGTCCGCCACCTTTGAGCCGTACTTCACCTAGCCCCCCAGTACGGCCATGACCACCCTTCTTTTGCCGCTGGCGCTGCTGGCGGCCACGGCGCTGCCCCTCGCCGCCCCCGCCCAAACCAGCCCCGCCGCCACCCCGCCGCCCGCCGCCTGGCCCGACCACTCGCGCCTGCTGCCGGCCTTGCTGCGCGGCGTGCCCGTGGGCCTCAGCCTCGTGCATACTCCCGGCCTGGTGGTGCCGCAGCCCGACTCCAGCCAGCCGGGCACCTTCGCCTGGAAGCACAGCACCACGGTGCGCGCCGAAGTAGCCGACCTGCAAGTGGTGGCGTGCGGCAGCTTTATCTGGTACGACGCCAGCGGCTGGCACGCCAACCTGCACGAGACGCCCGCCGAGTTTGCCCAGCTCTTCGACTGCCCCGGCGGCCGGCTGCGCAAGGGGCAGGCCTACACCTTTCGGCGCAACTACCGCTACGCCCCGGCCAGCCAGCTCTACGGCGGCGATGCCCTCTGGTACGTGCTGGCCCAGGATGCCCAGGGCCGTCTCTATAAAGGCTGGGCCGTGGTCGAAACCGAGGCGGGCCCCCGGCCAGCCGGCCCCGCCCGCTAGCCTGCCAGCCCAGCTAATAACTCACAATTCATAACTCGCAACGCACAGTTATTTTACCATGAAAACCTTGTTCGTCAGTTTATTGGCCTTGCTGCTTGGCGCCACGGCCGCCCAGCGCCCCGCTACCACTACCTACGCCCTCAACCCCGCCAGCAGCCGCCTCACCTGGACGGGCTACGCCGAGGCCGGCGCCTACGCCCCCAGCGGCACGTTGCGCCTGGCCCCCGGCGGCACGCTCGCGGCCGAGGGCGCTACGCCCCGCGCCGCCCGCGTGCTGGTCGATATGCGCTCGCTGCACCACGACTTGCCCAAGCTGCAAGAGCACCTGCGCGGGGCCGATTTTTTCGACGTGGCGCAGTTTCCCGTTGCCACCTTCGAGCTGCGCCAGCTGGCGGGTGGCCAGGCCGAAGGGCAACTCACCATCAAAGGTCAAACGCACCCGATAGCTATTCCGCTCACCATCAGCCTAATCGGGGCCGATAGCCTGCTGCTGCAAGGCACCGCGCGCCTCGACCGCACCCAGTTTGGCATCAACTACAATTCGAGTAGCTTTTTCCAAAACCTGGGTTCCTACGCCATCCGCAACGACTTTCAGCTAGTGTTCAAGCTCAAGGCCGGGCGGCAGTAGGGGCGGAGCGTCTGCTGTTGGCTGGCTAGTCGCGGGTGCGCAGCACGCGCCAGCCGTGGGCCGGCACCGTGCGCGCCTTCTGCTGCGCCAGGGTCAGGGCCTCGCCGCTGAACACGTCGAACAAGCCTTTTTGAGCCGCGATGCGCATCTTTTGCCCCGGCAGCACCAGCGGCTCGGCCGTGGCATTAAGTAGCACGACCACCGCCGAGCCATTCTTCTCGCGAATAAAGCCGTAGAGGCCGGCCGGCCCACTAAGGCGCTGGAAACTGCTGGCCGGGTCGCCGTTGCGCAGGGCCGGGTGGCGCTTTTTGAGCTGCAAAAGCTTGGTATAAAAGTCTTGCAGCGGAAAGTCAGCCCACTCAATCGTATCGCGCTCGAAGAAGGCCAGCCGGCGGTTTAGCCCCGCCTCCTGGCCCGAGTATACCAGCGGCATGCCTGGCAGCAGGGCCGTGAGCACGGCAAAGGGCAGGGCCAGCGGGCCCAGGCGCTCGTACTCGGTGCCGTCCCAGCTGTTCACGTCGTGGTTGCTGGTAAAGTGCATGAGGTACACCGAAGGCGGGTACTTTTCGCGCTCAGCAGCCAGGTAGGCGTCGATGTCGGCCAGGGGGGCTTTGCCCGCCGCAATTTGGTCGAGCAGGTAGTGCAGGCGCAGGCCAAAGCTCATGTCGAAGGCCCGTTCGAGCAGGTGCGTGTCGGCGTTGAACGCTTCCCAGGTGAGGCCGCCCGAGGGGTACAGCTCGTCCCACTCGGCCAGCATAAACACGGGCTTGAGGGCCTCCAGCGCCGGGCGGGCTTCGTCCCAGAAGTCGGTGGGCACCAGGCCCGCTACGTCGCAGCGGTAGCCGTCGATGTCGGCTTCGCGCACCCAGTAGCAGAGGGCCTCCGTCATGTAGGCGCGCAGGTCGGGGTTGGTGTAGTCCAGGGCCACCACGTCGGTCCAGTCGGCCACGGGCGGCACCAGCTGGCCCTGGGCGTCGTGCTGGTACCAGGCGGGGTGCTGGCTGATAAGGGCGTTGTCGCGGCTGGTGTGGTTGGCCACCCAATCCAGAATTACCCGGAGGCCCAGCTCGTGAGCCGCTTGCACAAGGTGCTGTAAATCAGCTAGTGAGCCAAATTCCTCGTTTACCCCGAAGTAGTCCTGCACCGCATACGGCGACCCCAGCGAGCCCTTGCGCCCCACCAGCCCGATGGGGTGAATGGGCATCAGCCACACGATAACAACCCCCATGTTGGCTAGCCGCGGCAGGTGCGCCTCCAAGGCCCGGAAGGTGCCCTCGGGCGTGTACTGGCGCACATTTACCTCGTAAATAGTGGCGTTGGCGGCCCATTCGGGGTGGCGCACGGTGAAGTGGGGGGCGAGCGGATGGTCGTCGGTCATGGTCGGGAAAAGATGTAGCGCGAAGTTTTACTTCGGGCGCGAGCGCCGCGAGCAGGCGGCACCGCGCCAGGCGGCCCAAACGGCTCAGACGCGAGATGCCCGCGGCGCTCGCGCCCGAAGCAACGCTTCACGCTACTGGCAATACGGTATTACGGTTTCTTGGTGCTGAGCACGCGCCAGCCGTGGGCGGGCACTGTTACCTGGGGTTCGGTCACGGGCGTGCCCACGTCGGCAAAGGCATCGGCCACGGTTTCGGCGGGGTGGCCGAGGGTTTGGGGCTGCGCGCCCAGGTTCAGGGCTACCCACACTTTGGCTTTTTCGTCGCCGCTGGCCCGCTCAAACACAAAGCAATCGGCCGGGGCGGGCAGGATGGTGAATTTGGCGCAGGCGTCGCCGTTACGCAGCGCCGGGCTGCTCTGCTTGAGGTGCAGCAGGGCGGCGTAAAAAGCGTTCAGCGGGTAGCCATTCCACCGAATGGTGTCCTTGTCAAAAAAGCGCAGCTTTTTGGTCGAAGCTGCCTCCTGGCCACTGTAAACCAAGGGGATACCCGGTGCCAGGGTCGTGAGTACGGCCAGCGCCTGGGCATTGGCTCCGAGGCGCACGCCCTCCGGGTTGTCCCAGGAGTTGACATCGTGGCTGCTCGTAAAATTCATCAGGTACACCCCGGCCGGGTACATCCGGCGCTCGGTGGCAAAGTAGCCCGGCAGCGCCGCCACGGGCCGCTTGCCCTGCGCCACGCTATCCAGCAAATAGTGCAGCTTGAGCGCATACGTGGCATCAAACGCCTTTTCGAGCAGGTGGGTGTTGGGTGTAAACTCGCCTTTTTTCAGGAAGGGCGGGTCGTGCAACTCGTCCCACTCGGCGAGCATAAACACGGGCTTGATTTTCTCCAGCGCGGCCCGCGTGTCGTTCCAGAAGTCGGTAGGCACCAGCCCGGCCACGTCGCAGCGGAAGCCGTCGAAGCCCACGTCTTTTACCCAGTAGGCCATGCTCGCGCTCATGTACTGGCGCAGGCCGGGCTGGCGGTAGTCGAGGTCGATAACGTCCTGCCAGTCGGCCACGGGCGGCACAAACTTGCCCTGGGCATCGTGGGTAAACCAGTCGGGATGCTCCTTGCTCAGGTTGCTGTCCCAGCTGGTGTGGTTGGCCACCCAGTCCAGGATGACGTGCATCCCCAGCTTATGGGCTTCATTGATAAGGTGTTGCAAGTCAGCCACCGAGCCAAACTCGGCGTTCACCCCGCGGTAGTCGCGCAGCGAGTACTGGCTGCCGAGCGTGCCTTTGCGCTTCGCCACCCCGATGGGTTGCACCGGCATCAGCCACAAGATGCCGACCCCCATCTTGGCTAGGCGCGGCAGGTGCTTTTCAAAGGCCCGGAACGTGCCCTCCGGCGTGTACTGGCGCACATTTACCTGGTAGAGGCTGGCCGAGGTAGCCCAGGCCGGGTGCTGAATGGTGAACGGCGCGGGCGGCCGGCACGCGGCCGGCAAAGCGGCACTAGTTTGGGAAGGCTGGCCAGTGGGCGAGCAGGCGGCGAGCAGCCCGCCCAGGCTCAGTAGCAAGTGGCCGAGTAGCCGGCGGTGGCGAGGAAAGAGCATGGCGCAAGGTACTAGCCGGCCTGCAATGCCCCCAGGAGTGCTCGCCCTCGACCCAGGGGCCCTAGCCCCCCCCCCAACGGCTCGCGTGGGGCGGCGGCCCAGCTGCCCGAAGCCCGAAAGCTGACCGTTGCCACCCACCGCACCCCGCCCCGCCCCGCGGGAAGAAACTTTATTCAGCAATGCCAAAATGTTGTACGGTAGCTGGCTAACAACCTTGCCCACCGTGGGTTATTAAGCCACATCCTCATTTTCACTTTTCCCCTTATTACCATGGCAGATTCCTCAGCAACCAGCCAACTCGACGCCACCCTCAACGCCCTGCAAGGGGGCCTTTCCAGCGCCGCCGGTGCCGCCAGCGGCAACATCCAGGGCTGGATTACTACCCTGCAAGGCAACCCGCAGCTTTCGGGCATCAGCACGGAGCTGAAAAAACTTGATGATGCCATCGCCAGCGGCGACAGCAGCACCATTTCGCGCTCCCTGCAAACCCTGGGCGAGCACACCACCAAAGCGGCTAGCTCGGCTACCCCCGACGCCCAGGACAAGCTCATGAAGCTTGGCCAAACCTTGAGCTCGGCCGCCAGCCAGCTAAAAGGCTAAGCCGCACTCAGGCACCGCATTAGGCGGCCGCTCGCAAGAGCGGCCGCCTTTTTTGTTGGCAAAACTCACGCCCCGGCGGGGTTCTGGGCCTCATACCAAGCGCACAGCGTACCGTTTTCGGCAAACGTGCCACCCGGCTGCAGCCCTATTTTCTCCAAGATGCGGCGCGAGCCGGCGTTGTGCACGTCGGCATAGGCGCAGATGCGGGGCAGGGCCAGCGTTTCAAACCCATAAATTAGCCAGGCGCGGGCGGCCTCATAGCCGTAGCCCTGGCCCCAGTAGCGCGGCAGCAAGCGGTAGCCAATATCGTAAAAGTCGTGCTGGCCGTTCACGGGTCCCGCCACCAGCTTCAGGCCGGCCCAGCCTATAAACTCGCCGGTGGCGCGCATCACCACCACCCAGCGCCCCAGACCACCAGTTGCGTAATGCGCCTGGCTGGCGCGAATAGTTGCCTCACTATCAGCCACGCGGGCCGGGCGCGGCCCGCCAATGCCGCTCAGGTAGCGCTGCACGGCGGGGTCGTTGTCTAGCTCAAACAGGTTGGGCGCGTCCGTTACCAGCAGTGGGCGCAGCAGTAGGCGGTCGGTGATGAAGGGCAGCATCCAGAAAGAAAAACTTACAGCGCCACGCCAAACTTGGCCCCGGTTGTTGCCAGGTCCTGCACCACGGCATCGAGCAGCGGCAGGCCTTCGAGCAGGCGCTGGGCCGCCATGTTGCGCTCGGGGTCGCCGGGGATGAGCACCTGCTGGCCCTCCACGGCTTTGGCCTGGCGGAAGGTAGCTATCCAGTTGTCCATGTGCGCTTTAAACTCGTCGGCGGGCCGGAAGGCGTCGACCCGCATGGCCCCGAAGAAGTGGCCCAGGCCCTGGCCCACGGGGTCGGCGGGCGGCTGCAAAAACGCCACGAACGGCGGTACCCACGGCCCATAATTAGCCCCGCTGAGCACGGCCGAAAAAATATCGACCACCGCGCCCAGGCCGTAGCCCTTGTGCGAGCCGGTGGCCCCGCCCAATGGCTGCAAGGCCCCCCCGTTTTTCACAATGTTGGCGTCGGTGCTGGGGTGGCCGGCGGCGTCCTGGGCCCAGCCCTCGGGGATGGGCAGGTGCTTGCGCTGCGCAATTTCGAGCTTGCCGTTGGCAGCCGTGGTGGTGGCCATGTCGAGCACGAAGTCGGGCTGCTCGCCGGCGGGTACGGCCACGGCTATCGGGTTGGTACCCAGCAACCTATCGAGCGAGTAAGTGGGTGCTACCAGCGGCGAGGCGTTGGTCATGGCGATGCCAATCATGTCCTGGGCCAGGGGCAGCATGGCGTGGTAGCCGGCAATGCCGAAGTGGTTGGAGTTGCGCACCGACACCCAGCCGGTGCCCACCAGGGCGGCTTTTTGCATGGCAATGCGCATGGCCTTGGGGCCCACTACCAGGCCCAGGCCGCCGTCGCCATCGACTACGGCGGTGCTGGGCGTTTCGTAGGTGATGCCCACGCGGGGCCGGGCGTTGATGCGGCCCGCCTCCCAGAGGCGCACGTAGCCCGAGAGCCGCGCCACGCCGTGCGAGTCCACGCCCCGCAGGTCGGCCGAGAGCAGGGTTTCGGTGGCCAGGGTGGCATCGGCGGGCGGGCAGCCCATGGCCAAGAATACCTGCTCGGCAAAGGTGAAAAGCTGCTGGTAGGAAAACGTCATGGCAGGAGGGAAATGGCGGGGCGTGACAAGCCACAAACCTACGGCCGCCCGTAGCGCCCAGCCGCTTGCGTAGCCGACACCGCGCCCAAAGGCCGCAGCGGGGTGGCGTGGCGTCAATATACTAAGCGTTGGCTAGCAGATGCTTAGGTTGGTTTCGGAGTTCGTAAGCAGGTCGTCCTCCGCGGCGGACCCCACCCCCGGCCCCTCCCCGATGGGGAGGGGAGCCTATGCTGAGCTGTTAGCCCTGAGCTGTTAGCTGCTAGCGCTGTTCTCAAAAAGCTAACAGCTAACGACTGGCTCCCCTCCCCATCGGGGAGGGGCCGGGGGTGGGGTCCGCCGCGGAGGGCCACCTGCTTACGAACTCCGAAACCAACCAAGCTTTAAGCGTAATAAACCCTGGCCCGCGCCGCCCGGCTGCCGGCCAGGGCTTGCGGCCTTACCAGCTACTACTGCTGCTGTTGCTGCTGTTGTTGCTGCTGGGTCCAGTCCACGTACTTGCGGTAGGAGTTGATAGGCGCGGCCGGGGCGGGGGCCTGCTGCACGTACACGGGCACGTCGGGCAAATTGTCGGTGGGCAGGGGCTGGCCGTTTTCGATGTGCACCGACACCTCCAGGGTGTGGGCGCCGGTGCCCTTGTAGGTGCCCTTCACGGGGGTGCAGTCGGCAAAATGGCGGCCGATGGCCATGCGCACGTGCCCGTCGTTGACGA
>CAXTFI010000023.1:0-34904 GCA_964243255.1 uncultured Hymenobacter sp.
CTTCTTGTCAAAAATCAGCCAGCGCTGGTCGGCGTAGCGCTTGGTGAAGTGGCTGACAATGAGCGGCAACACATCGAAGTCGGGCTCAATCACGGCGTGAAACAGCCCGTCCTGCGCCTTCTCGAAGCGTACGAAGGCCTCCATGCGGTGCTTCTCGCGAAATAGCTGCTGAGCCAGGCGCTGGCAGCGACGCACGGTGGCATCGGCGTAGTTGTCGGAGATGTCGCGGCCGGCGCGCAGGGCCGCATCGGCGTAGCGAAAAATAAGCAGCTCGCGCTCGGGGTCTTCGCTCAAAAAAACGTGGTAGAGCCGCGCCCGCGCCGGCTCGGGCATGAAGCGCAGCAGGCCATCCCAGGTGCGGGTGGCCAGGGTCTCGTCGGTGGCCACGGGCACGGTTTGGGCGAAAAGGCCGCCCTGCACGGCCGCCTCGGGCTGAATGCTGCTGGGGGCCGACTTACGGTCGTACACCCGAAACAGCACCGTAAGCAGCCCCTCAAAGCTGCCGTCGTAGGTGTAGTCGGCGGGCGGGTTGCGCAGCTCGGGAGCGGGCGGGCGGGCGGCTACCGGGCCCACGGCCGTGCTGGCCGCGGGGCGGCGAAGGGGAGTAAGCTGGCTCACGCGGGCAGGGGCAAATCAGAAAGCAAAGGAGAGTTAGCAGTCATAAACTTCAATAACAGCGCGTTAACGGCGTCAGCTTCCTCGAGCTGCACCCAGTGCGTGGCCTGTGGAAAGTAGTGCACTTCGCCGCGCTCACACTGCCGCAGGCTAAGCGCGGCCAGCTTCGCATTCAGAAAAGCATCTCGCCGGCCCCAAATAACCTGCGCCGCCCCCCGGATGCGTGGCCACTTAGGGACCGCGGGCAGCCGGAGCGCCCGGTACCAGTTGAGCATGGCCGTGAGCGCCCCCGGCTGCGCCCACGCCACCTTGTAGCGCGCTATTTCGGCTGGGCTGAAGGTGCCGGGCCGGCTGCTACCCAGCAGCGCCTGCGCGCCAAAGCGCCAGTTGCGCCGCCGGATGAGGCGCTCGGGCAGGCCCGGCAATTGAAAGAAAAGGATGTACCAGCTCCGCGCCAGCTGGTCGGGCACGCGCCACAGGTTGGGCGCGAGCACCGCCGGGTGCGGCACGTTGATAATGGTGGTGCTCGCCACGCGCTCGGGGTAGTGCGCGGCCAGGTACCAGGCCACAATGCCGCCCCAGTCGTGGCCGATAATGTGAGCTTGGCGATGCCCGGCGGCATTGAGCAGGCCCACGATGTCGGCGGCCAGCACGGGCAACGCGTACTGGCTGATTCCGAGGGGCTTATCACTCAGGTTGTAGCCGCGCTGGTCGGGGGCCCACACGCGGCAGCCGGCGGCGGCCAGCGCCGTAAGTTGAGCTCGCCAGCTAAACCAACACTCCGGGAAGCCGTGCAGCAGCACCACCAGCGGGCCCGCCGCCGGGCCGCACTGCACCACGTGCAGCCGCAGGCCGTTGGTGGGCACGTCGTGGTGTTCGAGGGCGTAGCGCATGCCCCTTGTACCCCGTTGGCGCGCCCAAAGGTTACGCGGCCACGCCGGGCTGCGCGCCCGACAGCTGCGCGGCGCGGGCCGCATCGTGGAGCTGGCGCACCAGCGGCAGCAGCTCGGAAAGGCGGCAGCAGCACGACAGGCGCGGGGCCTTGTTGAAGCCGTCGGTGGGAAATGCGAGCGCTATTTCGGGCTCGGCAGCAAACGAAACGGGGGCCGACGCGTCGACCGGTGCGCGATGGGTGATTTTCATGGGTGAAAATGAACCGGATGTGCCCAGCTACAAATGCAACGGGGCGGGGTGAGCGCTGGCGGCTACTTTGCCACCAGCGTATCGATGAGGTAGCCGTTGTTGGCCACAAACTTTAGGTAGTAAGTCCCAGCTTGGGTGGGCACGAAGTTGTAGGTCGTCTGCAACGCGGCGGCGGGCGCGGTGCAACTGCAGCTGGCGTAGCTCACGCTCACGCTCACCGTGCGGGTGTTGGCCGCGCTTTGGCCCTGCTCCGAAAGGGCATTGAGGGTGCCGCAGCCGTTGCCGGGCAGGTAGTCGAGCAGGTAGGTGGCGGGCTGGTTCACGGCAACTGTTCTGGGGCCCACGGCTTTTACGATGGGCGTTATCAGGGTAACCTGGCAGGTATCAGCTTCAGTTTTGAGGCAGCTGGGCAAGCTTATTACGCTTAGGGCAAGAGCGGCAAACAAGTAATACTTCATAAAGGCAAGAGGCTAAGCGGGCAGAAAAGGTTGGTTTGACAACCGGCTAAATAGTTGGCCAAGCCAAATTTACTAGCCGCAAAGCCACTTTCTGCCGAGTATCATCCTAGCTCACTTGCGCAAATAAATCCAATTGTTGAGTTACCAGCGCCGAGCGCACCGACTTGCCCCCGAACAAAATCTGGCGGCGCACCTGCTGGGCGTCGAGCTCGCCCAGGGCTGCCGGGGCCATACCTCGCGCCGTGAGAAAGTGCCGCGCCCGCTTCATCACCACCCCAAACTGCGTAAGGTGCTCGGCCGTGAGCGAGGTGAAGCGCCGGGCCTGCACAATGCGCTCGGCCGAGCGGGCGCCCACACCGGGGATGCGCAGAATCATGGCCCGGTCGGCCACGTTCACATCCACCGGAAACAGGTGGCGGTTGCGCAGCGCCCACGCCAGCTTGGGGTCGATTTCGAGGTCGAGGTAGGGGTGCGCGGGGTCCAGAATCTCGTCGGCTTCGAAGCCGTAGAAGCGCATCAGCCAGTCGGTTTGGTACAGGCGGTGCTCGCGCACCAGCGGCGGCTGGGTCACCTGCGGCAGGCGCGCATCGTCGGTGATGGGCACGTAGCCCGAGTAGTACACCCGCTTGAGGCCATAGCCCTGGTAAAGGCTGTCCGAAAGCTTAATTATCTGTAAGTCATTCTCATCCGAAGCACCCACAATGAGCTGGGTGCTTTGGCCGGCGGTGGCAAACTGCGGTACCTTCTTGAAAAGCGCCTTCTCCTCCTTGTTCTGAATAATGCCGTCCCGAATCTGGCCCATCGGGGTCAGAATCTCGGCGTAGTTTTTCTCCGGCGCCAGGTTTTGCAAGGCCAGCTCGGAGGGCAGCTCAATGTTTACGCTCAGGCGGTCGGCATACAGGCCGGCCTCAGCAATCAGCTCGGGCGACGCGCCGGGGATGGTTTTGACGTGGATGTAGCCGTTGAAATTGTGCTCGGTGCGCAGCTTTTTCACAATGCGCACCAGGCGCTCCATCGTGTAGTCGGGGCTGCTGAAGATGCCGCTGCTCAAAAACAGGCCCTCGATGTAATTGCGGCGGTAGAAGTTGATAGTAAGGTCCACCACTTCCTCCACCGTGAAGGCGGCGCGCTTTACGTCGTTCGAGCGGCGCGACACGCAGTAGGCGCAGTCGAAGATGCAGTGGTTGGTGAGCAGAATTTTCAGCAGGCTCACGCAGCGGCCATCCTCGGTAAAGCTGTGGCAGATGCCCATGCCCTCGGCGTTGCCCAGGCCTTTCTGCTCGTTTTTGCGCTTGCCGCCGCTGCTGCTGCACGACACGTCGTACTTGGCGGCATCGGCTAAAATGCTTAGCTTCTCCTGAATGCGCTCGTTCATTATAGCAGGGTGGTTTGGCGGGGGTAAAAGTAGCGTTAGCCAGTGGAATTGGCAAGCTATTAATAAGCTAATTTTTTTAGAAAAAGTTTCCTGTTGGGTGGTGCTATAAATGGCTCAACTGGCTTCGTAGTACTACTGCGTTGCCCAACTAATCCAACCAGTTCTTCGCCTCTGTTAATGCAGCAGTAGTACCAGCACGGTTTCGCAGTTCGTGTACGTGCAGCCCCACCCCCGGCCCCGCAGGGGAAGGGCCGGGGGTGGGGCTGCACAAGCAAAACGACTACGTACATAGACTGCGAAACCGCACCAACCCCTGCGGGGGATTGGTAGGACCACAGCCCGCCTCCGTAACTTGCGCGTAGTGCTGCCGCGCCTCATGCCTTGCTTCCCGCCCCGCCCGTTTTTTGTACTGCTTGCCTGGCTGCTGCTCGGCGGGCTGGCGCGCGCCCAGGCCCAAACGACAGAGTTTAGCCCGCGCCTGGCCGTGCCGCCCGATTCACTGCGTGCCGCCGCCATCGCCGAGTCCTTGCCGGCCGACTCGCTGGGCCAGCGCTTTGACGAGGCGCGCCTGCGCCTGAGCTTGCAGCGCTACACCCGGCGCGGCACCATTGTGGGGCGCGCGCTGGCGGCGTTTTTTCGCTTCACGCGCCCGCAGCAGGAAGAGCACGGCCTCGACGCGGTGCTACTCAACCGGCAGTTTGACCAGCACAACTTCAAGATTGTGCGCCGCGTCACCATCACGCCCTTCGATGCCTTTGGGTATAGCCTCAACGACTCGCTGCGCCAGCCGCACACTTTTTTGGAGAAGTCGGGCAATGCCCTGCACATCCGCACGGCGCGCTCGCGCATTCGGCAGGTGCTGCTGTTTCGGCCGGGCCAGCCGCTGCTGCCCCAGGCCCTGGCCGAAAGCGAGCGCCTGCTGCGCCAGACCAACGAGATACTGGACGCCCGCGTGCTGGTGAATGAGCGCACTGCCTCTCGCGATAGCGTTGATATTCTGGTGTATACCACCGATGTGTTCAGCATCACGGCGGGCTATGAGCTGCGCGGCGGGCCGGGGCAGGCCATTGTTACGGCCGGCGACCAGAACTTCCTGGGCCTGGGCCACCAGCTCGACAACCGCTACCAGTACGGCCGCGACCTGCCGCAGGACTGGGGCTACGAGGCTACTTACCGGGTGCCGTTTCGCAACTTCGTGTACGCCGAGGGGCATTATTTCAACGAGTTTGAGTCGCACTCGGGCGGCGTGGCCGTGCGGCGCGACTTCTACTCGCCCAGTGCCCGCTGGGCCGGGGCGTTTACCGCCGACGTGTTCAACCAGCGCCTGGTGCTGCCCCGTGATGTGCCGCTGCCCGACCAGCAGCCCGATTTTCGCATCCGCTCCTTCACCAGCCAAAGCCTGTGGGTGGGCCGCGCCCTGCGCCTGCGCTCCTACGACCTGGGCTACGAGAACCCCGGCCGGCTCATCATCGCCGCCAGCCTGGCCCACGAAAACCATACAACCAACCCCACCGCCACCCCCGAAACGCCCGCCGGCAGCCCCGACGACCGCACCCGCACCCTGGTGCTGGGCTCGGTGGGCTACTCGGTGCGCCGCTACTATAAAGACAAGTACCTCTTTGGCTTTGGCCGCACCGAGGACGTGCCGGCCGGCACCCTGCTGAGCTTCACCACGGGCATCGAGCGCAACCCCGTGGGCCCGCGCCGCTACTTCGACGTGCACATTGCCGGGGCCGGCTACTCCGAGCGCCAGGGCTATCTATATGGCAGCCTGGACTTTGGCACCTTTCAGCGCGTGAACGATGGCGGCTGGGAGCAGGGCCTGCTGAGTGGGCAATTTCTATACTTCACGCGGCGCTACCGGATGGGCAGCTACCAGAGCCGCCACCTGCTGAATACCCGCGTGACGGCGGGCTTTAACCGCTACCCGGCCGAGGTGCTGCTGAGCGGCATCAACAGCAACCCCGACGGGGTGCGCGGCTTCCAGCCCATTAACCCGATACTGGCCACCAGTCGCTTCCTGGCCAACTACGAAGGCACGGTGTACACGCCGCTCTCGCTGCTGGGCTTCCGGGTAGCTATGCTGGCCTTTGCCGACCTGGCCGTGGTGAACGAGCGCATTGGCGGCGGCTCGCCTTTCGGCAACAATGCGCCGGTATACTCGGGCTTTGGCCTGGGGCTGCGCTTTCGCAACGAACTGACGGTGCTGCGCACGTTTCAGCTGCTGCTGGGCTACTACCCGCGCGGGCAGCTCAGCGCCAATGGCTTACGCCTGTTCGAGTCGAACCGCGACTCGTATAACTTCAGCGACTTCAGCTTTGGCCAGCCCAGCGTGGTGCAGTACGGCGTGCAGTAACTACTTGGCTAACTGCTAGTTCTGAAACTCGATGGGCAGGGTGCACGACACCCGCACGGGGTTGCCCTGCTGCCGGCCGGGCTGCCAGGGCGGCATCAGCCACACCAGCCGCAGGGCCTCCTCATCGAGGCCGTGGCCGCGGCCGCGCACCACGGTGGCGTCGGTGATGCGGCCCTCGGCGCTCACTACGAAGCGTACGTACACTTTGCCCGTAATGTGCTGAAATTTAGCCGCTTCCGGGTAGTGCATGTTCTTGCTCATGTAGCCGCCCAGCGCCTGTTCCCCGCCCCTGAACTGCGGCCGCACCTGCGGATTGATAAAGATAGAATCCGGGTAAAACGCGGCCGGCTTCGGCGCAGCGGGGTTAGGTACGCTGCCCCCGGTGGGCGGGGGCGACACCAGCCCCACAACGGGGCCGCGCTGGGCCATTGCTACGCTAGCAGCACTCAGGCTAGCCACTAATCCAAGGTAGAAAATTTTCAAACTAATAAAAATTAAAATAGTACAAAAATTATGGCTAACAATCACCACAAATCTAAGGTTGGGCTTCGCTTATTGCAAATTAAATAATCGTTACTTTTCGTATTTACAGCCCATGCGGGTGAGCTAGCTGCTACCCACCCAACCAGGTAGCTCCAGCCGGGCAGCGCGTTGCCAATTACCCAGAAATACGGCGTGGCGGGTGCTAGCGGATTGGCGGCGTTTATTAATTGCGCGCGCCAAGCCGGCAGTTGATTTGAAGGCTTATCATGCAGCTATTAGATGAGCTTTCAAATCAACTGCTTTGCGCAAGCCCTGTACCAACAGCCGGCTTAGCGCGGCTGCACCAGCCGCGCCACCTCGGCGCTGGGCCCGATAGTGGCCACGCTGCCCGCGTTAAAGCGCAGGAAATCAGTTTCTACCCCATCGGAGAAGATGACGCCGCCGCCCGGCATCAGCGACTCTACTTGCAAGTGCCGGCCCGTGGCGAGGCGGCCGGCCACCAGGTCGGCCTGCGTGCGCTGGCTGCGAAACGGCTCGCGCACCACAAACAGCAGCTCGCCGGGGCCGGGCGCGGCGGGCGCGGGCAGCACCGGCGCCTGGGCAAAGGCCTCCACGCCCCGCGTCATGTTGAAGATGGACGACAGCCAGCCCGTGCTGCCGGCCGGCGTGGCCACGATAATGCCCGACGACGAGTGCTCCTCGCTACGGCCGGTAAACGTGAGCCGGTAGCGCGCCGACACGTGCGAGGCCGCGCCGATGAATAAGTCGTTGAATGCCAGTAGGCGCTGGCCATCTTGCAGGGTGGCCTGGGCCAGGTATTGGGTGCGCACCGGGTAGTCGGGGCCCTTGGCCACGGCCTGCACGGCGGCCCGGCAGGTATCGGGCCGGAAGGGCAGCAGCACGCCGTCGTAGCGGTCGGGGTCGGGGTTGACGGCCACCAGCGGGCGGCCGCGCACGTACTTGGCGGCGTTGGCCACCAGCCCATCCTGGCCCACCACCACCACCACCTGGTCGTCGGCAAAGATAAACGAGGGCAGAAATTCGCGGTCTACCACCTTGCTCTTCACCACCGGGCTCAGCTCGCGCTGCACCCGGCTCAGGGCCTGCTCAAAACGCTCGTGCTCAGCCTGGTAGTCGTCGAAGTTGCCGCCGGCGCGCTCCAGCACGAAGCGCGCCTGGGCGGCCGTGTTGTAGCGGGCTGTGAGCTGCTCCAGCCGGGTTTTGGCCCGCACAATAATGGCGTACTCGATTTTGGGCATAGCGCGGGCTAGCGGCGGCCTTTGTGGGGCGTGGGGGCCGGCGGGGCATCGGGGGGCGGCGCGGGCGCATCGCGGCGGGGCGGGCTGTCGGGGCCGGGGCGGCCGTCGGCCAGCATGCTGTCGAGCAGGTCGGGGGTGATGTTGAGGGTGCCTATTTTGGCGGCGTTCTCGGCCATTTCGCGGAAGGCCAGGCTGATGTGGAGGCGCGGGTCGGGGTTGTTTTGCAGCGCCGTGAGCGTGCGCCAGTCGAGGTCGCGGAAGGGCCGCAGGGTGGCCTCGGTCACGTAGCCCTGAGCATCGGCGGCCAGGCGCTGGTTGGCGGTTTGCTGGGTCAGCAGCCCGGCGCGGCTGGCTTCTACCGCAATGTCGGCCTGCACCTGCAGCTCGCGCAGTTTGCGCTCATTGCTAGCACGTTGCAGCTGGGCTTCCGAGCGCTTTTCGTCAATCTGCTTGCGTTTTTCCTCCACCGCAATGTCGGTATTCAGCTCGCTTTCCTTGATGCGGCGCTCCTGCTCCACGGCAAAATTGCGGCGCTCGTACACGGCCTGGTCGGCCTCCTGCTGCAGGCGCTCGCGGGTTTCGGCTTCGAGGGCGCGCTCCATCTCGGGCGTCGCCTTCACGGCTAAGATATTGACGCCCAGCACCTCAATGCCCAGCTGCGTCACGGCCGGCGAGCTTTGCAGCCCGGCCTTAATCTGCTCCTCAATCTGCTTGTTCGAGCGGATGGAGTCTTTCAAGCTCAGGCTGTGCACGTAGGCCGAGGTGGCGGCCTGCGCCTCATTCACGAGCCGCTGATTGAGCTTTTCGAGGTCATTCTTCTTATAAATCCCGAAGCTGTTTACCGTAAAGTCAAGCAGCTCAGCCAGTTGCCGGGGCTCGCGCACCCGGTAGCTGAGCTGGCCCTGAATGGTGATGCTCTGGTAGTCGGCCGTGGTTTCGTTGAAGATAAACGGCAGGTCGTTGGAGGCCAGCGGCACCGCCGCAATGGAGCTACCCAGCGTGCCGTAGAAGAAGGCCAGCCCGCGCCCTTCGCGCACCACCTGCCCGTTTTTGTACTGAATGACGTAGGTAACCGAATCGAATTTGGCGTAGCTGAGGCCGAACATAAGCAGCGGGAAAAGGACTCCGGGGCGCCGGCCCCGGTGGCCAGCGCGGGCCGAATGTACGGGCGCCCCCGGTTTGTAAGCCAACTTTGTACTCCTTAACCCGGTGGTTGCCGGGCACCCCCTCCTTATGCGTCTCGGCGATTTTAACGACCTCGAAATAGCCCGTGAAGTCAGCATTGGCCTCTACCTGACCAGCGACGACGGCGACCTGCTGCTGCCCGAAAAATACCGCCCCGTGGGCGCGCACGTCGGCGACGTTATCCGCGTGTTTGTGTACCGCGACTCGGAGGACCGCCTTATTGCCACCAACTTAGAGCCGCTGGCGGTGGTCGATAGCTTTGCCGCCCTCACCGTGCGCGATGTGGGCGCACCCGGCGCGTTCCTCGACTGGGGCCTCGAAAAAGACCTGCTGCTGCCCCACGCCAACCAGCGCCACGCTGTGCAGGTGGGCGAGCGCGTGCTGGTGTACGTGTACCTGGATGAGGCCACCGACCGGCTCGTGGCGTCGGCCAAGTGGCAGCAGTTTCTCAGCCCCGAGCCCTTTGTGGGCGCGGTGGGCGCGGCTGTGCAGGTGCTCATCGGCGAAGAAACCCCGCTGGGCTACTCCGTTATCGTGAACGGCACCCACGCGGGCCTGCTCTACGCCAACGAGGTGTTTCGGCCGCTGCGCACCGGCGAGCTGCTGCCCGGCCACCTGCGCCTCATTCGGCCCGATGGCAAGCTCGACGTGCGCCTGGGTCAGGCTGGCTACGACGAGGTCGAAACCGCTTCGCGCCTGGTGCTGGCCGCCCTGCGCGCCCGCCCCGACGGCCGCCTGCCCCTCGGCGACAAGAGCCTGGCCGACGACGTGTACCGCCGCCTGGGCATGAGCAAAAAGGTGTTTAAGAAGGCGTTAGGCTCGCTTTATAAGCAAGGCGTAGTGGTGCTGGGCCCGGAGGAAACACGGCTGGCAATTGCCGAGTAACAGAGGCGTATCTTGTTAAAGGTTTTATTATTTGCCGCATGCTTACTTACAGCCAGGTAACTTTCAAGGATTTACGCGACCGGTTTGGGGTTCGGGTCGAGGCCGGGTCGTTTTTGCCAGCCATCGAACCCATTCCGCTACCGGGCTGGCTTGTCGAATATTTGAGCATTAATGAGTTGACGCCGGCCATCACACGGTCGGAGAAAGCTATTTCTGAAACAGTAATTGCGCCAGTACTGGCGGCCGTCAAGAAGCACTACAACGGGCAGATTGGCATTTTTTCGGGCGAGCCGCTGAGTGGTGCCGGCCTAGTGGGCATCTGCGATTTTATCATTACTACCAACCCGCGCGCCTATCTACCCGAGCCGCCTATTATGGTGCTAGTGGAAGCCAAAAGGCAAGATTTGTTAACCGGTATTCCGCAGTGCGTGGCCGAGATGCTGGCCGCCCGCGAAGTCAACCGCGAAGCCGGCCTGCACTACCCGGCCACCTACGGCTGCGTAACAACCGGCACCGAATGGCAGTTTTTGCGCTTGGTAGACGATTTGGCCATCACAGATTCGTCGGTTTTGTATTTTGATGATTTAGAGCACGTTCTGGCCAGCTTTGCCTGGATAATCAATCAGTTTCGGCCCTAATTGCCTTATTTCTTTGAGCAGCAAATTTGCTTTTTCCAAAAACCGTCGTTCCTTTGCCCTCGCAAACCGACCCCAACCCATGCCTTTCTCCGCAACCGTTTCGCAAAGCTGGTGGCACTCAACCTTCCCAAGAGGCTGAGCATTAGGCATTATAGTTGGTTGAACCCCTAGAGATTCTCCAAGCCCGCTGCTCACCGCAGCGGGCTTTTTTGTTGTCCTGCCCATTCGTTGTCCGCTTCTGAGTTTTGTCATAACTCTTTGACCAACAAGCCGAACAACAAGTACCAAAAAACGCAAAACGTACCATGCTGGCCGCTCCCGAAGTTTCTACCGCTCCTACTCTCGTGCACAGCCGGCACCGCCGCCTGCTGGCCGATACGCTTACGCCGGTGAGCCTCTACCTGCGGCTGCGCGACCAGTTTGTGGGCACGCTGCTACTCGAAAGCTCTGACTACCACGGCAATAGCAACAGCTTTTCGTACCTGTGCTTTAGCCCGGTAGCGCGGTTTGAGCTGGATAAAAACCAGCTGACTACCCAGCGCCCCGGCCAGCCGGCCCGCACCACCACGCTCGCCGACCCGCGCCAGGCCCTGAGCCACTTGCGCGCGTTTCGAAGCAGCTTTCAGCCGGCCGCGCCGTCGGGCTTGCCCTTCATTACCAACGGGTTGTTTGGGCACATGGCCTACGAGGCGGTGCAGTACTTTGAGGATGTCACGCTGCGCGACAAGCCGGGCGCGAGCACGGTGCCGGCCATTGTGTACCAGGCGTTTCGCTACGTTATTGCCATCAACCACTTCAAGGACGAGCTGTATTTATTTGAGCATCAGTACCTTGGCGAAGGCGAAGAACCGGCAGCTGATACCCTCGACACCATTGAGTCGATTATCCAGAACCGCAACTTTGCCACCCACGCCTTCCACCTCACCGGGCCGGAAACGTCGAACGCCACCGACGACGAGTTTCTGGAGCTGATTCGGCTGGGGCAGCACCACTGCCAGCGCGGCGACGTGTTTCAGATGGTGCTGTCGCGGCGCTTTCAGCAGGGGTTTCAGGGCGATGAGTTTAACGTGTACCGGGCGCTGCGCTCGCTCAACCCGTCGCCGTACCTGTTCTTTTTCGACTACGGCGGCTACAAGCTCTTTGGCTCGTCGCCCGAGTCGCAGATTGTGATTAGCAAAGGCCAGGCGGTGCTCTACCCCATCGCGGGCACCTTCCGGCGCACCGGCGACGACGCGGCCGACGCCCGCCTGGCCCAGCAGTTGCTCGACGACCCCAAGGAAACCGCCGAGCACGTGATGCTCGTGGACCTGGCCCGCAATGACCTCAGCCGCCGCTGCGACGTAGTGGCGGTGGAGCGCTTCAAGGAAATCCAGTATTACTCGCACGTTATCCACCTGGTTTCCAAGGTAGTGGGCCAGCTGGGCCCCGATACCGAGCCACTCGACGTGGTGGGCGAAACCTTCCCGGCTGGCACGCTGTCGGGCGCGCCCAAGTACCGCGCCATCCAGCTCATCGACGAGTATGAGAGCACGCAGCGCGGCTTCTACGGCGGCTGCATTGGCGCGCTCGACTTTGGCGGCGATTTCAACCACGCCATTATGATTCGCACTTTTTTGAGCAAGGACAACACGCTGTACTTCCAGGCCGGCGCGGGCGTGGTAGCCAAGTCGTTGCCCGCCAGCGAGTTGCAGGAGGTGCATAATAAGCTGGGGGCATTGCGCGCCGCCATGCAGCAGGCGGAGAAGGTTTGATTTAGAAACCTAAAAGCACGTCATGCTGACCGCAGGAAAGCATCTCGCTCGCTTCGTTGCTGACGCCAAAGGTTACTACCTCACGCGAGTTACTTCGGCAGGTGGACGCCAGCTGAGCAGGACGTGCTGATAATTGTTAACTGATAACTGTTAAATGAAAAAGGTTCTGGTCCTCGACAACTACGATTCCTTCACCTACAACCTCGTGTACATGCTGCGCGAGCTGGGGCAGGAAGTGGACGTGTTTCGCAACGATAAAATCAGCCTCGATGAGGTGGAGAAGTACTCGCATATCCTGCTGTCGCCCGGCCCCGGAATTCCGAGCGAGGCCGGCATCATGCCCGCGCTGATAAAGCGCTACGCGCCCACCAAGCACATTTTGGGCGTGTGCCTGGGCCACCAGGCCATCGGCGAAGCCTTTGGCGGCCAGCTGGCCAACCTGGGCGAGGTGCACCACGGCGTGGCCCACACGCTGCACCAAACTGCGGAAGCGGCTGATAACCGGCTCTTTAACGACGTGCCCGACGCCGTGCGCGTGGGCCGCTACCACTCCTGGACCATTTCGCCCGAGGGCGTGCCGGCCGAGCTGCGCATCACGGCCCTCGATGAGAATGGGCAAGTGCTAGCCCTCGCCCACCGCGACTACGACGTGCTGGGCGTGCAGTTTCACCCCGAATCGGTGCTCACCGAGCACGGCAAAACCATGCTGGCCAATTGGGTGGGGTAGTGTTTTAGGGTAGGAGGGTAAGCGGGTAGGGGGGCAGGAGTTTGCAGGTCGGCAGTTTGGCATCAGCCGGCCGCGCTCCCCACTCACCCAACCCCAAACCGCCTACCCCCCTACCCTCCCACCCTCCTACCCTAAAAACATGAAAGACACTCTAAATCACCTGTTTGCCTACCGCACGCTGCCCCAGGACGAGGCGCACCGCGTGGTGCTGGGCATTGCGCAGGGCCAGTACAACCCGGCCCAGATTGCCGCCTTCCTCACCGTGTACCTCATGCGCAGCGTGACGGTGGAGGAGCTGGCCGGCTTCCGCAACGCGCTGCTGGAGCTGTGCCGGCCCGTAGACCTCGGCGGGGTCGACGTGATGGACGTGTGCGGCACCGGCGGCGACGGCCGCAACACGTTCAATATCTCCACGTTAGCGGCTTTCGTGGTGGCCGGCGCGGGCCAGCCGGTGGCCAAGCACGGCAACCACGGCGTGTCGAGCATCAGCGGCAGCAGCACGGTGCTCGAGCACATGGGCGTGAAGTTTACGGCCGATAACGACGCGCTCAAGCGCCAGCTTGACGAGGCCAATATCTGCTTTTTGCACGCGCCGCTGTTTCACCCGGCCCTGAAGAACGTGGCGCCGCTGCGTAAGGAGCTGGGCGTAAAGACGTTCTTCAACATGCTGGGGCCGCTGGTGAACCCCGCCCGCCCGCGCTTGCAGCTGGTGGGCGTGTTCAGCCTGGAGCTGGCGCGCCTCTACGCCTACCTGCACCAGCAGGAGGCGGGCCGCGAGTTTCTCATTGTGCACAGCCTCGATGGCTACGACGAGGTATCGCTCACGGGGCCGGTGAAGCTCATCAGCCGCCAGGGCGAGGAGCTGCTGTCGCCCAGCGACTTAGGCCTGCCCGCTGCCACGCCCGAGGCCTTGTTTGGCGGCGACACGGTGGCCGAGGCGGCGCACATTTTCCAGCGCGTGCTGCGCCACGAAGCCCCCGCCGCCCACCGCCACGCCGTGCTGGCCAACGCCGCGCTGGCCCTGCGCACGGCCGGCCGCGCCGCCGATGCTGCTGAGGGCCTGGCCCTGGCCGCCGAGAGCCTGGACAGCGGGCGGGCGCGGCAGGCGTTTGAGAAGTTACTTGCTTTAAGCTAGCTGGGACACCTCACCCCCCGGCCCCCTCTCCAAAAAAGAGGGGGAGCCTGATGACTTTTTTTGTGCGTAATAGTAATAATGCCAACCATGCCGCCGTGGCTCCCCCTCTTTTTTGGAGAGGGGGCCGGGGGGTGAGGTGCTCCCGTTAGACCATGACCATCCTCGATAAAATCATCCTTGAAAAGCGCCTGGAAGTGGCCCGCTGCCTAGCCAACACCCCGGCCGCCGTGCTTGAGAAGGCGCCGCTATTCACCCGCCCGGTACTATCGGCGCGGGCGGCGCTCACGGCGGCCGGCTCGTCGGGCATCATTGCCGAGTTCAAGCGGCGCTCGCCCTCCAAGGGCGTCATCAACGGCACGGCCGAGGCGGGCGCCACCACGGCGGGCTACGCGGCGGCGGGCGCGGCGGTGCTGTCGGTGCTCACTGACGAGCCGTTTTTTGGCGGCACTGCCGACGACCTGCGGGCGGCGCGGGCGGCCTGCCCGGCTACGCCTATTTTGCGTAAGGATTTCATTATCAGCGAGTACCAGATAACGGAGGCGCGTGCCTTGGGGGCCGACCTCATCCTGCTCATTGCCAGCTGCCTCACGCCAGTTGAAGTGCAGCAGCTCAGCCAGTTTGCCCACGGGCTGGGGCTGGAGGTACTGCTGGAGGTGCACGACGAAGCCGAGCTGCGCAGCCACCTCACCGATACCGTCGATTTGGTGGGCGTGAACAACCGCAACCTGGCCACCTTTGCCACCGATATCGACACGTCGGCGCGACTGGCAACACTTATCCCCAGCAAGTTTGTGCGGGTGGCCGAGAGCGGCTTGCAGCACGCCAGCACCCTTGTGGCGCTGCGGCAGGCGGGCTACCAGGGCTTCCTCATTGGCGAAACGTTTATGAAAACCACCGACCCGGCGGCGGCGCTGGCCGGGCTGGTGGCCGAACTATCGGGGGCGCTGGCCTCTTAAGCAGGTATGCAAGTCAAAATCTGCGGTATGCGCGAGGCGACCAACCTGTGGGCCATTACGGAGTTAAACCCTGATTTTGTGGGGTTTATCTTCTACGCCAAGTCTTCGCGCTACGTGGCCGAAGCGCTCGATGCGGAGTTGCTGCGCAGCCTGCCGCCGCGCGTGCGCAAGGTGGGCGTGTTTGTCGATGCTCCTCTAACTGAGCTGCTGGCCACCGCCGCCCGCTACGGCCTCAACTATGTGCAGCTGCACGGCCACGAAACCCCCGCGTTTTGCCAGGAAGTGCACCGGCATAAGTTGCCGATTATCAAGGCCTTCTCGGTAGATGAGCACTTTGATTTTAGCACTTTGGCGGCGTATGTGCCGTACTGCGACTACTTCTTATTTGATACCAAAGGCGCGCAGCCCGGCGGCAACGGCACGGCCTTCGACTGGGGCATTCTGGCTGATTACCAAGGCGCTACGCCTTTCCTGCTCAGCGGCGGCCTGGGGCCAGCCAACGCCGACGAGCTACGCCATTTTCACCACCCGCAGCTGGCCGGCTACGACTTCAACAGCCAATTAGAAACCGCCCCGGCGCTGAAAGATGTGGACGCCACCCGCCAACTGCTGGCCCGCCTGCACGAGCAGCCCGCCAACTGATACTCGCTCCTTGTTAACGTTAACTAGTTAATTGCCAATACTATGACCATCACCGCCCCTTCTCCCTACCGCGTCGATGCCAGCGGCTACTACGGGCCCTTTGGCGGGGCTTACGTGCCCGAAATGCTTTATCCCAACGTGGAGGAGCTGCGCGATAGCTACCTCAGCATCATTGAGGACCCCGAGTTTAAGCAGCAGTTTGCGCAGCTGCTGCGCGACTTTGCGGGCCGTCCCACGCCGTTGTTTCTGGCCCAGCGGCTATCGGCCGAAATCGGCACCACCGTCTACCTCAAGCGCGAGGACCTGTGCCACACCGGCGCGCACAAAATCAACAACACCATCGGCCAGATACTGGTGGCGCAGCGGCTGGGCAAGCGCCGCATTGTGGCCGAAACCGGGGCCGGCCAGCACGGCGTGGCCACGGCCACCGTGTGCGCGCTCATGGGCCTGGAGTGCATCGTGTACATGGGGGCCATCGACATTGAGCGCCAAAAGCCCAACGTGGACCGCATGCGCATGCTGGGGGCCAAAGTGGTGCCCGCCACCAGCGGCAGCCAAACCCTGAAGGATGCCACCAACGAGGCCATGCGCCACTGGATTTCAAACCCCACCGACACGCACTACATCATTGGCTCGGTGGTGGGTCCGCACCCCTACCCCGACATGGTGGCCCGGTTCCAGTCCATTATCTCGGCCGAAACCATTGGCCAGCTGTTGCAGCAAACCGGCCGCGCTACCCCCGATTTCGTGCTGGCCTGCGTGGGCGGCGGCTCCAATGCGGCGGGCGCGTTTTACCATTATTTGGATGAGCCGAGCGTGCGCCTGATTGCCGCCGAAGCCGCCGGCCAGGGCGTGGCTACCGGCCACTCGGCCGCCACCACGGCGCTGGGCAAGCCGGGTATCCTGCACGGGGCCAGCACTATCCTGATGCAAACGGATGACGGCCAGGTGACGGAGCCCTACTCCATTTCGGCGGGGCTCGACTACCCCGGCATCGGGCCGCAGCACGCGCAGCTGTTTGCCACCGGGCGGGCCGAGTTTATCTCGATTACCGACCGGGCGGCGCTCGATGCGGCGTTTCAGCTGAGCCGGCTGGAAGGTATTATTCCGGCCCTCGAAACGGCCCACGCGCTGGCTTGCCTGCCGCTCATCGGGGCCAAGAAGGATGACGTGGTGGTGGTCTGCCTCTCGGGGCGCGGCGACAAGGACCTGGCTACCTACACCAAGCACCTGGAAGAGTACTCCTAACTTATTCTCGCACAGAGTTCACGGAGTTTCACAGAGTCTATAAAGTTCGCCCCTGTGAAACTCCGTGAACTCTGTGCGAAAAAACTCCTATCATGAACCGCCTCACCGCCCTATTCCAACGCAAAACCTCGGACGTGCTCAACGTCTACTTCACCGCCGGCTTCCCGCAGCTCGATGACACCGTGCCCATCCTGCAAGCCCTGCAAGACGCGGGGGCCGACCTGGTTGAAATCGGGATGCCGTACTCCGACCCCGTGGCCGACGGCGAAACCATTCAGCGCAGCAACCAGCAGGCTCTGGACAATGGCATGACCGTGGCCACGCTCTTTGCGCAGCTGCAAGATATTCGTACTCAAGGCATTACAACCCCTATTCTGCTTATGGGCTACCTCAACCCGGTAGTACAGTTTGGGGTAGAAAAGTTTTGCCAGCACTGCCAGGCCGTAGGCGTCGATGGCGTGATTTTGCCCGACCTGCCGCTCGAAGTGTATGAGCGCGAATACAAGGCCTTGTTTGCCCAGTACGGCCTGCAAGTGGTGTTCCTCGTCACGCCCCAGACCAGCGCCGCCCGCGTGCGCCAGCTCGACGCCCTGGCCGATGGCTTCATCTACTTGGTGGCCGCCGCCGGCACTACCGGCGCCCAAACCGACATGAACGCCGACGTGGATGCCTACCTCAGCCGCACCAAGGCGTTGGGTTTGAGCAACCCTACGCTCGTGGGCTTCGGCATCAGCGACGCGGCCAGCTTTGCGGCGGCCAGCCGGCACACCACGGGCGCTATTATTGGTAGCGCCTTCATTCGCCTGTTGCAACAAACGCCGGCCGCGCAGCAGCGCACCGCCATCCGGGAGTTTGTGGCGGGCATCCGGCCGTAGCGTAAGCAGCTGTTTATCAACCCTGACCGGGCAATTTGGTGCAGGCGCACCCGTTGCCTGGTCGGGGTTTTTTGTGGGCTGACTGGTGGCAAAGGCAGCGTATTAATCTGGATTAATTCTAAATAGATTTTGAGGCTGGGTGGTTTGGGTCGTTTATTTGTGCATTCTTTAGATTTTGTCTAAATAAACGCCCAATGAAGCCGCTTCGCTATCTGTTGCTATTTTTTCTGTTCATGAGTTACGCCGGCCCTGGCTGGGGCCAGGCCGCGGGTAGCATTCGGGGCCGCGTGACGACCACCGACGGCGACCCGGTCGAGTCGGTGACGGTGGGCATCCAGGGCCAGGCGCTGGGCAGCAGCACCGACGAGCGGGGGCGCTACACCATCGGCAACGTGCCGGCGGGCAGCTACGTGGTGGTGGTATCGTCGGTGGGCCTCAAGCCGGCGCAGCAAGCCGTGACGGTGGCCGCCGGGCAGCGCGTGGAGCTTGGGTTTCGACTGGCCGAGAGCACGGCCCAGCTGCAGGAAGTAGTGGTGCGGGGCGCGCGCACCAACAAGTTTAACCGCCCCAGCAGCGAATACGTGGGCAAGATGCCGCTCAAAAACCTCGAAAACCCGCAGGTGTACGCCACCGTGGGCAAGGAGCTACTCACTGAGCAGCTGGTGTTTACGGTGGATGAGGCCACGCGCAACGTGCCGGGCCTGCAAAAAATGTGGGAAGCCACCGGCCGCGGCGGCGACGGCGGCGCGTTTTACAGCGTGCGGGGCTTCACCACGTCGAGCCAGCTGCGCAACGGCGTGGTTGGTAACGTGACCAGCGACATCGACGCCGTGAACCTGGAGAAGCTGGAGGTGATTAAAGGCCCGTCGGGCACGCTCTACGGCGGCGCGCTGTCCTCGTACGGGGGCTTGCTCAACCGCGTGACCAAGAAGCCGCTCGATGCCTTTGGGGGCGAGCTGGCGGTGTCGGCGGGCAGCTACGGCTTCCACCGCGTGAGCGCCGACGTGAACCTGGTGGACAGCAAAGCCCCCGCCGACCAGCCCAAGCAGCTGGCGCTGCGCCTGAACACGGCGTACAACTACGAAGACAGCTTCCAAAACGCGGGCTCCACGGGCTTTACCAAAAGTATTGCTATTGCGCCCAGCCTGCAATACCGCCCAAGTGACCGCCTGACTATCAACCTGGACGCCGAAATCTACCAGGGCACCAACGTCGGCAAGCAGCTTATTTTCTTCTACTTCCCGGCGGCTAGCCTGGGCGCGTCGCGCGCCGACCAGCTGCCGCTCGACTACCGGCAGTCGTACCAGGGACCAAACCTGACGCAGGATTCGCGCAGCGCCAACCTGTTTGGGCAGGTGCAGTACCGCATTTCGCCCAGCTTTACTTCAACTACCTACCTCACCAACAGCCACAGCTATTCCAATGGCTTTGGGCCGTATTTCTACCTCACCCCGGCGGCCAGCAGCCCCTACAACACGCTCTCTATCAGCCGCGCCGACCAATCGACGCAAAACAGCCGCCGGGAAATATTCGAGGCGCAGCAGCTGCTCAATGGTGATTTTCAGCTCGGCAACCTGCGCAACCGCGTGGTGCTGGGGCTCGACTTCCTGCGCCAGGATGCTAACCTGAACTTCCTGGGCGGCAACATTGATACGGCCCCGCTCAACGTGCCCGGCGCGCCCTACGACTACAGCCGCTTCAATGCCGACCTGGTAAACGCTAAATACGCCCAGTCGCCCCCGGCGCACTACCTGGTTACGACCAAGGCCAACACGTACAGCGCATTTGCCTCGGATGTGCTGAACCTGACCGAGCAGCTAAGCCTGCTGGCGGCGTTGCGCGTAGACCACTACGACAGCAAGGGCGGCATCTACTATTCACCGGTCGAGGCCTATACGCAAACGCTCGTTTCGCCCAAATTTGGCTTGGTGTACCAGCCGGTGAAGGACCAGGTAGCCCTGTTTGCCAACTACCAAAACAGCTTCAACAACCTGGGCTACTACCTCGACGCCACCGAGCAGTCGCAGCTGGCTAAGCCCGAGCGGGCCAATCAGGTGGAGGCGGGCGTGAAGCTCGACGCCGCGGGCGGCCGCTTCAGCGCTACCTTCAGCTACTACGACATTCGGGTGAAAGACCGGCTGCGTACTCTCAGCTACAATACTCTTTTTCAGGCCCTTAGCAGCCAGGACGGCACCCAGTGGAGCCGGGGCGCCGAAGTGAACCTGGTGGCCAACCCCCTGCGCGGCCTGAACCTGGTGGGGGGCTTTGCTTACAACTACTCGGTGTGGGTAAACTCGGGCGACGATGTGAACGGCCTGCGCCCCAACACTGCCTCCTCGCCCTACCTGGCCAACGCCTGGCTCAGCTACCGCCAGCCCGAAGGTGCCCTCAAGGGCCTGGGCGCGGGCTTCGGCGGCAACTACGCCAGCGACAACAAGATTCAGAACACGACCACCAACGTGTTCACGCTGCCCAGCTATACTGTGCTGAATGCCAGCATCTTCTACGACCAGCCCAAGTACCGTATCTCGGCCAAAGTGGACAACCTCACCGACCAGCACTACTGGATAGGCTACACCACCATGAACGCGCAGAAGCTGCGCAGCATTGTGGGTAGCGTGGCGTACAAGTTTTAGGTACTCGTATTAAATTTTAGGCAATTGCACTAAAAAAGAACGTCCTGCTGAGCTTGTCGAAGCATCTCTACCACGCCGCAAGGGTTACTAACTCTAATGGCGTGGTAGAGATGCTTCGACAAGCTCAGCAGGACGTTCAATCAGCCCCTCATTTTCTCCGCTCATGACCTTCAAGCAAGCTATCGGCAAACTGCACCTGTGGCTGGGCCTTGGCTCGGGGCTGGTCGTGTTCGTGGTGAGCCTGACGGGGGCCATCTTCACGTTTCAGGATGAGATTCGGGATGCCACGCAGCCGTGGCGGCTGGTAGCCGCGCCGGCCCAGGCGGCCCCGCTGCCGCCCTCACGGCTGCTGGCGGCGGTGGCAGCCAGCCACGCGGGCGCTACCCCTTCTTGGACGACCTACTACGCGCCCAACCGCTCGGCCACGGTGTACTTCACCGACCAGGCCGGCGGCAGCTACCTAGCCTCGCTCAACCCCTACACCGGGCAGGTGCTGCACGAGCAGGATTTGCGGAGCGATTTCTTCACTATTGTGCAGGCGCTGCACATGTACCTGCTCCTACCGTCCGCCGTGGGCGAGTGGGTGGTGGGCGTGGCCATCGCCATTTTTCTGGTGATGCTGGGCACCGGCCTGGTGCTGTGGTGGCCCAGGCGCCGGCACGAGCGCCGGCAGCGCCTCACCATCAAGTGGGGCGCCAAGTGGCGGCGGCTCAACTACGACCTGCACCAGGTACTCGGGTTTTACCTCGCGGCCGGCGCGTTCGTTATCGCTCTCACGGGCTTGTTTATGAGCTTTGGCTCCTGGCTGCAGGCCGCCAGCCTCGTGGCCAATACCGGCCACCATTACCCGCGCGAAGAAACCCCGCCCACCGTGGATACCCTGGCTGCCGCCGTGGCCGCCCCCCGGCCGCTGGCCGATGTAGCCTACGCGCAGATGCGGCAGCAATCCCCCACCGCCGAGATGGTGCTTATTGGCCCCACTACCGGCCGTAAGCAGCCCGTGTACTGCCTCACCTACCAGCGGGCGCTGCACTACTACCACCGCGACGAGTACTATTTCCACCCCGTGTCGGGCCAGCTGCTGCGGGCGCTGCCCCACGCGGCCAAAAGCCCCGGCAAGAAGCTCGGCGACCTCAACTACGACCTGCACACCGGCCAAATTCTGGGCCTGGGCGGTAAAATCGTGGCCTTTTTGATAAGCCTGCTCTCGGCCAGCCTGCCCGTCACGGGCACCTTGCTATGGTGGGGCCGCCGCCACAAGCAGCCGAATCGCCAGCCAACAGCGAAAGCTAACTATTTATCAATCAAATAATTAACGCAAAGGATAGCGCTGAAACGTTACGTTGCCCATAACCTCCTTTTCATACTTAGCCAGGCAGGCCTGGTTGAATTCCGGCTGAAAGTTGACCGCGCCCGGCCGCACCTGCTTGGGCACCGGCTGGCCCTGCCGAAAGAAATACACTTTCGTGTTGCCGTACTTAGTGTAGGGCGTCAGGTCGCCGTACTGCCGCATCTGGCGCCACAGGGTGTCGGCTACCGTCACGGCATACACGCGCACGATGGGGCCGGTATTGTTCTCGTTACGGTAGGTCGCAACTTCTTGAAAACCACCCTTTAAGTCGCCCACGCCGGGCTGACTGAGCGAGTCGTAGACAAACCAGCCCAGCAGCAGAACCAGGGCGCCGAGGGCGAGGTATTTGGGTTTCATTGAGTGGAAGCTAGGCCCATTGCCGCCGCAAATTGGGATAGGCGGCAAACTTGCCGTCACGGCTTATAAGGGTGAGGTCTTCGCTTAATGCCTGCGCAATGAGCAGGCGGTCGAACGGGTCGCGGTGGTCTCTAATCTGCGGCAACGTGGCATAAGCCAGCAAGTGATGGTCCTCAATGGCCAGTATCCGAAAGCTGCTGGCCCTGATTTCGGCAATTCAGGTAGCCAAATCAGGCGCCAATTTCAGCCGACCCAGATTCGTCAGCGTAGCTAGCTCCCAAAAGCTTACCACGCTGACGCAAACCAGGGTGTGCTCCTCAGCTATCAGTTGTTTTGTAGCTGTTGGCAGTTGGGCAGCGTTCTCCGCATACCACACCAACGCATGGGTGTCCAGCAGCACGCGGTCAGCAACCGGCGCTACTACTCGGAAGTATTGTGCGCCCAGTCAGCATCGGCCAGCGGCGCATCCCAGTCATCGGTCAGGTAAGTGACCGAGCCTTGCAAAAAACCCGCCTGCGTCGATTTGGTCGGGGCATTGGCCGCTAGTAACTGCTGTACCATTGCGGCAATTTTGTCGAAGGCGGCTTCGTCCTGCACCCGCGCAATGGCATCGAACAACTCCCGCTTTTTCTCTTCTGCTATCATGGCGGTTGAATTTGGTAATCAAGTTACAACGCTTCTCGCAAAACTACCCCGCCACCTTATCGGCCAAAAAGCGCGCCGTGTGGTTACTGTCCCTAAGCTTCACCAGCTGCTCGGGCGTGCCTTCAAAGAGCAAGTGGCCGCCGTTGATACCCCCCTCGGGGCCCAGGTCGATGAGCCAGTCGGCGCACTTGATAATGTCCACGTTGTGCTCGATGATGAGCACCGAGTTGCCCTGCTCTACCAGCGCGTTGAGGGCCGATAGCAGCTTAGCAATGTCGTGAAAGTGCAGGCCCGTGCTTGGCTCATCGAAGATAAACAGAATCTTATCTTGCTGCAGCGTAGCGCCTTTGGTGAGGAAGCTGGCCAGCTTTACGCGCTGGGCCTCGCCGCCACTCAGCGTGTTGGCCGACTGCCCCAGCCGGATGTAGCCCAGGCCCACGTCGAGCAGCGGGCGCAGGCGCTCGGCCACTTTGGGCTGGCCTTTGAAAAACTCCACCGCGTCTTCCACCGTCAGGTCGAGCACCTCGTAGATGTTCTTGTCCTGAAACTTGATTTCCAGGATGTCCTGCTTGAACTTGTGGCCGCCGCAGCTTTCGCAGGTCAGGTAGATGTCGGCCATGAACTGCATCTCGATTTTCACCTGGCCTTCGCCCTGGCACACCTCGCAGCGCCCGCCCTCCACGTTGAACGAGAAGTGCGAGGGCTTGTAGCCCCGCGCCTTGGCCAGCGGCTGCTCCGAAAACAGCGAACGTATGGTATCGTAGGCCTTTACGTAGGTCACCGGGTTGGAGCGCGACGACTTGCCGATGGGGTTTTGGTCTACAAACTCCACGTGCGTCACCTGCCCATTCACGCCCAGCAGGCGGTCGAACTTGCCGGTGGTTTCGCCCGCGCCGCCGCCCAGCATCTTCATGAGGGCCGGGGCCAGAATGCGCCGGATGAGCGTCGACTTACCCGAGCCCGACACGCCTGTGACCACCGTCATTACGCCCAGCGGAATCTTTACGCTCACGTTTTTGAGGTTGTTTTCGCGCGCGCCGGTTAGCTCCAGCGCGTTGCGCCAGGGGCGGCGCACGGTGGGCACCGCCACTTCGAGCTGCCCGCTGAGGTACTTGCCGGTGTAGGTGGCCGTGTCTTGCATCAGCTCCGGGAAAGTGCCCTGAAACATGAGGTTGCCGCCGCCGCTGCCGGCCTCGGGGCCAATGTCGATAATCTGGTCGGCGGCTTCCATCATTTTCTCCTCGTGCTCCACCACCACCACCGTGTTGCCCAGCTCCTGCAGCGAGCGGAGCACGCCAATCAGCTGCTCCGCGTCCTTGGGGTGCAGGCCAATGCTGGGCTCATCGAGCACGTACATGGAGCCCACTAGCGCCGAGCCCAGCGACGTGGCCAGCGAAATACGCTGGCTTTCGCCGCCGCTCAGCGTGTTGCTTAAGCGATTCAGGGTCAGGTAGCCCAGGCCCACGCGGTCGAGGTAGCCGAGGCGATTGGTGATTTCGGCTAGTAACCGGTCAGCCACGGCCATGTCGTGCTCCGACAACCCCAGGTTCTGGAAAAAGTCCAAGGCCTGCGAAATGGGCAGCAGCACCAAATCGGTGATGCTGCGGCCGTCGATTTTCACGTACTGCGCGTCTTTGCGCAGGCGCGTGCCGCGGCAGTCGGGGCACACGGTGCGGCCCCGGTAGCGGCTTTGCAGCACCCGGTACTGAATTTTGTGGGTCTGCTCGCTCACCCACTTGAAGTACGCGTCCAGGCCCTCAAAGTACTTATTACCAGTCCATAACAGGCGCTGCTCGGCGGCGCTAAGGTCGTTGTAGGGCCGGTGAATGGGGAAGTCGAAACGGATGCCGTTCTTGAGCAGCGGCTTCAGCCACTCGCCCTGCTTTTCGGTGCGCCAGGGCGCAATGGCACCCTCGTACACGGTCATACTCTTATCTGGTATCACCAGGTCTTCGTCGATGCCCAGCACGGAGCCAAAGCCCTCGCAGGTGTGGCACGCGCCATAGGAGTTGTTGAACGAGAAGAAGTTAACGCTCGGCTCCTCAAACACCTCGCCGTCCAGCTCAAACTTATCGGAGAACATCCGGGTCTCGTTATCCAGCTTCACCACGCAGGTGCCGTGGCCCTCAAAGAAGGCCGTTTGTACCGAGTCGGAGAGTCGGAACTGCAGGTCCTCGTCGCCGGGCTGCACCGCCGCCCGGTCGATGAGAATGAAGATATCGCCCGCTACTTCGGGCTTGCCTTCGCCGATAAGGTCCTCAATAAAAGCGTTTTGGCCATCGGCCAGCACCACACGGCCGTAGCCTTTTTGCAGCAGCAGGTCCAGCTCCTTGCTCATGGGCCGGTCGGGCTCGGTGCGCAGCAGCGGGGCCAGGATGGTAACGCGCGTATCGGCGGGCAGCGTAAACAAGTAGTCGACCACGTCGGCTACCGTGTCTTTGCGCACCTGCTCGCCACTTTTGGGCGAGAACGTGCGGCCCACGCGCGCAAACAGCAGCTTCAAATAGTCATAAATCTCGGTGCTGGTGCCCACCGTCGAGCGGTTATTTTTGATGCTAACCTTCTGCTCGATGGCGATGGCCGGCGAAATACCCCGGATGTAGTCCACGTCGGGCTTGTCCATGCGGCCCAGAAACTGGCGGGCGTAGCTGCTCAGGCTTTCCACGTACATGCGCTGGCCCTCAGCATATAAGGTGTCGAAGGCCAGGCTCGACTTACCCGAGCCCGAAAGGCCCGTGACGACGATAAACTTGTTGCGGGGCAGCGCCACGCTCAGGTTTTTGAGGTTGTGAACGCGGGCGTTTTTAATGACGATAAACTGGCGCGGGTCGAGGAGGTCGATTTCGTCGTGGGCCGGGGCGGCCACTTGCAGAGCGGAATTGTCGGACATGAATGGGGTAACGCCCGGCGGGGGGCGGATGGTTTCGAAGCAGGCGCAAAGGTCGGCACCACCAAGCGCACCCCGACGTGCCCGGCCGGGCTCCGCTGCCGGAGCCCACTAACCCGGCACAACGCTCCCGCTACTGGATTATAGAAGCATAAAATTCCCATCAATCCCTAGTAATAGGCCATGAGAACGTAACCGGTAACGATTGCATAAATTTTTCTATAAAAACAGGTATTCAGTATGAGAGTGAGTACTTACTTCGCTTGTGCAAAGCGCACACAGTCAGCATAGTTATGCCTTAGCAGCTAACGTCTCGTTGACCAGCAGACTGCTGAGAAACTTGCCTCATCTCACCTTACCTGCCACAGGTGTGGCAGGCCTTTTCCCACCCAAACCATTACTACGCATGAAAATTGCTAAAATATTGGCTGCCACGCTGGTAGCCTGCACGGGGCTGAACTCCGGTTGCAACACGCACAGCCCCGAGCCGGCTGCCCCTGGGCTCACTGGCAACGTGGCCACCGCCGACGTAGAAGCCAACTGCGCCGCCCAGGGCTGGGCCTCGCAAAATGGCGGCACCAGCGGCGGGGGCACGGCTACCCCCACGGTAGTGACTACCTACGACCAGCTGAAAGCCGCCCTCACAAACGCGGCTGTGAAGGTGGTGCAGGTCAACGGCACGATTACCATTCCCTCGGGCGGGCGCATTTCGTGGCAGGACCAGTCGGGTAAAACCCTGTTCGGCTCGGCCGGGGCCCGGCTCGTATCGGCCGACCAAACCAAGGATGGTTCGGGGATTATCTACGTGAAGCGGTGCACCAACCTGGTTATTCGCAACCTCATTTTTGATGGTGCCGGCGCCTACGACGTGGACGGGCAGGACAATATGACGGTGGACGCCTGCACCAACGTGTGGGTCGACCACTGCGAGTTTCGCGACGGGGTAGATGGCAACCTGGACCTGAAGAATGCCTCGAACTACATCACCGTTTCCTGGACCAAGTTTACCTACCTGAAGGCGCCGCGCGCCGGGGGCTCGGGCGGCTCCAACGACCACCGCTTTTCGGACCTCATCGGCTCGTCGGACGGCGCGACCGGCGACCGGGGCAAGCTCAACATCACGTTTGCGCGCTGCTGGTGGGCGCAGGGCTGCGTAGAGCGGATGCCGCGCGTGCGCTTCGGTAAAGTGCACATTGTGAACAGCTACTACAACAGCACGGTCAGCAACAAGTGCATCGCCGCGGGCCTGGAAGCCAACCTGCTGGTGCAAAACAACGTGTTTGAGAACGTGAAAAACCCCATTGCGATACTAGACGGCAACGAGACGGCGGTGCGGGAAACCGGCAGCATCTTCACCAGCACCACGGGCACAAAAGCCGGCGACGGCAAAACCGCCTTCACGCCGCCCTACTCGCTGTCCGTCCTCAGCGCGTCGAGCGTGAAAGCGGCCCTCACGGGCTCGGCTGGGGCCGGCGCCACAGTAGGGGGCAACACCTGCGCGAAAAGCGGCATTTAAGCAGCGGGTTGCCTGGCTGGCGCGCGGTTTTGCCGCGGCTTGGCTGGCCTGGTATCTGACTGAAAATCAAGAAGAACGTCATGCGGCGCACAGCGTTGCATGACGTTCTCTTTTTTAATCTCAGGTAGTGGTGCGAAATTAAGTGTGCAGACGGCGCGGGCGGGGCGCCTCACGAGCCCCCAGCCTTGCAGCCTATGAAAGTACGCCGGTACCTAACCGGCTGGCTTGTAACATTGCGTTGGCTTTCACCCACTTCTACCCACACCTTCCCATGCGCCTTACCCTTGCCAGCCGCCTCATTATCGCGGCAATCTTTGCGCTCGGCCTGTATTTTGGCATTAAGTATTTTCGGGAATCTCACCCGCAGCTGAATCCGGCGGCGACTTCGGCCCCAGTTACGCAGCCTGGTACAGACGATTCGGGCCCGGTTGATGACACCAGCGACGACGCGCCCGCGGCGCCGGCCGGGGCCCGCCCCGCCTTCGCCTACGAGGCCCCCGCCCCGGTCAATGGCAAGCTCAAGGGCGTGGTAGAGCTGGGAGCCAGCGGCTTCAACTCGTTTATTGTGCGCATCGACCCGCAGCGCCACTGGAAGCTCGAAAAAGCGGAGTTTGGCAACAGCCTCGTGATGGAAAGCATGGCCACCGATGCCGATATCCGCCAGGGCCTGAAGGCCTACATCGGCAAGATGCTGGACTACGGCGTGAGCGGGCGCGACATTCATTTTGTGGTCAGCTCCGGGGCGCTGAAGGTGCCGAGCACCACCAAGATTGTGGCCGCGCTCAAGGGCCTGAACTACGTGGTGAACACCGTGACGCCCGAAAAAGAAGGCAGCCTGGGGCTGCGCTCGGTGCTACCGCCCGCGTATGCCGGCAAGGCCTTCGTGGTGGATATTGGCTCGGGCAACACCAAGATTTCCTGGCTCTCCGCCGGCCAGCCCAAGGCGGTAGAAACCTACGGCGCCAAGTACTTTGAGAAAGGCACCGACGATGCCACCGTTGCCACCGACGTGCAGGCCAAAGCCCGGCAGGTGCCCAGCGACCTGCGCCAAACCTGCTTCATTATCGGGGGCGTGCCGTTTGAGATGGCCAAAAAAGGGCGCAACGGCAAAGAGCGCTACACCGTGCTCGACGCCGCCAGCGCCTACCAGCTCGACAATGCCAAGTCGAAGGCGGGCCTCAACATTTACAAGGCCGTGGCCGCCGCCACCGGGTGCCAGCAATTCGTGTTCGACTGGGACGCCAATTTTACGATTGGCTACCTGCTAACGCTGCCGCAGTAAAGTGGCACGGCGGCCAAGCTACCGGCTTAAAACTGCCCCTCGGCCCCACCCCCACCCGAGTGGCCGCCGCCAAACTCAAACCCCGCCGCCGGGGCGGCGGGCACGTGGGCCGTTTGGGCTGTGACGAAGCTTTCGAGGTTGAACGCAGGGCGCGCGTCCTCGTCGGCCGCCGCGGTGAGGCCGTGGCGCGGGGTGCGCAGGTAGCGCAGGGCGGCCAGGGCTCCTACCAGCAACACCGCCCCCCCTACGGTGGCGGCCACTTCGGGGGGCAGCAGGGCACGGTAGTAGCGCAGCGTAACCAAGGAAAAGGCCACCGCCAGCAGGCCCATCGTGAGCAGCAGCCGGTCGTGGCGGCGCAGGCCTAACGCTATGTATAACAACGGCATACCAGTCGTAAATACGTAGAACAGCAGCGCCAGCGGAATCTGCCCCGACGGGCCGCTCCCGCCCAGCAGCGCCGCGTTGCCCTCGCGCACCACCAGGTAGTTGCCGGCCAGGTACAGCGTAGCCAGGCCCAGCGTGCGCAGCACCAGCCCCGCCGAGCAGTAATAAAAATAATCGTCCCGCGCCGGCAGCCGCCGCAGGGCCAGCAGCAGCAGGCCGGCGGCCGCCATACCCACAAAAGGCAGCAGCGCCTGCCCTAAGTTGCTTCGCAACAAGGTGTTAGCCAGCAGCACCAGGGCCACGCCAAAGGTAGCGGCCGCCACCACCGGGTCGGCGTAGCGGAGCAGGGCGGACAGCAGCACCAGCAGCATGGGTAGCAGCCAGCGCCAGAGCTGATAGCCCGCCAGCGACCCGGCCGTGGCACCGAATAGCAGAAGGCCAAGCAAAAAGCCGCAAGCCAGCAACGCACAGTATAGCAGGGCGTTATCGAGGCCCGAGCGGTAGTGGCGGGCTCTTTTGATGACTACCTCCAGGCCGGCTACGCAGCCAATAAGGACCACCAAGCTGTAGCCTTGCTGGCTGAGCTTAAATTCGGTGAATACGCCCACCAGTAGCAGCGCGCTGGCCACTCCCAGCAAGGTGGCCACAAACAGCCCAATGCGCAAAAACAGCACCGGCCGCTCGTAGGCCACCGGATGCGCCGCTTCAATGGCCGCCCGCTGGGCGGCGGTGAGCAGGCCCCGCTGCTGCCAGCGGCGGGCCGCCTGCCGCTGGGCATCGCCCAGGGGCCAGGCCGCCGGATAGGCTTTTATAGTCATGAGATGCGCAGAATTTTCTTGATATTGACAAAAAGCAGCATTATCCCGGCCAGGGTGAGCGGAAAATACAGCGTGCCCAAGCCAAAGAGCAGGTCGCTCAGCCCCAGCGCACTCGACAGCCGAAACAGCCCCACCGTACCCGCCGCGTATCCATAGCCAACTGCCAGTAGCAGAAACAGATACGACTGCGTGCGCCGGGCATACCAGCCCAGCCCCACGCACACCGCCAACACCAGCGCCAGCCAGCCGGTGGCGGCCAGGCCCTCTTGCTCAAGGAAAAAATGCAGCGCGGCCAGCAGCGCCACGTTGCTGCCCAGCAGCAGGTAGGTGTAGGCAAAATGCGGCTTGCGCCGCCAGTGCTCCGAAGCCAGCCCGGCGGCCACCAGCACCAGGCCCAGCAGCAGGGCCGGCCCGGTTAGCGCCGCTGGCAGGTAGTCGGCGTCGTGCAGGGCCGCCAGCGGCGCCACGCTCACACCCACCCAAGCCGCCAGCGCCGTAAGGGCCATTGCCAGCACGCCCCGGTGGTCGTAGCGATAGGCCAGGGCAAAAAACACGAGCGCCGGCAGCAGCGTCACCAGCCCGTAGCGCGTGCCAAACACGCCGTACTCCACCTGCAGGTAGCCCTCCAGCACCAGAAAAAGCAGGCAGCCGAGCAGCAGCAGGTAGTCGGCCGCGATGCGGGTGCGCGGGGCCTGCCCCCAGCTAAAAGCCGGCCGGTGCCGCGCCGCGTAGGCAAAGCTCGCGGCCATTGCCAGCGAGATGAACGCCGTTACCAGCTCGTGGCCCAGACTGTTGCGATTTTCATAGATAAGTACACCCAGCCCGCCGGCCAGCAGCACGCTGCCCAGATACAGCAGCGCCCGCAGCTCGTAGTGCAGCGAAAACGGCCGGGTGCGCTCGTCTTCGGCAACGGCGGCGGCCTGCGCGGAAGGCAGCAGGCCAGCGGCCTCCAGGTCGGCCAGCAGGCGGGCAGTGGGAGAAGCCATAGCAGCGAGTGAAAACCGGGTGAAACTGACCGTAAACATAGGGCGGCCACGCCTGCCCTCAGCTTACCCTACCTCAACTGCTACCCGCTACTCTTCGTAATGGGAGCCACCAACCTACCTGCCCCGATGGCCGAGCTTCGCATTCAACCCAAAAAATCATCGCCCAGCCCCTGGCTGCTGGTTGCCCTGGCCGCCCTGCTGCTGCTGGCCGCCGCCTACTTCTTTCTGCGGCCCGAGCCCGCCGACGAGCCAGCCGTGCCCGTGCCAGCTGCGGCCACCGCGCCCGCGCCTGGGCCGCCGCCGGGTGCCACCGACTCGGTGGTGCGGGCCGTGCCCCTGGCCGCCGATTCGGCCATCCCGGAAGCGCCGCCCGTTGCCGAAACCAGCCCCAACGCCGCCCGCGCCAAGCTGGTCCAGCTCATCCCGGTCCTCACGCGGCTCGTCGACCGGGCCGACCTGCGCGAGGATGCCGCCATTCGCGAGCAGCGCGACAACTTCACCAGCGCCACCGCCCGGCTCGCCGACGGCGACCCCCAAGCCAGCCTGCGCCCCGGCCTGGTGGCCGCCGCCAACCTGCTGCGGGCTGTGCAGCAAAAAGGCTACCCCAACCTCGAAGCCGAAGCCAACGGCCTCGTGCGCCAGGCAGCTCAGCTTTCGGGCCGCGACGCTACTTCAACCGAGCAGACCCAAAACCAGGCTTACCTGCATCAGCTAACTTCGCTGCTTAACACCATGAGCTACCCCGCCGCCGACGTGCTCTAACCCAACACCTTATGAACTCCCCGCTGCTACGCCGCCTCCGCGACCTGCCCACGTTTGAAATGGCTACCGGCGACCCCGACCCCCGCGGCTGGGCTGTGCGTGGCCGCGACGGCCAGCCCCTGGGCACGGTAAACGAGCTGCTGGTAGACCCCGTGGGCCAGCGCGTGCTGTACCTCGATGTGTTGCTGGCCGCCGGCCTGCCCGGCGTGCCACCCCCCGCCCCCCACGCCGACCAGCGCATCCTGCTGCCCCTGGCCGCCGTCAACCTCGACCAGGAAGGCCGCAATGTATTCGTCACGGCCCTGAGCTACGACACCATCAGCAGCTACCCACTATTCAGGGACTTTCTCTTACCCCTTGATTTTGAAGAGGCTATGCAGAAAGCTTTGCTACTTCCCAGCAACCAGCTTCCCGGCCACCAGCGCTAGCTATTCTCAACAAGGTGATAGCAGCCTAATCATTTTTGCGCCGCCCAACTATAAAAATGAGAGCCGGGAGGCACCCAACATTAACCAATGTTGGGTGCCTCCCGGCTCTCATTTTTATAATTAATGACTTAGTGATGATGAGCATTATACAATATCAATCCCCTAATTAGCCCGCACCATCGCGGCCACGGCCGTTACCCAATGGGGCTCCGAGTTGAGTGAAGGCACCAGTTGCCAGTGCTCGCCCCCGTTTTCCTCAAATAACTCGCGGAACTCCGTGCCTACTTCGATGGTCGTTTCGAGGCAATCGGCCACGAAGGCGGGCGAGAAAGCCAACACTTTCTTAATGCCTTTGGCCGGATACTCCTTGAGCACCTCATCGGTGTAGGGTTGCAGCCAAGGGTCGCGCAGGCGGCTTTGCAGGCGGCTCTGAAACGAAACGGTGTACTGGTCGTCGCGCAGGCCCAGGCCCTCGGCCAGCAGGCGCGACGTGGCAAAGCACTGCGCCCGGTAGCAGTAGCGGTTGTTTTTAGTATAGGTATTGCAGCACTTGCCCAGCTGGCAGTAGCCTTTGAAGCTGCCCTTGAGCACGTGCCGTTCAGGTATGCCGTGGTAGCTGAACACAAAGTGGTCATAGTCATCCTTTTGCATTTCGGCGCGGCCCCGCGCCACCAAGCTGGCGATAAAACCCGGCTCATCGGCAAAGGAGCTGATGAAGCTGATGCTAGGCACTATCCACCAGTCCTTTACGATGTCCATTACCTTCTCCTGCACCGAGCCCGTGCTGGCCGATGCATACTGCGGAAACAGCGGCAGCACCACAATGCGGTCCACGGCCGCGTCGCGCAGCTCGGCCAGCGCCTGCTCGATGCTGGGCTTCTGGTAGCGCATTCCGAAGGCCACCACGTACTCGTCGCCCAGCTCTCGTTGCACCGCCGCCTTCAGGTCGAGGCCGTGAAAGAGCAGCGGCGAGCCACGCTCGGCATCCCACAATTCCTGGTAGATTTTGGCCGACTTGGGGGCCCGCAGCGGCACCACCAGCCCCCGAAACAGCGGGTAGCGCACGGCGGCCGGCATATCTACCACCCGGCCATCGGTGAGAAATTCGTTGAGGTAGCGGCGCACGTCGCTGGTTTGGGGCGAGTCGGGCGTGCCAAGGTTAACCAGTAGCAGGCCAACGCGGCGCTTGGTGGCAGAAGAAGTAGAGGACATAAAGGCAAATTTTCGTAGTAAACCAGTAAGCTGCGCAAAAGTCAGCCCGTCGGCTTAAGTAATGCCGTCAGCACAGCCCGCAGCTCGTGCATGAGCACGGGGTCAACGGGTTGGCCAGCCGCCGCCAGCCGGGCGCGCACCTGCGGCACCGCCAGCACCGCGCCCGGCGGCACCGCGGCACCCAAGGCTTCAAGCGTGGCCAGCAGGCTGGCCAGCGCGCGGCGGCCCCCCTCCGCCGACGGCGAGGCGCTAAGCGCGCCGGTTGGCTTGCCGTAGAGGCTACCGGCCGCCACGAGCCAGTCGAGGGCATTCTTGAGGCTGCCGGGCACCCCGTAGGCATACTCGGGGGTGGCAACCAGCACCGCATCGGCCGTGGCCAGGCACTGGTGCAGCGCGGCCACGGCAGGTGGCAGCGCCAAGCCGGGTGCCACCAGGGCGGGGTCGAAGAGCGGCAGCCCCAGCAGCCCATCGTAAAAAGAAACCGCTACCCCGGCCGGCACTAGCGCTGCCGCCGTTTGCAGCAGCTGCGCAACGGTGCCCGCCCTGGGGCTACCCGAAAAAGCCAACAAATTTGTCATGCTACAGCACCAGGCAGTACCAGCCTACCTGCAACAACTAACCGCTCCTTTTGGCTTATCAGTTTGTTATGAAAGCTAGCTGCTGAAAGAAGCCGTACCTTTGCGGCCTCAAAATCAACCCTATCCCTCGTGAATCCTGAACCTAAGCCTCACCGCGCCGGCTTCGTCAGCATCATCGGCAAGCCCAACGTGGGCAAGTCTACGCTGATGAATGCGCTCGTGGGCGAGCGCCTAAGCATCGTCACGAGCAAAGCCCAAACTACGCGCCATCGCATCCTGGGCATCCTCAATGGCGATGATTTTCAGCTCGTTTATTCCGATACGCCCGGCATCATTCAGCCCAAATATGAGTTGCACAACGCCATGATGGCCTTCGTGTACTCGTCCTTGGAGGATGCCGACGTGATATTATTCGTCACCGACATTTACGAAAAGCACGACGAAGAGCCCGTTATCGAGCGCCTGCGCAAAACCGTCGATACGCCCATCTACATCTTGGTCAATAAGATAGACCAGGCTGACCAGGCCGAAGTAGAAGCCAAGCTCGCCTACTGGAAAGAACAGCTGCCCAACGCCACCGACGTGCTGCCCATCTCGGCGCTCAACGCCTTCGGCACCGAGCGGGTGCTGCAGCTGGCCCTCGAAAGCCTGCCCATTCACCCCCCGTACTACCCCAAAGACGAGCTAACCGACAAGCCCGAGCGCTTTTTTGCCGCCGAAATGGTGCGCGAAAAAATCTTCAAGCTCTACAAAAAAGAGGTACCCTACAGCTGCGAAGTCGAGATTGAGGAGTTTAAGGAAGACGACGACATTATCCGCATCCGCGGCGTCATCTACGTGGAGCGCAACAGCCAGAAGGGCATCATCATCGGGGCCAAAGGCGAGGCCCTGAAAAAAGTCGGCACCTGGGCCCGCGAAGAAATGGAAAAGTTTTTCCAGAAAAAAGTGTTCCTGGAGCTGTTCGTGAAAGTGAACGAGAACTGGCGCACCGACAGCAAGGCGCTGAGCCGCTTCGGCTACCAGTAGTCAATTATCAGTTATCAATCATCAGTTATCAGCTTCAATTACATCAACTCAGCCTAACGACTGATAAATGTTAATTGATAACTGCTAAATGAAAACCCGGCCATTTTAACCCTAATTACTCCGGGTACTGCCGCGCACGGTCGGCGCGGTGGCTGGAGCCAACTACATGAATACCATTGCAATAGTGGGCCGCCCCAACGTGGGCAAGTCCACCCTGTTCAACCGCCTGGTGGGCCGCCGCCAGGCTATTATGGACAACCAAAGCGGGGTGACCCGCGACCGCCACTACGGCTACGGCGACTGGA
>CAXTFI010000024.1:0-34697 GCA_964243255.1 uncultured Hymenobacter sp.
GTGAGCCCTGCCCCGTCCCCGCTTTTGCCAGCGGCCGGGGCAGGGCTTTTGCGTTTCGCCCCACCAGGCAAACGACCTCAAGGCCTCGATGCCGACAGGTGCCTACTTACGCTGCTGATTTAGGCCCCCTAAGTGTCTTTTTAGAACGCACTCTAGTCACCTTAAGGGACGCCATTAGATGTTTAGATGTCTGACTCAAGAATCGCATTGGTTTATCAGGCGGGGAGAGCGTGACATGTGACGCGGCTGTAGGTTGCTCAAGCGTGATATAAAAACTTGTAATATAAAATTTTGATGGTATTAGTGTTGGGTACGTGGATGCATTGTGCGCTTGTACGTCAGCCTTGTTGACCTGCTAGCTAAATGCAGGTATTTGGGGCGGGTCTGGCGGCGGGCGAATACTATATAGCGGCTAATGAAAGCGAATGCGTGCTGGCAGTAGGGTTTATATAACGCTTGGCTGCTTCAGCCGTTGCTGGCCGGGAGAGCGAAAAGAAAGGAGCCGCTGGTAGCGTTGAGCAAGCCATTTGCGAACAGGGAAACGGCATGGGTAGCTATAGGCTTCTTGCTAGGGAGAGGCTCTAGCGCTCTGTCTAAAAGGCTTTGGTGACAGTTGATTGACTTTGTCTATCTGAAGCTGCACAATCATTTGGTAGCTTGGTATGCTGACTGTCTTTTCTGGAGCTCCAAACAGCTTTGTGCCTAAAAAAATAATTTGCGCAACGCCCAAAGGCTCCAGATGATAACCATTAGCCCGACTCCGATGAACATCAAGCGGGTAGGTATGCGGCCAGCTAGGCGTGCTGCTAGGGGAGCAGCTGCTACACCACCCACAATTAGTCCCGCTACTATTTGCCAGTACGAGAGGCCGCGGATAGAGAAAAAGGTAACTGCGCTGGCGAATGTCACGAAGAACTCGACCAAGCTTACTGTGCCAATTACATAATTGGGGGTGCGGCCGTTGGCGATAAGGGTACTGGTGACTAGTGGCCCCCAGCCGCCGCCACCGAAGGAGTCGAGAAACCCGCCGGCGCCGGCTAACCAGCCCGCGTTTTTGACTTTGCGGCGCTTGTGGGATTGTTTGCGCACAGCTTTGCTGAGAATGCGTACTCCTAAGATGAGTAGGTACAGCGCCAGAATGGGTTTTATATAGTTAGCGTATTGCTCGCCAAAGTGCGATAATAGCAGTGCACCGCTAATGGAGCCCGCTACCCCAGGTAAAAGCAGCACTTTGAATAGTCGTTTATTGACGTTGCCGAAGCGATAATGGTGATAGCCTGACGCACCGCTGGCAAACATCTCGGCTGTGTGGATACTAGCGCTTACGGCTACTGGGCTTAGGCCCAAGGACATTAGGCTAATGGCAGATACTACGCCGTAGCCCATTCCTAGTACGCCGTCGATTAGCTGAGCGATGAAGCCGACTCCTATAAATGTGTAAAACGTGCTGGCGTTACTGACTACATGCCAGGCTTGTAGCCAAGTGAAGTAATAAGATAAGATGTTAATAATTAAGAATATAGCAAAGGCACCAAGTGAAAAGGTGGCTACTCGTTGCCAATGCGCAACGGCGGCGGCCTCATCGGTGGGGCCGAGGGCCGCCACGGCGTGCAGCCGCCGGGCAGCCGCGCCGGCTCGCACGCGGCCATGCAAGTCGGTGTCGGGGGTGGCTACGAGTACCAAGTCGTGGCCGGCTAAATCGTCTGTTTCGAAGGCGCGGCGGTGCAGTATTATTTGTGGATATTGGGCCGCAAGGTTCACCAATTCGGGCAGCAGCGTGGGGGCCACTACGGTAACGGCGGCGTGGGGATGTTCCTGAAGGACTGCGGTAAGCTGGGCTAACGCCTCGGCTGCGCCACCCACTAATAGCACCCGCCGCTGCCTTAAATCCAGGAATACGGGCAGCGTGGCACTAGGCGAGGGCCCCGGCCGGCTGGTGGCCGCAGCCTCTGGGGGCGGGGTCGAAACAAGGTCAGTCGCCATAATTACTGGTAAAATACAGGTTACGCGTGGAAGTCTAAACCTTGTAACGTGGCTTTCACTACCCCGGTGCGCACTACGAAGTCGCCGAAGCCTTCTTGGGGCTGGCGCCCGGCGGCGTAGGCAGCTAGCAGGGGCGTGAGTTCGCGCAGAATGCCGTCTTCGTCGAGCATTTCGCGGTAGAGCTTGTTGAGGCGCTCGCCGGTGTGGTTGGCACCAAGATACAGGTTGTAGCGGCCCGGCGCGCGGCCTACCAGGCCGATTTCACCTAGGTAGGGGCGGGCGCAGCCATTGGGGCAGCCCGTCATGCGGAGCAGAATGCCGGCTTCGGCCAGGCCGTGGGCCCGGATAACAGCATCCAGTTTATCAAGGAGTTGGGGGAGGTAGCGTTCTGCTTCGGCAAAAGCCTGCGAGCAGGTATTGAGGGCTACGCACGCCAAGGCATCGCGGCGCAGGGCGGTGAGCTGCTCGGCTTTGGGGGCCGCGCCGTTTTCTTCCAAAATAGCTTGGACGCGAGCGCGGTAACCGGGCTCGATATTAGCCAGAATGAGGTTTTGGTTGCCGGTGAGGCGGAACTCGCCGGTGTGGAAGCTGCTGATTTCGCGTAGGGCTGACTTGAGATGGTAGCCGGGCCGGTCGAGTACGCGGCCACCTTCTACGAATAGCACGAGGTGCGACAACCCATTGGGGTTGCCCGTCCAGCCGAAGGCGTCGCTGGAGCTGTGGAACTGGTAGGGGTGGGCGGGCGCCAGCTCGTGTCCCAGGCGCTGATGCAGCTCGGCCACGAAAGCGGGCAGGCCTACGCGGTCGATGGTGTACTTGAGGCGCGAGAGCTTGCGGTTGGCGCGGTTGCCCCAGTCGCGCTGGATGGTCACGATTTTTTCGCACACATCTACTACCTCGGCGGTGGGCACGAAGCCAATGACGTCGGCCAGGCGCGGGTAGGTTTCGGGCATCCCGAAGGTCATACCCAGGCCGCCGCCGACGGCCACGTTGAAGCCCTGCAGCTGGCCGCTTTGCTCGATGGCAATGAGGCCGATGTCGTTGGAAAAGATGTCGGAATCGTTGTAGGGCGGCAGGGCCAGGGCGATTTTGAATTTGCGGGGCAGGTAGGTGTGGCCGTAGATGGGCTCGTCGTCCACGGCTTCGGTGGTTTCGAGCAGGCTGCCGTCGAGCCAGATTTCGCGGTAGGCGGTGGTGCGCGGCGTGAGGTGCGCGCTGATGGCCTGGGCCAGCGCTACTACCTCGCCGTGCACGGCCGACTCGTGCGGGTTGGTGTTGCACATCACGTTGCGGTTTACATCGCCGCAGCCGGCGATGCTGTCCATCTGCACTTCGTTAAAGCCTTGGATGGCAGCGGGTAAGTCGCGCTTGAGTACGCCGTGTAGCTGAAACGTTTGGCGGGTGGTGAGTTTGAGCGTGCCGTTGCCGTAGGCGTCGGCCAAAGCGTCCATGCGCTGCCACTGCGGGGCCGAGGCCACGCCGCCGGGTACGCGCACCCGAATCATAAACGAGAACAGCGGCTCCAGCTTTTGGCGCTTGCGCTCGCTTTCGAGGTCGCGGTCGGTTTGCTGGTACGAGCCGTGGAACTTGATGAGGTGGGTGTCGTCGGGGTTGAGGGCGCCGGTGAGGCGGTTGCGGAGGCTCTCGACAATGGTGCCGCGCAGGTAGCGGCTGGCAACTTTGACGTGCTCGACCTCGGAGTGGGCGGCGGGGGCTGGAATGCTGGACATGGCAGGGCTGTTAGGAGCGTGTTTTCACCGCAGAAGACGCAGAGGGTTTCGCAGAGGAAACGCAGAAGATTTTAGTGTAATACTGTGGCGTCGAAGGTGACGGCCACGTAGTAGAGCGCGCCGATGGTGGGGCCGGCGGCGTACTGGTAGTAGCGGTGGTCGAAGACGTTGGTGCCGCCGAGCTTGATGGTGGATTTCAGGTTTGGTACCCGCAGGTTGACCTGGGCGTCGAGGTTGGCGTAGGCGGGCACCTGGCCGTTGGCCAGGGGGCTTTCCCAGTAGAACGACGTTTGCCAGTGGTAGACGACGTTGAAACCCAGGTTGCGCACGATTTCGCGGTTGCCGAAGGAGGCGCTGCCGGCCCACTTGGGCGTGTTGAAGCCAGTCACGAACACGTCGGGCTGGTCGTTTTTCGAGAGGGCGTTGTAGTTGAGGTTGCCGCCCACTGTGTATTTGCCGACGAAGTTGTAAGTCAGGCCCAGGGTGGAGCCATAGCTGTGGTAGTTCTGGCGCGAATTAGTGTACACGCGGTAGCGGTCCTGGCGGGCGCTGCGGTTGCTGGCCAGCGCAGCCAGCACGGCATCGTCGGAGCCGACTTGCACCTGCTGGCCATTGGCGTTCTTGGGCACGCTCACTTCTACCTGGCCCAAAAACCCGGAGTAGACATTGTAGTACGCATCAGCGTCAATAGATAACCTATTGTCCAGCAATACACTACGGTAGCCAACTTCGTAGGCGTTAATCTGCTCGGGCTGCTCGGTGAGCAAGTTGCCCACTTGCAGCAGGTTCCGGTTTTTGAGCGCGGCGCGCGTCCGCTTATCGTTCGTGCTGCCGGTTGGGTCGGCCGCCACATCCTGGTTTACGGCCGCGTTGAAGGTCGAAATGGACGCCAGCGTGTACGAGTTGTTGAGGTAATTGAGGCCTTCATTCACGCGGGCCAGGCCGCCCACGCGGCGCACCCCGCCGTTATTAACAAAGGAGAAGGCCTCAAATAAGGACGGGAAGCGCCAGCCGTTTTGATACGAGGCCCGAAAATTATGCTTTTCGGCCACCGTGTACACGGCCGCCACGCGCGGGTTCAGCTTGGGGTCAAACTCGGGGTTATAATCGGCGCGCAGCGAAGCCGTTAGCTTGAGGCGGTCTTGCAGCAGTAGCTTGCTGGCTTGCACAAAGCCACCTATCTTCTTGTAATACTGGTTGTTACCGCCCGGCTGGGTGCGCTCATTCAGCGGGCGGCTGAAGTCCACGAAATTGTTGCCGTCGGGGATTATCTCGTAGAGGCGGGCGTCGGCCCCCACCAGCACGTCGGCAAACCGCACCCGCTGGCCCAGGTTCCAGATGCCCTCCGTGTGGTAGGTGTGGCTGAACTGCGTGAGCGCGGCCCCGCCCGGCGTCGGCGCGCCCTTCACGCTCACGCCGCTGTCCCAGTTGTTGGTGTGAATAATCTGGTTTTTGAGGGCGTTGAAGGCGGCGGTGCCGGGCACCGCGCGGCCCTGGTCGGCCACTACGCGGGCCTGCTGCATGGCGTCGGGCAGGGTGGTGCCGGCTTTTAGCTGGCTCAGCAGCGCATCCCGAAACTTATCGCCCCAGCCCGTGCCCTGGCCCGCTACGTTGGTGGTGCTGGTGGCGCCATTTTGCAAGTCCAGGTTCAGGGCCAGCGGGTTCAGGTTGTATGAGTCGCCGGTGTTTTCCACCAGCATGTAGGCGCGGGCCGTAAAGTTCTGGCTCTTCAGCTCCACTTTGTGGTTCTGCACCGTCACGCCGTCGAGCTGAATCTTGTTGCCGCGCTGAAACACGCCGTCCATCAGCCCGAAGCGGTAGCCGTAGCTCAGCTCCAGGTTATCGGTCAGCTTGTAGTGCAGGCTGGCATCGGCCTTGATGTTGCGCACGATGGGGTTCACCAGGTCCTTCTCGTAGTAGCCCGTGCGGCGCACGTTAAAGGTTTCGTCGCGGCCATTATAGGCAATCGTAATGGCCACGTTGCCCGCGTTGTCGTCGCCGTAGCGGTTCCAGAGGTCGGCGGCGGGGTTGGCGTTGCCGCTCAGCTCCGGGAAGCGCGGGTTGGCCGAGCTGAGGCTTTGTGGGTTCTGGTCGGTTTGGGTGTTGGCCAGCCAGTCGGTGCCGCGCAGGTAGTCGAGGTTCACCTTGTAGGCCCAGCGGCTATCGGTGCCGAAGGCCTGGGCCCAGCGGATGGCCGTTTCGGTGAGTACGCTCGGCTGGCGGTCGATGCCATCGACGTGGTTAACGCCGATTTTCTGGTACACGCTCAGGCCCTGGTAGGTGTAGGGGCTTTTGGTGGTGAGGTTGGCCATGCCGTTAATGGCGTTCATGCCGTAGAGGGCCGAGGCCGCGCCGGGCGTGATTTCAACGCTGGCAATGTCGAGCTCGGTGGGCCCGATGGCGTTGCCCAGCGGCACGCCCAGCGTGGCGGCCTGCATATCGACGCCATCCACGAGCTGCATGAAGCGGAAGTTGTTGGGCACGTTGAACCCCCTGGTATTCGGCACTTTAAAGGTGAGACTGCTGGTGAGCATCTGCACGCCCTTCACGTTTTCGAGAGCGTCGTAGAAGCTCGGGGCCGGCGTTTCCTTGATGGCCCGAATGTCAAGCTTCTCAATGGCTACCGGCGACTTCAGCCGGCTTTCCTCCACCCGCGAGGCCGACACCACGACTTCGCTGGTGAGAATGTCGCGCGACTCCAGCGTAACGGCAATGGGCTGGCTGCCGCTGGCAATCTCCAGCTCCTGGGCCGCGTGGCCTATCGCATTGAAAACCAGCACGAACGGGTAGCGCAGCCGCGCCCGAAAAGCAAACCTGCCGGTGCCGTCGCTCTGGGTGCCCACGCTGGCGCCCTTCACGCTGATGCTCACGCCGGGCAGGGCCTGCTGGGTGCCTTTTTCGCGCACTACGCCACTGATGGCGATTAACTCAGCTTGGGCCGCGGCGGGCGCGGTGCTGGCCAGCAGCAGGGCCGGCGCTAGGACAAAGGAAGTGTAAACGGATTTCATACTGATAATAACTTGCACTTGATGAAGTAATTTGCACGGGCTGGCGGGCCCACGTCGGTAATAGAGCCGGCGGCTTCGTGGGGCAGCGCAGACTCAGCGGCGGCTTCAACAACAGCACCCGGTGGGGCGGGCAGGAGCAAGGATTAGCAGAAGGAAGGGTGCGTTCATGGTAGCGGATACCTCGTGGCAGAGGTTAAGATGATGCATACTAAAGACCGTCATGCGGAGCGGAGCGCAGCGCAGTCGAAGCATCTCTGCCGCTTCGTTGCAACGGCATTGATTAGCAATGAGGTAGAGATGCTTCGACTGCGCTGCGCTCCGCTCAGCATGATGGTCTTTTTTAGTGGTTAACTAGTTGATTAATAAACGTCCTCCAGGTAGCGGCGCTGCTTCCGAAGGTTTTTGACGTAGGCAGCGGCGTCTTCGGGCGAGAAGCCGGCCTCCTTTTGCACTACCTGGGTGAGGGCGGCCTGCACGGCGTGACCCAGGCGGGTTTTGTCGCCGCAGACGTAGAGCTGCGCGCCGTTTTCGAGCCAGCCAAACACGTCGCGGCTGTTTTCGAGCAGCCGGTCCTGCACGTACACCTTGGCGGCCTGGTCGCGCGAGAAAGCCACGTCGAGCCTGGCCAGGCCGCCGCGCTTGAGGTGCTGCTGCCACTCGGTTTGGTAGAGGAAGTCGGTGGTAAAGTGCGGGTTACCGAACAGCAGCCAGTTGCGGCCGGCGCTGCCCAGCTCCACCCGCTCCTCCACAAAGGCCCGAAACGGCGCGATGCCCGTGCCCGCGCCCACCATGATGATATCGGTGCCGGTATCGGCGGGCAGCTTAAAGTACTCATTGTGTTGCACATACACCCGCGCTTCGTCGCCCACGGCCACGCGGTCGGCCAGGAAGGACGAGCACACGCCGTGCTTGCGGCGGCCGTGGGCCTCGTAGCGCACGGCCCCCACGGTGAGGTGCACCTCGTCGGGGTGGGCCAGCAGGCTGCTGGCGATGGAGTAGGCGCGGCTGGGCAGCGGGCGCAGGGTATCGGCCAGGGCCTGGGCGGTGAGCTGGTCGGTGGGGAAGTCGGTGAGCAGGTCGGCCACATCGCGGCCGTAGAGGTAGGGCTGGAGGCGGCTGGCGTCGGCCAGCAGGCCGCGCAGCTCGGCGTGCGGGGCCAGGGCAGCGTAGCGCTCCAGCACGTCGCGGGTGAGCACCGTGAGCTCGCGGCGACTGGCCAGGGCGGCGGCCAGCGGCAGGCTTTCGTGGCCAAGCTGCACGGGAGCCGTGTCGCTGAGGCGGGCGGCGCGCAATACCTCCTCTACCAGGGGGTTGCGGTTGAGGGGCACCACGGCCAGCGCGTCGCCGGGCGCGTAGTGCAGGCCCGCGCCGGCCAGGTCCAGCTCGATGTGGTATGTTTCCTTATCCGAGCCCCGACCATTCAACTGGATGCTTTCCAGCACTTTAGCAGGCCAGGGGTTTTCGTGGGAGAAGTGCGTGTCGGCCGGGGCGGTTTCCAGCGTGACAGCGGCGCTACTTGCAGCGGCAGCAGTCGGCGCAGTAGTCACCGGGGAGCCAGCCAGTATATCAAGCACATTATCAATCCAGTGCGCAGATGGAGCTTTGAAGGCCACATCCACGTCCACACGGTCGAGCAGGCGGGTGCCGCCCAACTCGGCCAGGCGCTGGTCGAAGTTCTTGCCCGTCTGGCAGTAGTGCAGGTAGCTTTTGTCGCCCAGCGCCAGCACGGCAAAGCGCAGCTTGGGCAGCTTAGGCGCGCGCGGACCGCTGATAAACTGGTGCAGCTCCTCGGCGCTGATGGGCGGCTCGCCCTCGCCGTGCGTGCTTACAATCACGAGCAGGTTTTGCTCCTGGGCCAGCTGCCGGGCCGGGTAGTCGTTCATGTCGCGCACCTCGGCGGCGAGGCCCCGACTGGCGGCCGCCGCCGCCGCTTGCTCGGCTATTTTCTTGCCGTTGCCCGTGTGCGACCCGTAGAGAATGGTCAGCTTTTGGGTCGCGGCGGGGATGGCCGCGGCCACTGCCGTTGCTGGAGCCGCCGCGGCCGCGCCTGCCGCGCCGCTCGCGGCCTGGCCGTAGAAATAGCCGCTCAGCCACACCAGCTGCTGCGGGGTGAGGCCGGCCGTGAGCTGCTGCAAGGCAGCTTCATCGAGGGCAGGCGGAAGGAGGGGGAGCGCAGGCATTAGCGTAAGAGAATCAGCAACTTATGAGTAGTAAGAGAATCAGCAACTTATGAGTAAAATCTAGGTACGGCGAGCCTCAGGCTACCCTGGAGTAGGTGAGCAGCTCGGGGAGCAAGTTGGGCAGCTCGGCGGCAACGGTTCCGGCCGGGGCCGGCGCTTTGGCTAGCCGCACCACTTCGCCCAGCACAATGATGGCCGGGGCACCCAGGCCAGCGCGGGCGGCGCGCTCGGCAATGTCGGTCACGGTGCCCGTGACGAAGCGGGCGCTGGGCAGAGTGCCGTTTTGGATGACGGCGGCCGGCACGTCGGCTCCCCCGTAGCGGCTGAAAAGGGCAGTGATTTCGGCTAAGCGACTCATCCCCATGAGGATAACCGTGGTAGTGCGCGGCGTGCGGGCCGCCTCCCGCAGCGCTTCCGCCAGCTCCTCGTCGGCGGTGGTAGCCGTGAGCACCCGGAAGCCTTCGCTCAGGCCCCGGTGCGTGGCCGGAATGCCCAGGCTGCCCGCCGCCGCCACGGCGCTGCTGATGCCCGGCACGTACTCGGTGGCCAGCCCGTGGGCCTCGGCATACAGCATCTCCTCGCGCCCCCGGCCGAACACGAACGGGTCGCCGCCCTTCAGCCGCACCACGTGGCCGTGGCGGTAGGCGTACTGCACAATCAGCTCATTAATACCCTGTTGGGTGTAAGACATGGCGCCCCGGCGCTTGCCCACAAACAGCAGCTCGGCATCGGGCCGGGCGTGGGTCAGCAGCGCGTCGTTGGCCAGCGCGTCGTACAGCACCACGTCGGCCGCCGCCAGCACCCGCGCGCCCTTGAGGGTGAGCAGCTCCGGGTCGCCGGGACCGGCGCCTACGACGGTGAGGCGGGGCACGAAAAGTGGGGAAGGTTTCATAGGGTGTTGATAATAAATATGTTGTCAACAATGAAAAGAACGTCATGCTGAATTCAGTGAAGCATCTCGCTCGCACCATTGAGTTAGTTGCTTGGCTGAAGCGAGCAAGATGCTTCACTGCGTTCAGCATGACGTTCTTTTACAGTCTTTTACAGTGCATTTTGCAGCCTATTAAATAGAAAACGTGGCCTCTACCGGCACTTCCTGCGTGAAGTACTCGGGGTCGGTGGCGGCGATGAGGCCGGCAGCCAGCGTGGCCCCCGTCTGCTCATCTACTAGAATAAAAGCGCCAGTAACACGGTTTTGACGGTAATCGTCGGCCACCAGGGGCCGGGCCATTTTGAGGCGCACCCGCACGATGTCGTTGAGCCTGGCTTCGTCAGTGCCTTGGCTCTCAAAGGTTTCGATGTTGGTTTTTTGCAGGATGGCCGTCACCGAGGCCTTTACTACGGCGGCGTGGTGCTGCACCAGCAGCTTGCGGCCGGCGCGCAGCGGGCGCTCGTCCATCCAGCAGAGGGTAGCTTCCAACTCGCGCACCACGGCCGGGTGGGCGCTCAGGGGCACAATGGCATCGCCGCGGCTGATGTCGATATCGTCGCGCAGGCGCAGCACGACGCCCTGCGGCGCTTCGGCCGTGGCCACCGCCTGCTGGTTTACCTCAATGGCTTCGAGCACCGTTTCGAGGCCCGAGGGCCAGATGCGCACCCGGTCGCCGGCCCGGTACGTACCGCTCTGAATACGACCGGCATAGCCCCGGTAATCGGGTAGCTCCTCGGTCTGGGGCCGGATGACGTACTGCACCTGAAAGCGCGGCTCGTGGGGGTTGGCATCGGCAGGCACGGGCACGCTTTCGAGGTGCTCGAGCAGGCTGGGGCCGTGGTACCAGGCAATGTGCCGGGAGCGCCGCACCACATTGTCGCCGTGCAGGGCACTCAGCGGGATGGCCACCACCTGGGCCAGCTTCAGCTGCTCGGCAATGAGCTGGTAGTCAGCCACTATCTGCTGAAAAATGGCCTCGTCGTAGCCCACCAAATCCAGCTTATTCACGGCCAGCACGAAGTGCCGGATGCCCAGCAGTGCGGCCAGCAGCGTGTGGCGGCGCGTCTGCTCAATTACGCCCTGGCGGGCATCGACCAGCACAATGGCCAGGTCGGCGTTGCTGGCGCCGGTCACCATGTTGCGGGTGTACTGCACGTGGCCCGGCGCGTCGGTGATGATAAACTTGCGGCGTGGCGTAGTGAAGTACTTGTGCGCCACGTCGATGGTGATGCCCTGCTCGCGCTCAGCCTTGAGCCCGTCGGTGAGCAAAGCCAGGTCCACGTCGCCGCCCGTGGTGGCGCGGCGCTTCTCCAGCGTAGCCAGCACATCGAGCGACACCGAGTCGCTGTCGTAAAGCAGGCGGCCGATGAGCGTGCTCTTGCCGTCGTCGACGCTGCCGCAGGTGATAAATCGGAGGATATCCATTCTATTTAATGGTTAATTTTTTAATGGTTAATGATTAATACTGTTGTAGCCAGAAGCGGCGCTCAAGTCAGGATAAATGGCCAAATAATTTTTCATTAACCATTGACCATTAATAAATTAACCATTATTAAAAGTAGCCATTGCGCTTGCGGTCTTCCATGCCCGTTTCGGAGAGATTGTCGTCGAGGCGGGTGGCGCCGCGCTCGCTCACCTTGGCCAGCAGCAGGTCCTGGATGATGTCGTCGATGGAGGCGGCGTCGCTCTCCACGGCGGCGGTGCAGGTTGAGTCGCCCACGGTGCGGAAGCGCACGCGGCGGCTCACAATCTCGTCGGTCGCGTCGAGGTTGAGGTGCTCGCTCAGGCCCAGCAGCTGGCCGCTGGGCAGCACTACGCACTGGCGCTCGTGCGCAAAGTAAATCTCGGGCAATCTGATGTTTTCGCGCTGGATGTAGTTCCACACGTCCAGCTCCGTCCAGTTGGAGATGGGGAACACGCGCACGTTTTCGCCCTTCTGAATGCGGCCGTTGTAGATATTCCACAGCTCGGGGCGCTGGCGCTTGGGGTCCCACTGGCCAAAGTCGTCGCGCACCGAAAAAATGCGCTCCTTGGCGCGGGCCTTCTCCTCATCGCGCCGCGCGCCGCCAATGCAGGCATCAAACGCAAACTCCTCAATAACGTCGAGCAACGTGTAGGTTTGCAACGCGTTGCGGCTTGGGTATTTGCCGCCCGGCTCGTGCAGGCCGCGCGCCCGGATGGTATCCGTCACCCGGCGCACCAGCAGCTTTTCGCCCAGCGTGGCCGCCAGCTCATCGCGGTAGTCGATGATTTCCTCAAAGTTGTGGCCCGTGTCGATGTGCACGAGCGGAAACGGAAACCGGCCCGGCCGAAAGGCTTTCTCAGCCAGCCGTGTGAGGGCAATCGAGTCTTTGCCGCCCGAAAACAACAGCGCCGGCCGCTCAAACTGACCTGCCACTTCGCGCAGAATATGAATAGCTTCGGCTTCTAATTTGTCTAGGTAATCCATCGTAGTTGAATTAGGAATGAAGAATGAAGAATGAGGAATTAGCACATTTTAGGAAAGCATGAAAGTGAAAAGGCTGGTCGTGGCAACTGCTAATTCTTCATTCCTCATTCTTCATTCCTAATTCTTTATAATGGCCCTGGTGCTCGGTGGTGTTGTGCAGGCCGCACTCCTTGGCGTCGGCGTTTTCCCACCACCAGCGGCCGGCCCGAAAGTCCTCGCCCGGCGCGATGGCGCGGGTGCAGGGCGCGCAGCCAATGCTCACGAACCCCTTGTGGTGCAAGGGATTAACCGGGATGCCGTGGGCCTGCGCGTAGGCCAGGCACTGCGCCCAGGTCCAGTCAAAGAGCGGGTGCACCTTGAGGAGGCGGTGGCCGGCGTCCCACTCGGCGCGGTGCATGTGCTGGCGGTTGGCCGACTGCTCGGCCCGGATGCCCGTCACCCACACCTGCTGGCCGGCCAGGGCGCGCGCCAGCGGCTCCACCTTGCGGATGTGGCAGCACTCCTGGCGGTTGGCCAGGCTCTCGTAGAAGCTGTTGGGGCCTTTTTGGGTTACCAGGGCTTCGAGTCTGGCCGCCTGCGGCGCAAATACCTCAATGGGCTGGCCGTAGCGCAGCAGCGTCTTGTTCCAGGTAGCGTAGGTTTCCTGAAAATTGCGGCCCGTATCGAGCGTAAATACCCGGATGGGTAGCTCCTGCTCAAAAATGAAGTGCGTAAGTAGCTGGTCCTCAAGCCCGAAGGAGGTAGAGAACGTGACACGACCGGGAAAGTGGTCGGCCAGCAAAGCCAGGGTTTCGGGCACCGATTGACCGGGCAGGTAGCGGCGCAGGTCATCGACCTGCGCGTCAAGGCTAGCATCCATACTGGTAAAAAAGGGAGGGTGCCACCTGCCGGCCGCCGGCACACTAACGCGCGCCAACACAGCCAGTTAGTCCTGCGGCATAGCCTGAGCTTAGCTAGCCCGGCAGGAGAAGCACCCGAATGAAGGATAATGGGCCGGCGGCCGTACTATACGGCGCTAACAGCTTCGCGAAAACCCCGCGCGCATTCGGCTGGGGCAGCCCATGCAACAACACCCATGCTGTAAGGCAGCAAGTGAGGTGGTGGTAAAGCGGAGGTGGTTAGAGCGGCACACGGCAACTTGTTTTTATATAGTCAGGGCTTCGCTGCGCTGACCTTCGGTTGGCACCGTTCCAGCGAGTAGCTGGGGGTTGCCGGCGTTTCGTCGAGCCTGTCTCTCCACGCCTCTGTATAAAAACAATCCTTCTGGCAAGAGGAATTGATGGCCCAAAGGTAACCGAAGATTTGGAAAAAACCCAAATTCTGTTCAGCCACAAAAAAAACTCGGGAAGCATCGCCTGGCGACGCTTCCCGAGTTGCTAACTGCAAGTTCTATAAAACGCTTTAAATCAGACTTTTATATTCGAATTAAAACCCTCCCTTATCCAAATTCAAGTCTTCCTTGGGCGCGGCACCCATGAAAGGGTAGGGGTACTCGGTAGGTGGGTTGAACGTCTCCTTGATGGCGCGCGGCGACACCCAGCGCTGCAGGTTGAGCAGCGAGCCGGCCTTGTCGTTGGTGCCCGAGGCGCGGGCCCCGCCGAAGGGCTGCTGGCCCACCACGGCCCCGGTGGGCTTGTCGTTGATGTAGAAGTTGCCGGCCGCGTTCACCAGCTTCCTGGTAGCCAGGTCGATGGCGTAGCGGTCCTGCGAGAAAATAGCGCCGGTGAGAGCGTAGGGCGAGGTGTTGTCTACGATGTCGAGCACTTGCTCAAATTGCGCAGCGTCATACACATACACCGTCACCACGGGGCCAAACAGCTCGTCGCACATGGTCACGTACTTGGGGTCCTTAGCCAGGATGACGGTAGGCTGCACGAAGTAGCCTTTCGACTTGTCGTAGTGGCCGCCCACCACAATTTCGGCGTCGGGGCTGGCCTGGGCGCCGTCGATGTACTTGGCCAGCTTGTCGAAGCTGGCTTCGGTAATCACGGCGTTGATGAAGTTGCTAAAGTCCTCTACGTCACCCATTTTCATCGACTCCACATCCTGCTTCACGTAGCCCAGAATCTCGTTGGCCAGGTTGGAGGGCAGGTACACCCGCGAGGCGGCCGAGCACTTCTGGCCCTGGTACTCAAAGGCCCCGCGCGAGATGCCCGTGGCCACGGCCTTGGCGTGGGCCGAGGGGTGGGCGAGGATAAAGTCCTTGCCGCCGGTTTCGCCCACAATGCGCGGGTAGGATTTGTAACGGTGGATATTCTGCCCGATTTCCTGCCAGATGGTCTGGAACACCTTGGTGGAGCCGGTGAAGTGAATGCCGGCAAAGTCGCGGTGCTTGAAAATGATGTCGCCGGCCACCGGGCCATCCACAAAAATGAGGTTGATAACGCCGGCCGGCACGCCGGCTTCCTGAAACAGCTCCATCAGCACCTGGGCCGAATAGATTTGGGGGTAAGCGGGCTTCCACACGGTCACGTTGCCCATGAGGGCGGCCGATACGGGCAGGTTGCCGGCGATGGAGGTAAAGTTGAAGGGCGTGAGCGCAAACACGAAGCCTTCGAGCGGGCGGTGCTCCAGGCGGTTCCACATGCCAGGCGACGATTCGGGCTGTTGGCGGTAGATTTCCTGCATGAAGTGCACGTTAAAGCGCAGAAAATCAATTAGTTCGCAAGCAGCGTCAATTTCGGCCTGAAAAGCGTTTTTGCTCTGGCCCAGCATGGTGGCCGCGTTGAGGCGGGCGCGGTAGGGGCCAGCCAGCAGCTCGGCGGCTTTCAAAAAAATGGCGGCGCGCTCCTGCCAGGGCAGTTCGGCCCAGGCGGTGCGGGCGGCCAGCGCGGCCTCAATGGCCTGGGTTACGTGGCTGGCGTCGCCCTCGTGAAAGTAGCCCAGCACGTGCTGGTGGTCGTGGGGCGGGGCAAGGGGCAGCGTGCGGCCGGTGCGCACCTCCTGGCCCCCGATGTGCATGGGGATATCGCGCTCCACCTGCTTGATGCGCTTGAGCTCTTTAACCAATTCGATGCGCTCGGGCGAGCCGGGCGCGTAGCCCTTCACAGGCTCGTTGATAGGGGTCGGGACGCGGAAAAAGGCGTTGGACATAAGCGGGAAAGACGGGTTTGGGGCTGGTGAGAAGCGGGTGGCAAAGGTAACCAGTGCGGCTAGAACGGGGTGATGGGCTCAACTGCGCAGCTTAGGTGCGCCGCTAGCACTAGCTACTAAAAAACGCTGCCCAACTTCCCGGCCAGGAAGTTGGGCAGCCTTTGTGCTAAGCGCTCAACAGGAGCGAGTAACCTGTGCGCCGGCCGGAGCTAGCGCGCGCGCCGCTGGCGCAGGCGCTTGAGGCCGTAGGCCACGCCACTGGCCAGTAGCAGCGAAGCGCCGCCATCCAGCGGCACGGCGGTGGGGGCGGGGTCTTGTGGTACGGGCGTGCCCGAGCCGGGGGCTTGCGCCTGGCTTAGCAAAGCACTGAAAATAAAGGCGAAAGCCAAAATATAACGAGTCATGCGAGGATGGTAAAAGTCAGTATTCATGAAGAGAGAAAACCTCGCGGGCGGCCGGCCCCAGCCGGCCGCCCGGAGGGGGTGCTTATTCGGAGGGGGGGCTTATTCTACCACCAGTTTTTTCACCACTACGCCGGCGCTGGTGCTCAGGCGCAGGGCATAGACGCCGGTAGCCAGGTCGCTCAGGTCGAGCGAGTGGGCCACTGAGCCTTGGGCAGGCAATTGCACGGTACGCACCTGGCGGCCGAGGGCATCAATCAGCGTCGCCGTTACGGCCTGGCGGCCGAGGCTGGCGGGTAGCTCCACGAACGCGGCTTTTGTGGCCGGGTTGGGGTAGAGGGCTACCTGCTGGGCCAGGGCGGCGGGCATCGTAGCCAGGGCCTGCTGCGGCGAGAACACCAGCTCGAAGCGGCCGGTAATGAGCGCCGCGGCATTGGTCACCGTGAATTGATAGCTGGGCGTGAGACGCAGGTCGGTAACGGTGCCGAGCTGCAAGTCGCGCAGGTATACCGGCACGTTGGCCAGGTTTAGCAGCTGCGCGGTGGTGAACGTGTAGGTGCCCACGGTGGGCACGCCCACGGCCAGGGGCACTACCTGCTGGGTTTTGCCCAACTCGGCGCGGCCATCAATGGCTAGTTGCTGGCCGCTGATGCTGGTCGAGAGGTTCAGGCCAGTAGTGTTGGGCATCTTCACGGCATCATACTGCGAGTCGAAGCCATTGGTGGCCCCGTTTTCGAAGTACACATAAGCATCGTCGGAGACGCTGCCGGCGCCCTTCAGCGTGAGCTGCACCAGCGGCCGGGTTTCGGCCGCGGTGCGCTGGAAGGTAGTCGCGCTGGGCGTAGTCAGGCGGTTAGCGTTGCGCAGGGTAAGCGAACCGGTGGGCTGGCCACTGCTCACCCGAACGAAGAAGCCCTGGCCTGACGACACCACCGGGTTGCCCCCGATGCCGCGGACGTACGCGCGGTACTGGCCGTTGTACTGGCTCGTGCTGCTATACACGTAGTGCGAGGCGTCGAGGCCGGCGCGGTCAGCAGCGGGCACCGTGCTGTAGTCGAGCGGAGCCGGGTAGGGGTTACCTACAAACTGCCAGCCGCCATCATTGGCATACGTGTCGCGGTTGCTGGCCATGGTCGTCGTTACGTCACCATTGTTGAGGGTGCCCACAAAATCCACGAGCTCGGTGCTTGCGATATTAACCACATAGCCCTGGCCCACCCGCAGCGGGTCGCTGAAGGAAGTAGGCGAGAAGAAGCCCTTATCAAAGATTGGCAGGGTGTTAACCAGGGTTAAGCGGCTCTGGTCGTAGCCGAACACCGTGGGGAACGGCCGCACCTGCGCCGGCTTGTCCGACGTGTTGAAGGCGGGGTTCAGCAAGGGCGTAAAGCCATTCGTTGCCAGGTCGGCCACGGTGGTATTGCTCACCGGGGCCGAATAGTGGCGGGCACCCAGGCCAGGGTTCAGGCTGGGGTCGATGTAGCGCTGCACGGTGGCCGCGCCTACTACTACGCCGCCGTTGTTCACTACCAGGCCATCGCCCGTGCTGCTTGACTCCACCGTGAAGCCGTTGCCCTGCGTAGCGAACGACCCGGTGAGGGTGAGTATCCGCTGCACCGAGGTGCTGGCCGAAGTGCTCGACTGCGCCCCATTGGCATCTACCGTCAGGTTCCAGAAGCGGGTGTTGCTGCTGCCCAGGATGCTGGCCAGCGTGCTCGTGCCCAGCACCACCGTGCCGCCAGTGGCGGTGCTGCCACTGCCCGCAGAACCGTTGAAGGCTCCGTTATTAGTCAGGTTAGCCGCGATGGTGAGCGTATTGGCGCTCATGCTCAGCGAGGCGCTGGTGGCAATGCTCACGTTGCGGGCGTTGGCTTGCGCCGCGTTAGCTCCGATGACGGGGAAGCGGTTGCCGCTGGGCGAGGTCGGGATGATGGCGTCGATGGTGACGTTGGGCACCTGGTTGGGCGTCCAGTTGCTGGCGTTAAACCAGTCGCTGCTCGAGTTACCGTTCCAGGTAGTAGCCGTAATGAGGGCGGCGTACCGAATGCTGAACGTGGCGGCCACGTTGCCGTTGCCGGCGGCGTCCTGGGCTGCATTGGCTGGCACGCTTACCGTCACCGTTCCATCACTAGTAGGCGTCACGTTGAAGGTGTAGATGCTGCCGCTGCCGCTAAAGCCGCTGAGCGTGCCGTTGGTCACGGTTACGCCACTGGCTACGAAGCCGATTACGCTTTCCGAGAACGTCACCCGCACCGGGATGGGCGAGGTGCTGGTGGGGCTGGTAGCCGTGCTGCCAATAACAACGGTTGGGGCCGTGGTATCCACGGTGAAGTTATTGGTAGCGCTATTGGCGCTCACGGCTGAGCCACTGGTCTGAGCGGTGGCGTACACCGTGTGGCTACCCTGGCTTAGGGCCGTAGGCTGGGTCAAGCTAAAGCTGCCACCGGTGGCCGTGGTGGTGCCGATGCTGGTACCATCCACGTACACCCGTACCGTGCTGCCGGCTGGGGCCGTACCGCTATAGGTAGGCGAGGTGGTTGCCAGCAGGCCACCATTGGCCGGCGTTGTTACTACCGGGGCAGCCGTCACGAGCTGGCTGTAGGTGATGGTGTAGGTCGAAGCGGCAGCCGTGTTACCGTTGCCGGCCGCATCCTGGGCTACGTTGGCCGGCACGTTCACCGTTACCGCGCCGTTGGCGGTGGGCGTCACGGTAAACGTGTACGTCGTGCCGCTGCCGCTCACTGCCCCGATGGTACCGTTGGTCAGGGTCACGTCACCGGCTACAAAACCCGTTACGGCCTCCGAGAAGGTCACCGTGAAGGGAATCGGCGAGGTGCTGGTCGGGTTGCTGGCCGTCGAGCTGATGGCCACCGAAGGGGCCGCCGTATCAATGGTGAAGGTGGCGGTGTTCGAATTGGCGCTCACCGCCGCGCCGTTGCTCTGCGCCGTCACGTAGGCTGTGTAACTGCCATCGGGTAGGGGTGAGGCAAACTGGGCAGCGAAGTTGCCGCTGGCGTCGGCCGGGAAGGCAGTGGGATTGCCGTTGAGATACAGCGTGATGGTACTGTTAGCCAGCGCGGTGCCCGAGAAGATGGGCCTGTTATTATTGCTGAGGCCGTTGGCCGGCGTGTTCAGCACCGGGGTAGCCGTTACTGGCTGCGCCCCGACGACTAGCGTGTAAGCGCGTGCACCGTTGTAGGGGCCACTACCCGTTGAGGCATCGGTGGCCCGCACCGTGAAGTTGAACGTGCCGCTGGCCGTAGGCGTGCCGGTAAGCACCCCATTAGCCGACAAGCTCAAGCCCGAAGGCAACGCGCCAGCCGTGACGGCGAAGCTGTAAGGAGCCGTGCCACCCGCGGCCGTGAGGGCCTGGCTGTAGGCGGAAGCCACTGTGCCATTGGGCAGGGTAGCCGGAGCAACGGTAATAGTAGGAGCCGCAACAGTGAACGCGTAAGCGAGCGAGCCGCTATACGGACCTGGGGCCGCCGAGGCATCGGTAGCCGTCACCGTGAAAGTGAACGAGCCGCCCGCCGTGGGCGTGCCTGCGAGCACACCAGCCGAGGTCAGCGTGAGGCCCGCGGGCAACGCGCCAGCCGTGATGGCGAAGCTGTAAGGAGCCGTGCCACCTGCGGCTGTGAGGGCCTGGTTGTAGGCGGCGGCTACCGTACCATTGGGCAGGGTAGCCGGGGCTATTGTAATAGTGGGCGGTGCGAAGGTAATTTGATAGGGAGCCGAACTCGTGTTGCCGTTACCAGCGGCGTCTTGGGCCACGTTGGCCGGCACGTTAACCGTCACCGTGCCCACCGCTGTGGGCGTCACGTTGAAAGTGTAAATCATGCCTGAGCCCGCGAGGCCGGAGAGCGTGCCATTGGTCACGGTTACGTCACCGGCCACAAAGCCCGTTACGGCCTCCGAGAAGGTCACCGTCACCGGAATGGGCGAGGTGCTGGTCGGGCTCGTGGCCGTGCTGCTGATAGCCACCGTGGGCTGCACCGAGTCCACCGTGAAGGTGTTGGTATTGGAGTTGGCGCTCACGGCCGAACCGCTGAGCTGGGCCGTGGCCCGCACCGTGTGGCTGCCCTGCGCCAAAGCTGTGGGCTGAGCCAGGGTGAAGCTGCCAGCGGCATTAGCTGTGGTCGTGCCGATGGCCGAGCCATCCACGTACACCGTCACCGTGCTGGTGGCCGGGGCCGTGCCGGTGTAGCTCGGGGTAGTCGTGTTAAGCAAGCTGCCGCTGGCCGGCGTCGTCACTACTGGAGTTACCGTCACCGGCTGGGCGTAGGTGATGTTGAATTGCGTAGCGGCCGTGTTACCGTTGCCGGCCGCGTCCTGGGCTACGTTGGCCGGCACGTTCACCGTTACCGCGCCGTTGGCGGTGGGCGTCACGCTGAAGGTGTACGTCGTGCCGCTGCCGCTCACTGCCCCGATGGTACCGTTGGTCACGGTCACGTCACCGGCTACAAAACCTGTCACCGCTTCCGAGAAGGTTACCGTGAAGGGAATTGGCGAGGTGCTGGTCGGGTTGCTGGCCGTCGAGCTGATGGCCACTGTGGGCTGCGTCGCGTCGATGGTAAACGTATTCGTGTTGCTATTGGCGCTCACGGTGCTGCCGCTGGCCTGGGCCGTGGCGTATACCGTGTGGCGGCCATCGGCCAGGTTGGCGGGCTGCGCCAGGCTAAAGTTGCCGCCCGTAGCCGTGGTGGTGCCGATGCTGGTGCCGTCTACAAAAACTGTGACGGTACTGCCAACCACGGCCGTGCCCGAGTAGGTAGGCGTGCGGGTGTTGAGCAGGCTGCCGTTGGCCGGCGTGGTCACCACTGGGGCGGCCGTGGGGTTTACCAAGGCCAGGGCCAGGCCGCCGTAGGTTGCCCCGGCGGTGGCGGCTACCAGGGTAGTGCGCGTGCCGGCGCTCACCACGCCGCCGCTCACGCTCAGCGTGTAGCGCAGCAGCGGCCCGGTGGCCACGTATTGGTCGGTGAGGTAGAGCTGCCCCGCCCCGCCCGTGGGGCCGGGCTCAAAAGCCAGGTCGCTGGGCTGGCTGAAGTTGGCGCTGCCGCTGGCCAGCGTAGTTACGGCTGAGGTACTCAGCGTCAGCAGTTTAAGCGCATCGAGCGTCGCGGTAGTGCTGCCCTGCGTAAAGTAGAGCCGGCCATTGGCTGCGTCGAGCGCTAGGCCGTTGTAGGTGGCGTTGGCCGTGCCGGCCACGGGCGTGGTAATGGCCCCCGAGCTGAGCAGCACTTTGATAATGCTGCCGCTGGTGTGCTGGTCGGCCACGTAGAGCGCATTGGCGCCCGCCGTAGCGTCGAATACCACGTCGCCGGGCCGCGTAAAGGTGGCGGGCAGCGTGACTACGCTGGTAGCCGTGGCCGGCAAGGCGCCTCCCAAACTCACCACTTTGAGCGCGGCGTTGGCGGCGGCGGCCCCGGCCTGCGTGAAGTACAGCTTATTGTTTGTGGCGTCAAAGGCCAGGCCATTATACGTGGTGCCCGCCAGGCCGCCTACTACCAGGGTGCGCCCGGTGCCGTTGGTGTTGTAGCGGTAAATGCCCCCCGTGCCCACGTACTGGTCGGCCACGTAGAGGTAGCCGTTGGCCCGGTCGAGCACCAGGTCGGTGGGCTGGCTGAAATTACTGGCCCCAGCGGCCAGCGCAGTTCCGGTGCCGCCGGTGGCACCCACGCTGGCCAGCGCATCGAGTGTGGCCGTGCTGCTGCCCTGGGTGTAGTAGATGGTGGTGGCAGTCTGGGCCCAGGCGCGCGGGGCCAGCAGCGCCAGCAGCACAAGCAGCCAGGCTTGCCGCCACAGGCCGCCAAGATAGTAGGTGTGTTTCATGAAGGAGTAATAGGAAATCAGCTCGAGCCAACGCTTAGCTGACAATGCGTGAAGTGAAAAATGACTAAAACAGGGCGCTACGGTTGGGAAGGGTAGACACCAGTAGTGCAAATGCAGTAGCGCATCACTAGCAGGCCCGAGCGCAGGTCGATGGTCGCGGGGCTGCTGCTGCCGGTAGCGGTAATCTCGCTGGCGGCTTCGGTGCCGGTAGCGGGGGTGGCGTAGGCCAGTATGGCCACGGTTTCGCCGTTGGCGTCGGTGCCGGCCGGCACGGCCGGCACCAGGCCCGTGGGCGTGCTGCTGGTGGCCGCGGCCCCGCTGTTGTTGAGGCCGTGGGTATGGGCGGGCAGTGTATTCGCCGTCAGGACTACGGTTTCCTGGCCGCCAGTCTGGCCCAGCGGGTGGTTACTCAGGCCGGGGCCCTGACCCCGGTGAATGGGGGCACGGCCCCGCAGGTCGGGCAAGCCAAAGGTGGTCTGGCCATCGCCCCCGTAGGTTGTGCCAATGAGGCTAAACAGCGCATCATACTCGTTGATGGGCAGTAGCGAGCCGTTGCATTCCAGCCAGCCATACGGCGCAAATGTGTAGGGCACCAGCATGATTTCGCCTGTGTAGGCGCTGTCGGGGTCACTGGTAATCTGGGTGGGGCTGGCCTGGGCAGGGCGGGCCAGCAGAGCCGCGCCCAGCGCGGCGCCCAGGCCCTTGAGCCAGCCGCGGCGGGCTGCCGGGGCCGGTGCTGGGGCGCGAAGTAGGCCTTGGCGGGTAGCAATAAGTCGCATAGAGAAAAGAGAAAAGCGAGTGAGCCGCGGCGGGGTCGCCGCTGGCCAAAAGGAAAGGAAAAGGCGGGCCGGGTAGCCGCTTAGGGCCGCTGCGGGTAGTAGCCTTGCAGCGCAATGCAGTAGTTGAGCACCAGGTAGGGCGACTGGATGCCCACGGCCGCCGAGCTGCCCGCGCTGCCAACGGCTCCCGCGGCCTGCAGCACGTCGGGGGTGGGTGCGTACTCTACTACGGCCACGGCCTCGCCGTTCACGTTGGTGCCGCTGGCCACGGCGGGTACAAAGCCCACCGGCGTGCTGCTGGTAGCGGCGCTGGCGCTGGCTGGTACCAGGTGGGTATGCGCGGGCAGCTGATTCGTCGCCAGGGTTTGGGTTTGGTTCGCAATTACCTGACCCAGGTCATACGGTGAAAGGCCCGGCGCTTGTCCCTGCCCAATGGGCGTGGCCCCCTGCAGGTTAGGCAGGTTAAAGGTGGTGCGGCCATCGCCCCCATAGGTAATGCCTAGCAAGGAGAAAAGGGCCGTATTCTGCGCAATCGACATAGTCTGCCCCTGGCACAGGGCATAGCCCCGGGGCGCGAAATTGTTGGCCAGCAGGATGATTTCGCCTACGTACGCATTGGCACCCTGCACCTGGGTGGGGCTGGCCGCGCGGGCCTGGGCCGGGCGGGCCAGCAGGCCCGCGCCCAGCACGGCCCCCAGGCGCTTGAGCCAGCCGCGGCGGGCCTCGGTAGCGGCCCAAGGAGAAGAAGTAAGCTGGTCGCCAGGACCAGCAGTAGTATCAGGTAGTTGCATAGCAGCGGTAAGAAAAATGACAATAAGGGAAGGCCTCAGCGTAGCCAGCGGGGCTAGCCACGCGCGGGAAAAAGCCCCTGCACGGCAATGCAATACTGGATAGTTTGGTAGGGCGATTGGTTGGCGAAGGGTTGCCCACCGCCTGTGGCCGCGGTGGTAGTAGCGGGGCTACCAGCGGCGGCCCCGTAGGCCAGCACCGCCACGGCCTCCCCATCAAGGTTGGCGGCGGTAGGCACGGCCGGCACAGCCCCAATGGGCGAGGCTACCGAGGCCACCGCGCTGCTGGCCTGCGCCCCGTGCGTGTGCGCGGGTAGGTTGGCCGCAGTCAGGGTCGTGTTTTCGGTGCCGCCCTGCTGGCCCAGCGTGTAGCCGGGGCCGGTGCCGCGGGGCACCCGGCCCCGCAGGTCGGGCAGATTAAAGGTCTGAATCCCATTGCCCCCGTAGGTAGTGCCTAGCAGCGCAAAAAGCGCTTGGTTTGTGTTGATGGGCAGCGTCTGCCCATCGCACGGCAAAAACCCCTTAGGCGTGAACCCATAGACGCACAGCATGATTTCGCCGAGGAAAGGTTCGGTTTCCTGTACTTGCAAGGGGCTGCGGGCGGTGCGGGCCAGGGCCGGGCCCGCCAGCAGCGCGCCGCCCAGGGCCACGCCCAGGCGCTTGAGCCAGCTGCGGCGGGCGGGCGCCGCCTCGCCCGCCAAATTAGTTGAAGTAGCGTGTTTTGACACAGAAAAACAGAAGGGGAAAATGGGTGGAGAAAGTGGATTTGTTTGGGTTGGTTGCCGCTTATTTACCTGGTAGTAGGGTGCAGACGGGAGTGAAAACCAGTAGCCCGGCCGCAGAATAAAGCCTTACTAAAAGAGGCAAGGTGAGGTGCAGGCTGCATAGCGTGACAGCGTGGCTGGTGGGCCAGTGTAGCACCTTGCCCGCAAACTCTGTTGCTGCACCAGTATAAAGAGCTGAGACGCTCACCGTCTGGTCATAAGTGATACTGCAAAATTACCGGCTGGCAACACACGGCGGTATAGCATAATGATGTGATACTGAGGGCCGGGCAAGACGATGTAAAAAACACGAGCAATTAGTTAACTTATTGTCTATTAAGCATATAAAAGATTTTGGGTGACTACTTTGGCAGTTGGTCAAAGGCTGCTAGTATGCCAAGGGTCTGCCTTGCGTCACCCCGGCGGGTTGCATAGCTGGCGGGGTAGTGGCTAGCGCGCAAGCAGTAGCAGTCCGCAGCCACCAGCAGGAAGCTCACTTGTAGGGTGGTAAGCCGCTGCATATACAATCGAGCATAAATTAAATTAGAAAAATATTATTCTATTGGGTAGTAGTACGACTTGGATTAAAAGCGCAGCTCCTCCTTACTAGAGGTAGCTAGTTGATTAATCCACCCAGGAAGGATTGGACGCAAATAGGCGGGGCCAGGCTAAACCAGCGGTAGCAGTAGCAAAGTGCAAAACAACAGCCCGCGCCGCACCCATTTCACCGTATAAATACCTGGTTTTGGGCCAGATACTTAGCTAGGGCAAAATAGGTGCGGGGCGGGCCGCGAGCAGAAGGAAGCGCTGACTCTAAAGGAGAGGAACCACCTGGGTCAATAAATTGATATTACCAAGCCCTACGGGCAATTAGTAGTGCTACAGTAGTGCTAAAGGAACTCACGCAGCTCATCGAGGCTGCTGATTTCGTAGGTCGTCTGGGCGAAGTGCCGACGCTGGGCGGGGTTGAAATACACCTGGTCGATGCCCGCATTATAGGCGCCCAGCACGTCGCACTCCAGGTTGTCGCCCACCATCAGGCTTTCGGCGGCGGTGGCCCCGGTGCGGGCCAGCGCGTGGGCAAACATGCGCGGGTCGGGCTTGAGGTAGCCGCTGTGCTCGGAGGTGATAATCTCCTCAAAATACGGCGTCAGCTCCGACGACCGCAGCTTGATGTGCTGCACGTCTTCAAAGCCATTGGTGATGAGGTGCAGCCGGTAGTCCTTGTTTTTGAGGTAGGTAAGTACCTCGTGGGTGTGCGGAAACACGGCCGCCTTGAGCGGCAGAATCTCGGTGAACCGCGCCGAAATATCGCCGGGGATGTCGGCCTCGGCCACGCCCAGCCGGGTGAGCGTGCGCATAAAGCGCGCTTCGCGCAACTGCTTCTGCGTCACCTTGTTGCTTTGGTACAAGCGCCATAGCGCTTGGTTTACCTCACTATAGCGCGCGCTAAACTCAGCAAACGTGAACAGGCCGTGGCGGGCCAGGTCGTAGTCGGCAAACAATTGCTCGAGCGTCTCATTCGCGTTGGTTTCAAAGTCCCAGAGCGTGTGGTCGAGGTCGAAAAACAGGTGGCGGTAGGTTTTCATGGGGCGCTAAAAGGCTATTTATCAGGGAATAAGCCGGTGGCTAGCGCCTGCACAATGCGGGCGGCATCCTTGGGCTGGGCATTGTTGAAATACACGCCGGCCGGGTAAATGACCAGCGCCGCGCCGGGCCCTTTTTTGCAGTGCTTGCAGCGGTCGAGGCAGTTGCAGGTCTGGATGCGGGTATCCACCTGCTGGCCGTTTAGCACGATGGATTTAACGTGTTGGGCTTTCAACTCTTTTTTGAGCGCCTTGGCCACGTCCTCCCCAACGCCCGATTTTTGATTGGTGCAAACGAATATGCGGCGGTCGAGCATAATATTTTTAATTGGGAATGAAGAATGAGGAATTAAGAATTATTGATGGGGTAATTCCTCATTCCCAATTCTTAATTTTCAAGAAGCCGTCTGCCAGCGGCGGTTTTGGATTTTGTAGGCGGCCAGCTCGCGGTTGCTCCACAGGGTTTGGTATATCTGCTGGTCGCGCACGAGCTGGGGGTCGCGCTCCATCAGGCCCAGTAACTGGTGCAGGAGTTCGGCAGTTTCGTCGCGCAGGAAATAGAACATCCAGTTGTCGAGGCGGCGCACGCCCACCAGGCCGGCGTTTTTAAGGTAAGCCAGCTGGCGCGAGGTTTTGGTTTGCGTAAAATCGAGCACCTGCTCCAGGTCGCCGACCACCATTTCGTGGTTGCGCCACAGCAGATGGAGCATCCGCACCCGGCTCTCGTCGCCGAGCGCCTTAAAAAGCTGTTGCCCGAATGCAACCGGGAAATGTTTTACGCGCATCTACCGTTCAGACTGGCCTGACCCGGCCGCGCTGCTGGCTCAAAAGTACGACCAGCGCGGCGGGCAGGTCCGTATATTTGTTCTTGTATCCGTTCGCTAACCCTCCCCGCCGTGAAAAGCCGCCGTTTCCTTTTGCTACTGAGCCTGGTACTGATGACCGGGCTGCTAGCTGCGCCCCGCGCCTGGGCGCAGGGCAAGCGTCGGGTGGTGCAGTTTACGGGTATTGTGGCCAGCGGCGACAGCCTGCTGGGTGTGCCCGGCGCGTCGGTGTACGTGCCCAAGGCCGGGCGCGGCACCACCTCCAACGCCTATGGCTACTTCTCGATGCCCGTGCTGGCCGGCGATAGCATTGTGGTGCGCTCGCTGGGCTACCGCAACCAAACCATTGTGATTCCTGCTGACTATCAGCGGCAAAGCTTCTCGGTTATCATCTCTCTAAAAGAAGACGCCACCGTGCTGCCCGAGGTACGGGTGTTTCCTTACGCTACCGAAAAAGATTTCAAGCGGGCCTTCCTGGCCTTGCGCATGCCCAACGAGCGCGGCTCGGCGGCGGCCGACAACCTGAACGAGGACCTGATGCGCAAGATTTTCAACTCGCAGCCCATGGGCCCCACCGCCAACTACCGCCAGTCGATGTCGCAGCAGCAGTATGACCTGGACCGCCGTATGGGCGTGGCCCCTAACCTGCAGAGCAACAACCCGTTGCTAAATCCCTTTAGCTGGTTGCAACTCGTGAAGCAAGTAAAGAACGGCGAGTTTAAGAAGAAGGAAGGGGTTGATTATTAAGCACTGGTAAGGCAAAATAAATAACTTCAATCGGGGTTTTAAGGTACTAAAGGTGGCAGTCAATTGCCACCTTTTGCTTTTTCTATGGATACGAATCTTCCGGTTTCGGCGCAGCCGCGCGTGGTGATAGTGGGCTGCGGCTTTGGCGGCCTCAAGCTGGCGCAGGACTTGGCCGACGCGCCCGTGCAGGTGGTGATGGTAGACCGCAACAACTACCACAACTTCCAGCCGCTGCTCTACCAGGTGGCTACCGGCGCCCTGGAGGCCGATAGCATTGCCTACCCCGTGCGCAAGATTTTTGCGGGCCAAAAAAACTTCTACTACCGCATGGCCGACGTGCGCGGCGTGGTGCCCGCCACCAACACGGTGCAGACGAGCGTGGGCGATATTCGCTACGACTACCTGGTGATTGCCACCGGCTCGCTCACCAATTTTTTCGGCATTGAGAGCATTGAAAAAAACGCGATGCAGATAAAGAGCATCCCGAATGCACTCAATTTGCGCAGCTTTATTTTCCAAAACTTCGAGCAGGCGCTGCTCGAAACCGACCCCGAGAGAAAGCAGGCGCTGCTCAATATCGTGGTGGTAGGCGGCGGCCCCACGGGCGTCGAAATCAGCGGCTCGCTGGCCGAAATGCGCAAGCACGTGCTGCCCAAGGACTACCCCGAGCTGGACTTGCAGAAGATGCAGATTTTCCTGGTCGAGGCCGGCCCGGCCCTGCTGGGCCCCATGTCGAAAGCTTCGCAGGACGATGCCCGGCGCTATGTGGAGGAGCTGGGCGTGCAGGTACGCCTCAACACGGCCATCAAGCGCTTTGAAGACGGCAAGGCGTATTATTCTGATACCGAGTTTATTCCGACCGAAAACATGGTGTGGGCTGCCGGCGTAAACGGGGCCGCCCTGCCCGGCTTGCCCAGCGAGGCCGTGACCCCCAACAAGCGCCTCAACGTGAACCGCTGGAACCAGCTGCAGGGCCATACTAACATCTTCGCCATAGGCGACGTGGCCAATATGGTGACCACCGAGATGCCCAAGGGCCTGCCCATGCTGGCACCCGTGGCGCAGCAGCAAGCCGCCTTGCTGGCCGAAAACCTGCAGCGCGCCATGCGCGGCGAAACGCCCAAGGAATTTAACTACCTCAACAAAGGCGTGATGGCCATCATCAGCCGTAACAAAGCCGTGGTGGATATGCCCGGAAACGTGCATTTCAAAGGCTTTCTGGGCTGGCTGGCGTGGCTGTTTATCCACCTGATTCTGCTGGTGGGCTTCCGCAACAAGGTGGTGGCGCTGGTCGACTGGGCCTTCAGCTACTTCAGCTCCGACCAGGCGCTGCGCCTGATTATCCGGCCCTTCAACCGCCGCGACATGAAGGACGACAAAGGCAAGCGCGCCGCCGAGCACGCCACCGCTACCACGCAGTACAATCCCACGCCGCCCGCCATCCAGGAAAATGTGGGGCAACCGGCTCCCGCTGCCTAGCGGCTCGAAGTCGTTGAGTATAAAACAAAAAGGCCACTGTTTACAGTGGCCTTTTTGTTTGGAATTAGGTAACTGGCAATAAGTTACAGCAAGTTGCTTAAAAAGCCTGGCAGAATGCCCAGCACCAGCGTGAGTAACGCCAGTAGCACCAGCGTGGCCGACTGAAAGCCATCAACTACAATGGGGGCCTCGGCCCCCGGCTCAGCGGGGCGCATGTACATGGCAATGACGGGCCGTAGGTAGTAGTAGATGCCCACCATGCTCATCAGCACCGCAAACACCACCAGCCAAATGTAGCCCTGCGCCACTACCGCCGTGAAAATGAAGAACTTACCGAAGAAGCCGCCCGTGAGCGGAATGCCACCCAGCGAGAGCATCGCCACCGTCATCACGAAGGCCAGCAGCGGGTTGGTGCGGGCCAGGCCCGCGAGGCCGGCGTAGTCTTCGCGCTGGCGCTGGTCCGACACGAGCTTGAGCACGCCAAATGCGGCCACCGTAGCCACGGAATAAGCCAGGCTGTAGAAGAAAATGCCCTGCGCGGCGGGACCGCTCAGCTGGCCGCGGCCGGCCACGAGGCCCAGCAGCAGGTAGCCGGCGTGGCTCACGCTGGAGTAGGCCAGCATGCGCTTGGCGCTGGTTTGCACGGCGGCCCCCACGTTGCCGAGCAGCAGCGTGAGCACGCACATGGCCACGATGGTGGGCAGCCACACGGCGCTGGTGCCGGGCAGCGCCACCAGCAGCAGCTTGAGGAAAGCGGCAAAGCCGGCGGTTTTCACCACCGTGCTCATAAAGGCGGTGAAGAACGTGGGCGTGCCCTCGTACACGTCGGGCGTCCAGAAGTGAAACGGCGCGGCCGATACCTTGAAGCCGATACCGATAACCATCAGCAGCACCCCCACATACAGCATGGCTTGCAGGCTGGCATTGGCGGGCGCGGCAATGGCGGCAGCCAGCTCGTTGAGCTGAAACGTGCCGGTAGCGCCGTACACCAGCGCAATGCCGAAGAGCAGAATGCCGGTGGCAAACGCGCCCTGCAGGAAGTACTTGAGCGCCGCCTCGTTGGAGCGCACGTTGCGCTTGTCGGAGCCCGCCAGGCAATACATGCTGATACTCAGGATTTCAATGCCCACAAACAGCATGATGAGGTGGTTGTAGCTCACCATCATAATGGCGCCCACCAGCGAAAACAGCAGCAGCGAGTAGTACTCGGCCAGGTTGGGCTCGCCGGCCACCACGTAAGAGCGCGAAAAGGGCACCAGCACCAGCGCCGTGAGCAGCACGATGCCGCTAAAGGCCACCGAGTAGTTGTCCACGGTCAGCATCTGGGCCACGTAGGGCGAGTCGAACAAGCCCGTGATGCTGCCGGCGTGGTTCCAGTCGAGCAGGTTGACGCCGAACACGAGGGCCAGCACCACCAGCGCAAATGGCAGCAGCGCCCGGTTGGAGCGCAAAAAGCCTAAGAACAGGTTGACGATGCCGAAGACGGAGAGGAGAACGATGGGGAGCATAGGAGTAGGGGCGCGTCGCACGCGCCCGCCGTTGTGGCGATTGCCGCCTGGTAAATTCAATGCACTCGGCCGGGCGCGGGCTATATCGTTCAGCGACCGGGCGCGTGCGACGCGCCCCTACCGGCCAACGGCGGTGAGGATAGTGCTAATGGTGGGCTCGGACAAATGCAGGAACGTGCCGGGAAACAAGCCCAGCCAAAACACCAGCACGATGAGCGGCACAAACATGCCCAGCTCGGCCCCGGTGAGGTCGGTAATCGTCTCCGAGTAAGCCGAATCGGGCCCGAGCATGGCGCGCTGGTACATGCGCAGCAGGTACACGGCCGAGAAAATAATGGTGAGGCCCGCGATAGCCCCGGCCCACATATTGAACTCGTACACGCCCGCCAGCAGCAGGAACTCGCCCACAAACCCGCCCGTGAGCGGCAGCGCTACCGTGCTGAGCAGCATCACCAAAAAGCACACGCTGAGCAGCGGCGTGCGGCGGGTGAGGCCGCCCAGGTCGGGCAGGTGGCGGGTGCCGGTGCGGCGCTCAATGGCATCGGCCACCAGGAACATGCCGACCACGTTTACGCCGTGGGCCAGCATCTGCACCACCGCGCCTTGCAGGCCGATGGCCCGCAGCGAGAACACGCCGGCAATCATCAACCCCACGTGCGAAAGCGACGAATAGGCAATGAGCCGCTTCATGTCGCGCTGCCGGATGGCGATAACAGCACCGTAGATGATGCCGATAATGGCCAGTACCATCACCAGCTGCTGCCACTGGCTCACGCCGAGCGGCACCACGGGCAGCAGCCAGCGCAAGCAGCCGTAGATGCCCATCTTGAGCATAATGCCCGACAGCAGCATGGTAGCCGGGGCCGGCGACTCGGTGTAGGTGTCGGGCTGCCAGGTGTGGAAGGGGAAAATCGGCATCTTCACGGCGAAGGCCGCGAAGATGAGCCAGAACAGCCACGACTGCTCCGAAGCGCTGAGCTTCAGATTGTAAAACGCCTGAATATCAGAGGAGTGCGCAGCCAGCGAGCCAGCAGCGGGGCCGGTTTGCAGATACAGATACACAAAGCCGGCCAGCATAAACAGCGAGCCGATAATGGTGTATAAGAAGAACTTAAACGTAATCTGGATGCGGCGCTCGTGGCGGCTCCAGGCCCCGGCCAGGAAGTAAATCGGAATGAGGGCCACTTCCCAGAAGAAGTAAAACACGAATGCATCCAGGGCCGTGAACACGCCCAGCAGGCCGGTTTGCATGAACAGCACCAAGGCGTAGAACGCGCCGGGGTTCTCGTACTCTTCGTGCCGGAACGCGGTGGCCAGAATAATAGGCACCAGCACCGTAGTGAGCAGCACTAAGCACAAGCTCAGGCCATCAATACCCAGGTGAAAATTGATGCCCGCCGACGGTATCCAACTCAGGTTGAGGTCGAAGCCAGCCGGCCCGTTGCGAACGTAGACGATGGCCGCAAACACGGCAACGGCTAATTCCAGGAAAGAAGCCCCCAGGGCTAGCGCGCGGGCCGCGCCACCTTTGGCGAAGTGCAACAGGAGGGCAGCGGCAAGCGGGAAGAAGACGAGAAAAGCTGTCAGCATTAGCGAAAGCGCACGGTAAGCCGGCCGGAAGCCCGGCGGGATTACCGCGAATTAGCTGCAAACTTACTGCCCGCACCGGGAAGGTGGGCAAGGGCCATTGCTAAAAATAGCGCGAAGCGCTGCTTCGGGCGCGGGCGCAGCGAGCATCGTCGTTCGCGCCATCCGGTCCCGCCTGCTCGCTGCGCTCGCGCCCGAAGCCGGCGCTTCGCGCTACGTAAGCCGTAAGTTTGTACTCATGCCCCGCCACCCGATTACCGATTTTTTAAGTACTGCCGCCGGCCCTATCCTCGACGTGCGCGCCCCGGCCGAGTATGCGCAGGGTCACATTCCGGGGGCAATTAGCCTGCCGCTCTTCACCGATGAGGAGCGAGCCCGCATCGGCACCACCTACAAGCAGGTGAACCCCGACAAAGCCGTGCTGCTGGGCCTCGACTTCTTCGGCCCCAAAATGCGAACTATGGTGGAGGAGGCCCGCCGGCTGGCCCCCGGCCAGGAAGTGCGCCTGCACTGCTGGCGCGGCGGCATGCGCAGCGGGGCCGTGCAGTGGCTGCTGGAGCTGGGCGGCCTGCACGTCAACCTGCTCGACAAAGGCTACAAAGACTACCGCCGCTGGGTACTGGACGAGCTGGCCCGCCCGCACCAGCTGCGCGTGCTGGGCGGCTACACCGGCAGCGGCAAAACCGCCGTGCTCCACGCCCTGGCCGCCCAGGGCGAGCCCGTGCTGGACCTCGAAGGCCTGGCCAACCACCTGGGCTCGTCGTTTGGGGCGCTGGGCCAGCCGCCGCAGCCCACCCAGGAGCAGTTTGAAAACGACCTGGCCGCCGCCCTGGCCGCGCTGCCCACCGACCAGCCCATCTGGGTGGAGGACGAGAGCCGCAGCATCGGCAGCATCACCATTCCCACGCCCTTCTTCACCCAAATGCAAGCCGCCCCGCTGCTGGTGCTCGACGTGCCCCGCGAAGCCCGCGTGCAGTACCTGGCCGCCAATTATGGTATTCAGGATGCGGGCGGGCTGGCCTCGGCCGTGCTGCGCCTGCGCAAGCGCCTCGGTGGCCTCGTAACCAAGGAGGCCCTCGGAGCCATCGCCGACGGCGACATGCCCCGCATGGTGGACCTCGTGCTGGGGTATTATGATAAAACCTACGGCTACGGCCTGGAAGGCCGGCCCGCCGTGACGGTGGCCGTTGAGGGGGTGGAGGCGGCGGTCAACGCGGCGCTGGCGGTGGCGACGATTGTAAAGAAGGAAGTAAACAACTAGTAATGAGTTGTTTAATTTAACAAGCCGGTAAAGTGGTTTGCGCATGGCAATTACTTTGTAAAGTATGATATTAATCGCATAAAGTTCACATTGTTAGTATGTTACTTAAATAGCAATCAATTTTTAGAGTCCTGAACTAGTTGAAGTAGGTTTTGATATATCGGGTGATGAGATAACCTTTGGGCTGCTGCCGATTATTTGGCAGCAGCCCATTTCCGTTAGCTCTTTTCCTATCATCGCCTATGCGAGTTTTACTTCTTCTGTGGGGAGGGTTTTGTCTGAGCCTCACAACTGCTCATGCTCAAACTACTAAAGTGGCCGAGCCACGGCTGTACCTCGGGCTTCAGGCCAGCTATATGCACTACCCAGGCCTGAGTTTTTCTTCGGGTGGCTTTCCGCCTTTTGGGGCAATTTATCCGGCGGCGGCCACCCTTGGCTACCGCATAAAGCCGCGGTTTTCGCTTGAACTAGGCTTTACGGGACGCTTTCCGGCAACCCACCGTGCCGATAGTGCTACTTCTGGCTATGAGTATAGTCGCTATGCGTATGCGGTATCGGTAATAGGCCGAGAAGTGCTGTATCAGCCGGCTGGTGCTACCCCTTGGGCCGCTGAGCTGACAGGCGGCTTGGTAGTGCTAAACTCAGCGCAACAAGCAATTAGCTATTATCGCACTGGCGGCTCACAGAACGTAGCAAGTAGCTCGCGGACTGGTATTCATGATGTGCAGCTAGCGCTAGGTCTGGGTACCCGCTACCGCTTAAGCCAGCATTGGCAACTCACGGGCGACGTGCAGGGCCAACTTTCCATTTTCAGTAATCTTATCAATGATATTTTTGGTACTCAGGCGCAAACGGTTGGGGGCGGGGCAGCGGTTGGTATTCGCTACGCTTTATGAGCCACGGATGGCCAGAAGTAATCAAAATAGAAGCTCGCTAGCTACTTGCTACCTTGGCCGTTTCCTTATTTTTTTATGCTTCCAAAGCTCCGGGTGGCGCGGCCGACCAACAACTTAGCTGCCCTGCGGCATTTTTACGTCGAAGCCCTGGGCCTGACGGAACTGTACGCCTTTGCGGGCCACGACGGCTTCGATGGCCTAATGGTGGGCCAGTCCCACGCCCCGTATCACCTGGAGTTTACCCGGCAGGCGGGCCACGTGGTGCCGCCCGCGCCCACGGCCGAAAACTTGCTGATTTTTTACCTGCCTGAGCGCGCCGCCTGGGAGGTCGCCGTGGCCCGGATGCAGGCACACGGCTACCCGCCAGTGCCGGCCCACAATGCGTACTGGGACCGCCAGGGCCTCACCTTTGTGGACCCCGATGGATACCGGGTAGTGCTGCAAAACGCCGACTGGACGCTTTAATAGGCCTAACGCAAAGTTCTTAAACTCAAATTAGCTTTCACGCAGTGTTCCGCAGTGCTAACGATTAAAACACTGCGAAACACTGCGGTTTAACTCTGCGGAACACTGCGTGAAAATTGAATGGCAGCCGTACGTAAGTCCTAAAAGAAAAAGAATCACTGGCTGGTTAGTACCTGAATTACGCTCCTCAACCTATTATGACGCCCGAACTCGACCAGATTCGCCTTACCCAGTACAGCCACGGCGCGGGCTGCGGCTGCAAAATCGCGCCCAGCGTGCTCGACAAAATCCTGCACAGCAGCCTGCCCCAGCCCAACTACGAAAACCTGCTGGTGGGCAACGGCAGCCGCGACGATGCGGCCGTGTACCGCCTGCCGGGCCAGGCCGGGCAGTGCGTTATCAGCACCACCGA
>CAXTFI010000025.1:0-34554 GCA_964243255.1 uncultured Hymenobacter sp.
AGTCGGCCCCCAGCGCCTGGGTGCCCGCCCGGCGCAGCCGGCCCGCGTAGAGCAGGCCGCCCGCCAGCCGGCCGCTCATCAGCAGCAGGCCCAGCAGCCAGGCCACCACCACCACGGGTAGGTAAGCCTCAACTGCCCGGCTGGTTACGCCTAGCCAAGCCAGCGGGGCACTCGCCCCGGCCCGCGTGGCTACCGCAGTTGCCGGGGCCGCCGGCGCGGCCGCCGTGGCCGGGCTGGGGACTGGCGAAATCCGGGAAGCAACTTCCGATTTTTCAGGCGTAACCAACAGGTTATCAGCTACTAATGCGGCCGGCGCGGTTTGGTAATAAAAGCCAAACGTGAGCCCCACGGCCAGCACCAGCGTGCCCAGCGCGGCGGCGGCCGCGGCGTAGCGCGCCTCGGCGCGGTGGCGGCGCAGCAGCGGCAGCACGCCCGCCAGCAGCAGCGCCAGCACCCCGCCCTGCCACAGCGAGTGCAGCAGGGCGTATCCCACGCCCCGCACCAGCGCGGGCGACACCACTTCTTTAAGCAACGGGAGCATTGTCATCGGAATTAGAGGGTGAGGGAGTGGCGTTTTGAATCTCAATATCGTTGAGCAAGCGGCGAATCTGGGCCAGTTCGTCGGGCGAGGTTTTGCGGTTGCCCAGCGCCTGCATCACCAGCTTGAGGGCCGAGCCGCCGAAGGTGGAGGCCACAAACTTATCGAGCAGCAGCCCCTGGGTATCCTGCTCGCGCACGGCCGCCCGGTAGATGTGGCTGCGGCCTTCGTCGTCGCGCTGCACCAGGCCCTTTTCCAGCATCAGCTGCATGATTTTCAGAGTAGTGGTGTAGCCGATTTCGCGGTGCTGGCTTAGCTGCTCGTTCACGGTGCGCACCGTGGCGGGGCCGTGCTGCCAGAGCACATGCAGAATTTCCAGCTCGGAGTCCGTAGGTTTGGGAGGCGCTTGGGGCATGGGAAAGAGCAAAAAAGTTTCGTACGAATAATTTCGTAGGCCAAAGGTTATACGAGAGCCCTCGTAGTTGCAATTGCAAAGTACGAAATTTATCGTAATTAAAGGTAGTGAGCTGATTATCAGGCTAAATATTTTTCTGCTACCTTCAAGTGTCTGCTCCCGATAGTCCGCTGGCCACCTTTCGCCGGGCTTACTTTGGCCCCATCAACTACTACCGGGATTGGTACGACGGCCTGCAGTACCGTGATGAGCTGGCCTGCCTCGACACGCTCACGCCCGCCGAGCAGGCGCAGGCGGCCGCCGAGCTGCTGGCCGGCCTGCGCGCCGGCACCGCCGACGCCCGCGCCATGCTGGGCCTGGGCCACCTGCGCTGCGCAGAGGCGCTGCCGCTGCTGCACCACTGCCTGCGGCGCAACGTGGCGTCCCCCGATGCCCTCAAGGCCATCGCCCAGATAAATCCGGCGGGTTTTTACCCGCCCATCGTGGCCGGGCAGCTCCGGGCCCAGGCCACGCCCGTTTATCAGCTCATTGATTTGCTGGTGGGGCTCCGCGAATATTTCGCGCTGCCGCAGTTGGGGCCCGCCATTCCGTCGCTCATTTTCGGCCTGCTTACCCACGCCGACTACCTGGTGCGCTACCACGCCCTGCACACGCTCCGCCACCTCTACGGCTCCCCGACTGAGCTGACTGCGGATGCGCTGCACGACCCGCAGCGCATCCGCAATGATGAGGTTTTTGGGCTGATTATGGAGGACAAGCACTTCGCCAGCTTCGGCAAAGCCCAGCACCTGCTGCTAACCGAGCTGCCCGCCGCCACGCTGGCCCGGTTTCCATTATTCTTCCGGTAGCGGCCTAGCTAACCCAAGTTGCGGCGTATCGCACCGCCCTACCAAATTTTCAGCCTGGCCGGTCCACCGGCGCGAGCCGGCTCGGGATACGCCGCAACTTGGGCTAGCTACCCAATGTACCAGCCACTTGCGCCTTACTACGCTTACGCACCAGCGTTACCCGCGCCCGGTGGCAAATGCCGCCCAGCGGCGGGTTAAACTTCGACACGCTCACCTGCGCCCGCCGCACCTGCGGAAACTCGCCCATAATGCGGTCGAGAATGCGGTGCGCCAGGTGCTCAAGCAGCCGGGCGGGCAGCTGCATTTCGGCCAGCACCAGGCGGTAGAGCACTTCGTAGTTGACGGTGGCGGCCAGCTTATCGGAGGCCCCGGCGGCGTGCAGGTCGGTTTTGAGGTGCAGGTCTATGCCGTACTTATTGCCAATTTTCTGCTCCTCGTCGTAGTAGCCGTGAAAGGCAAAAAATTCGAGTCCTTCGAGTGCAATCTGACCCATATCTCTAGACCGCGGATTTATCGGATTCGTCGGATTTTGGTGACGAATGCGGACCACGCGGGGCTGCAAAAGTACAGGGCAGCCCGGTGGGCGGCCCTGGTTGCGTTACCCATCGAAGTTGTTTAGGCAGTTTTTGAACGTCATGCTGACCGCAGGGAAGCATCTCGCTCGCTTCATCCAACGATTGGGCGAGATGCCTCCCTGCGGTCAGCATGACGTTCTAGAGTACATTTTTTGACTTCCCAAATAGCTTTATCACCAATAAATACTGGCTGCGCAAGGCAGCTACAAAAACAAAGGGCTGCCTACTGGGCAACCCTTCTATCATCATCAAAATTCGACGAATCCGCGGTCTAGATATCATCAAAAAACGACCTCTCTCCTACTGGCTCGGCCTGCGGCTGGGCGGCCATGCCGGGGTGCGTAGCGGGCTCGGGCTGCTGAATTTCGGGGTGGCTGGGGCCAATGGGGCTGATTTCGGGGCGGGTGGGCTCTACGTAGGGCGCGGGCGGTGAGGGCACGGTTTCGGGGCCGGGCTGGTCGATGCGCGGCGGGGGCGCAATGCCGGGGTTTTCGCGCGGGGCCTGGGGCCGCTCGATGTCGGGCGTGGGCGACTGGCCGGGGTCGGGCTGCTGGCCGGGCTTGGGATTGTAGCCGGTCGGCGCGGCGGCTGGGGCACCCGGCATTGGCTGCGAAGCGCGGGCGGCGGGGCCGCCAAAGCTGGCGGCCGGCGTGGGCGCAGTGGCCGGGGCCGTAGCGCGGGCAAAATCGGGGGTAGCGTTCATGGCGGGAGCGGGACTGGGTTCGGGGGCTGGCGCTTCGGCCGGCCGCTTTAGCTGTACGCTCGCCGCCCGCGAAAGGATGGCCGCGGGGCCGTTTTTGGGGCGGGCACGGGCGCGCTCCACTTTCTCCAGTGCGTCGGAGGCCAGGTGATGCAGGTCGCGCACCAACGTATCGAATTGCTGCTCAAGCTGTTGGCATTCGTGGCCCAGGCCACTTACTTCCTTCTGCATGTCGGCCACCGTTTTCTCGGCGGTTTGGTGGGCTTCGTCCACGATGGCGCGGGCGCGCTGGCGGGCTTCGGCCAGGGTTTGCTCGGCCAGCAGCTGGGCCTCGCGGCGGCGCAGGTCGGCATCGCGCTGGGCCTGCTCGGTGATGGAGTTGCCGGTGTCCTCGGCCGTTTTGAGGGTGCGGTAGAGCGAAGACTCCACTTCGCGCATTTTTTGCACGTCGTGCTGCGCGTGCTCCAGCTTGAGGCGCAGCTCGCGGTTTTCGTCGCCCAGGCGCTCCCACTGCTGCGACACCATGCTTAGGAAGGCCTGCACCTCGTCCTTGTCCACGCCCCGGAAGGACTTTTCAAACGTTTTTTGCCGAATATCGAGGGCGGTAATCTTCATAAGTAGTTAGCAATGAGCAGTGAGCAATGAATAATTAATGAGCCGGGTTGACATAACGGAAGCGTGGTGGCAGTTTTTGCGCCGCAAACAAAATTGTTCACTATTTACTGCTCACCGCTCATTGCAACTTGCCACACGGCCAGGCTGCGGTCATCGCTGCACGAAACTAGCCGATGCTGCGCGCCCGGCCAAACCAGCTTGTTGACCGACGTGCCGTGGCCGGCCGCCCGCGCCTTGTCCAGCACCCGCAGCAGCGTGAGGGTGGCGGGGTCCCAGAGCTTAATGCTTTTATCGAGTGAGCAGCTGGCCAGGTAGCGCCCATCGGCGCTGAAAGCCAGGTGGTTAATAGCGTACATGTGGGCCACCACGCTGTCGCGCAGCGGGTAGCCGTCGGTGGCGGCGTAGCGGCGCAGGTGAGCATCGCGGCCGGCCGCCAGCAGGTGCTGGCCCTCGGGCGAGTAGGCCAGGGTAAAAACCGAGTTGGTGGCTTCCGTGAGCGTGGTTTTAACGGCGAGCGAGTCGAGGTCCAGGATGTACGTTTGCCAGTCCGACGCGCCCACGGCCAGCTCGCTCCGGCCCTCGTGCAGGGCCAGGCAGCGCAGGCTTTTGTCGCTGATACGCAGCAGGTGCTCCAGCCGGAAGTCGTCGCCGCGCAGCACGGCCAGCGTGCCGTCGCCCAGGGCGCAGTACAGGCGCTGGCGGCTTTCAGAAAACACCATCTCGAAGATGGCCACCGGCGGCAGCGCCGTGGCATAAGCCAGCGTTCTGGTCTGTAAATCAATTGCTTGCACCCCCTGGAAATTATGCCCCAGCAGCAGCAAGCGGCGCGCGGGTAATTCCAGCAGCGCGTATACCGAGTTCTCGACCTGGGCCAGCAGCTCGCCGTCGGCTTCGGGGTGGGCGGCGTCCCAGGCCACCACCATGCCATCGGCGCTGCCCGAAAAAACCCGGTCGGAGCCCGCCCGGCCGGCCAGCGCGTACACCGCGTCGCGGTGCCCGGCCAGGGTGCCGAGGCGGGTAGCAGTGGGGCGGAGCGGCGGCGTGGTAGCAAGCATAAGGCCCCAAAGGTCGGGCGGAATGTGGCATACGCTTTAGCGGGTGGGTCGTTTGCGCCGCGAAAAGCACCCGCCAAAGCGTATGCTACATCCTGCCGACCTTCGCCGCCCATGCCGCTTCATTCCGTTACGCCCCTGCCCGGCGGCCCCCTGCTGGGCCTGTGGCACCTCACCGAAGCCCCGGCCGACCTCTGGCCCCAGCTGCTCAATGCCCCCACCTACGCCCCCTTGCTGCCCGCCCGCGCCGATGGCCCGCGCCAGGCGCAGTGGCTGGCCGGGCGGGTGCTGGTGCAGCAGCTGCTCGGCAGCCTCATTCCGGCGGGCAGGCCGCTCGCAGCTTTGCGCAACGACGAAGCCGGGCGGCCTTTTTTGGCGGGCCTGGCGCAACCAGCCGTGTCGCTTTCGCACTCAGGCAGGTGGGTGGCAGCGCTGCTGGCCCCGCCCGGCACGGCCCTGGGTATTGATGTGGAAGTGGTGCGCGACAAAGCCCAGCGCATCGCCCGCAAGTTTCTGAACGAACAGGAACTATCTGATTTAGAAAATATTACCCTGGAAAATGCCACCCCCGACACCGCATTGCCCGAGCTGTTTAGCCTGCTTTGGAGTGCCAAGGAAACGTTGTTCAAGCTGGCCGGGCAGCGCGGCATCCTCTTTCGCGATAACCTGCTGCTCGACCTGCCGGCGGGCCAGTGGGCCATGCCCGGCACCCTGCCCGCCCGGCTGCGGCTGAATACTGCTATTTCCCGGCACCAGATTTGTTATCTTCGGCCAGCAGCGGGCTACGTGCTCACTTACTGCTATTAGGTTTTTCTCGTACGTCCAGCCCGCGGCTCATCCCGCGCATCCTCTTTGGCCCTTTCTACCCCCGTCATGTCTTTTCGTAAACTTCCGCTTGTGCTGGCTACCGCGCTGCTGCTGGTCGCCGCCACCGTGGGCCGGGCCCGCGCCCAGGGCACCGTGGGCGACTTCACAGTGCAAAAAACCGGCGGCGGCAGCACCTCGCTCAGCGCCTACACCGGCCAAAAGGCCGTGGTAGTGGTGTTTATGAACCCCGCCTGCGCCTACACCCGCCTCTACCAGGAGCGCCTGGCGGCCCTCAGCAGCGCCTACGGTGGCCGGGGCGTGCAGTTTATGTTCGTCAACGTGCCCATCAACCTCGACGGGGCCGAGGGCGGCGGCGGCTCGCTGGCCACCTTCACCGACGATGGCGCGGCCAGCGCGGCCCTGGGCGTGAGCAAAACCACCGAGGCCGTGGTGCTCCAGCCCGCCGGTGGCTCGTTTGCCGTGCGCTACCGCGGCGCCATCGACGATAACCCCCAGGTAGCCAGCGGCGTGCAGCAGCACTACTTGCAGCAGGTGCTCGACAACGTGCTGGCCGGCCACCCCGTCGGCGTAGCCGACAAGCGCGCCGCCGGCTGCCTCATTAAGCGGTAAATGGGTAAGTGAGTAGATGCGTAATGTCGTTCTTGATTTATGAACGACACTACGCATCTACTCACTTACCCATTTACCGTTTTTACTCTTCGCCCGGCTCGTCTTGCTCCAGCAGGATAGCCAGCAGCTGCGAAATCTCCTCAGCCTTGGCGGGTTCCTGCAGCTTTTCGAAGCCTACTTGCAGGTTGCGCATGGCGCGGCGCACGATGTCGAGGTGGGTGCAGGGCTCGTAGAAGCCGGGCTGGGAGGTGATGCCGAGCTGGCCCACGTAGTGCTCAATGTCGGCTTTGGAGAGGATGACGCCCCGGTTGTAGCAGTTGATGTAGAAGGGCAGCACGGCCTTATCGTCGTCGTCCTTTTTCACTAAGTACGTCAGCACGAATAGGTTGGGCAGGTTCACGCCAAATACCGGCAGGTCGAGGCGCTGGGCCACCAGCAGGTAGATAACGCAGAGCGAGAGCGGGTTGCCGCGCTTGGTTTCCAGCACCCGGTGCATCATGGAGTTGGCCGGCGAGTGAAAGTGCTGGGTGTTGGCGGCAAACTTATGGTTGCGGAAAATGACGTGGTTGAGCACCTGCATCTGGTCGGCGGGGTGCATTTCGGGGCGCAGCAGCGTCCAGGCCTCAAAGCGCAGCTGCTCAATGGCCCGGTTGAGGGCTTGCAGGTCGGCATCGGGGTATTGGTACGAGTTGAGCAGCCACATGCCTTCCAGCAGGTCCTGGCCGCCCGAGTCGCGCCACACGCGCAGGCGCTGCTGCAAGCCCTCAAACTGGAGCTGGTGAATGAGGTCTTCGAGGCGGCTCTGCTGCTGCGGGTCCAGGGTTTCTTCCCAGGACTCTTCTAAAAACGGGATGATGGCTTCGCCCAGGTTTTGAATTTCCCCCTGAACCTGGATGGCGATTTCCGGGTCGTCGAGCAGGGAGATAAGCGCTTTAATTTCGTTGGTAGTCATGAATCGCAGATTTTGCGGATTGGGCAGATTTCGCAGATTTTTTTGGCGGGGTGCGGCCCGGACAAGCTAACCTTATTACTAAACAACCAGGGCCCAAATCGTTCCCGCAAACGGCATAAAACAGTCAGTGGCGCGTCAACCATTACAGGTAGCGCGCCACTCACCAAGTGTTAATTATCGCTGCAAAATTGCGTTAAAACTTCCAGCAGTTAGCCTACCCAACCGCCAACCGGGCCATTAGAATCAGCGAAATCACAAAAATCTGCTTAATCTGCGATTTGATGGAAGTTGGTTTTAGCCAGGTCTACCAGCTCGCTGCCGCGCCCGCTCATCAGGGCTTTCAGCGCGTAGAGGCTAAAGCCTTTAGCCTGAGCGGCTTCGATGTGGGGCGGCATACTCAGCTCCTGGCGGTTCACCACGGCATCGACCACCGCGGGACCGTCGTGGGCCAGGGCCTGGCGCAGCACGCTTTCGAGGTGGGCGGGGTCGCTCACGTGGTAGCCCTGCACGCCGGCTGCCTGGGCCAGCTGGCCAAAGTCGGGGTTGTCGAGCCCGGTGCCGTATTCGAGGGTGCCGGCGGCCTTCATTTCCAGCTCCACAAACCCGTAGGCGCTGTTGTTGAAGATGACCACCTTCACGGGCACCTTCAGCTGGCGCAAGGTCAGCAGCTCGCTCAGCAGCATGGCAAAGCCACCGTCGCCGCACAGCGCCACCACCTGCCGGCCGGGGTAGGCCAGCGCCGCCCCAATGGCCTGCGAGAGCGCCCCGGCCATGCTGCCGTGGATGAAAGAGCCCAGCAGGCGCCGCCGGCCGTTCATGTGCAGGTAGCGGGCCGCCCAGATGGTAGGCGTGCCCACATCGCAGGTAAAAATGGCATTATCAGCGCTCAGCTCGTCGAGCAGGCGCGCCACGTGCTGGGGGTGCAGCGTGGCGGCCCCGGCCTCGCCGGTGGCCAGCCCGGCCAGGTGCTGCTCGTCGGCCTGGTGGCGCTGCTGGGCTGCTTTGAGGTGGGTGCTGTCGGGGCGGGCCTTCAGCAGGGGCAGCAGGTGCTGCACGGTTTCGACCACGGTGCCGTGCAGGCCTACCTCCACGCGGGTGCGGCGGCCCAGGTGCAGCGGCCGGGTATCGACCTGCACCACGCGGGCAGTTGAGGGGAAAAACTGGCGGTACGGAAAATCGGTGCCCAGCATCAGGATGGCGTCGGCATCCAGCAGGGCGTGGTAGCCGGCGGGCATGCCTATCAGGCCGGTCAGGCCCACGTCGTAGGGGTTGTTGGGCTCCACGCACTCTTTGCCGCGCAGTGCGTGCACCACGGGCGCCTGCAGCGCGGCGGCCACTTGCAGCAGCTCGGCGTGGGCTCCGGCGCAGCCAATACCCGCCAGGATGGTCACCTTGCGGCAGTCGTTGAGCAGGGCGGCGGCGGCGGCCAGCTTGTCTTGGGCCGGCAGCACGGCGCTGGCGTGGCCTAGGGAGGCCAGGCGCGGCGTGGGCGCTTCGGTTTCGAGGTGGGCCACGTCGCCCGGAATAATCACCACCCCTACCCCACCCAGGCCCAGCGCGGCCTGAATGGCGCTCTCGACCATCCGCACGGCCTGGTCGGGCATCGCAATGACTTCGCAGTAGTGGCTGCACTCCTGAAACAGCCGCTCGGGGTGCGTTGCCTGAAAGTAGCCCGTGCCGATTTCCACGCTCGGAATATGGGCCGCAATGGCCAGCACCGGCACCCGCGAACGGTGGCAGTCAAATAACCCGTTGACTAAGTGCGTGTTGCCCGGCCCGCACGAACCGGCGCACACGGCCAGGTCGCCGGTGAGGTGGGCCTCGGCCCCGGCCGCAAACGCGCCCGCCTCCTCGTGCCGCACCTGCACAAACTCGATGCCGTCGCGGGTACGGATGGCATCGGTGATGCCGTTGAGCGAGTCACCCACCAGGCCAAACACGCGCTTCACGCCGGCGGCTTGCAGGGTGTCGATGATGATTTCGGAAACGGATTTTTTGGACATGGCGTGAGCGCGGACGGGCCGGGCGATAAAGGCGAAGGCCTTTTACTTACGGCCGGCCGCCCTTTCACGTTCAGCTTTGTTAGCTTCTAATACGCTGCCCAGCGCAGCTCCCGGCAGCGTCATCCTAGCACTGTTGCCGAAGCGCACCAACGGTTGCCCGCTCGGCGCTCAATTTTATTCATAAGTCCTTCATCAACAAATAAAAGCGTCGTTCTTTCGCCGCTTTAGTTGCAACTATCGTATGGAACGCTGATAAACTTTTCTCCCACCGAAGCCCGCACTACATGTGCATGCCCCGGCCTTTTCTCCGCTTAGCTTACGTATGGCAGCACCGCAGTTTCTTTTCGCCACGGGCATCGAAAACAGTTATCCCACCATCCAAAACGGCCGGGTGCGCCAGGACGAGATGGAGAAATGCGGCCACTACCAGTTCTGGCAGAAGGACTTTGACCTGGTGCAGGAGCTGGGCATTGAGGTGCTGCGCTACGGCCCGCCCATTCACACCACCTGGACGGGGCCGGGCACCTACAACTGGGACTTTGCCGATGCCACGTTCAACGACTTGCTGCGGCGCAACATCCTGCCCATCGTGGACTTGTGCCACTTTGGGGTGCCCGACTGGCTGGGTAATTTTCAGAACCCCGATTTTCCGCAGCTTTTTGCGCAGTACGCCGGCGATTTTGCCCGGCGCTTCCCGTGGGTGCAGCTCTACACGCCGGTGAACGAGATGTACATCTGCGCCGAGTTTTCGGCCCTCTACGGCTGGTGGAACGAGCAACTAGCTAGCGACCAGGCCTTTGTAACGGCCCTCAAGTACATTGTGAAGGCCAACGTGCTGGCCATGCACGCCATTCTGGCGGTGCGGCCCGACGCGCTGTTTATTCAGAGCGAGTCGAGCGAGTACTTCCACGCCTCCAACCCCGAGGCCATTAAGCCCGCGGAGATATTAAATACCAAGCGCTTCCTGTCGCTGGATTTAAACTACGGCCGGCGCGTAGACTCGGATATGTATGAGTACCTGATGGATAGCGGCATGACGCGCGCCGAGTATCACTTCTTTTTGGATAATAACCTGAAGCACCAGTGCATCATGGGCAACGACTACTACCGCACCAACGAGCACCGCGTGCGGCCCGACGGTAGCACCGTGGCCTCGGGCGAAATATTTGGCTACCACGTCATTACCCGGCAGTACCACGACCGCTACCAGCTGCCCGTGATGCACACCGAAACCAACCTCTGGCAGGGCCCCGAAGGCGACGAGGCCGTAAACTGGCTCTGGAAGGAGTGGGCCAACGTGCTGCGCGTGCGCAACGACGGCGTGCCCATCCTGGGCTTTACCTGGTATTCGCTCACCGACCAGGTAGACTGGGACACGGCCCTGCGCGAAAGCAACGGTAACCTTAACCCCTTGGGCCTCTGCGATTTAAACCGCAACATTCGCCCCGTGGGTGAAGCGTATAAAAAGCTTATCAGCCAGTGGAAGCAGGTGCTGCCCACCCAAACCGCCTGCCTGCAAGTGCCCCTCGTGATGCCCCAGGAAAGCAACGCCGCCTGGGCCCGGCAGCAACGGCAGGACAGCCAACAGGCGCAGGCGCAACCCGCTACGGAAACTGCTAATGCGCCGCTCCAAAACAATCAATAACCCCAGGTAGCGCGGACTTTATAGCCCGCGCCCGCGCCACCAAATATCCCAACGCGGACTCGCAAAGTCCGCGCTACCTTGCTCTAACTCATGCGTTTCCAGGATAAAGTAGTTATCATTACGGGCGGGGCCAGCGGCATTGGCCTGGCTATCGCCAAGCGCTTAGCCTCAGAAGGCGCCCGCCTCGTGCTGGCCGATATCAACCAGGCCAATCTCGACCAGGCGGTGCCCGACGTGCAAAAGGCGGGTGCCCCCGACGTACTCGCCAGCCTGTGTAACGTGGCCGACGAAAGCCAGGTGATTGCCACCGTGACCGCCACGCTGGCCAAGTTTGGCCGCCTCGACGTGATTGTCAACAACGCCGGCCTTATGCAGTTTAAGCCCCTCGAAGAACTCACCGGCGACGACTGGCTGCGGGTACTGGGCGTGGATTTGCTGGGCGCGTTTTATTTCACCAAGCAGGCGTTTTTACACATGAAGCCGGGCGGCAGCATCGTGAACGTGGCCAGCATCCACGCCGTGGCCACCGAGGCGCTGGTGGCGCCCTACGCCGCCGCCAAGGCCGCCGTGCTCTCGCTCACCCGCTCGTCGGTGATTGAGGGCAAGCCCAAAGGCCTGCGTACCAACGTGGTGCTGCCCGGCGCCATCGACACGCCCATGCTCTGGAACAACCCCAATGTGAAGTCAGGCGTCGAAAAAATCAACCCCAGCGACGTGGGCACGCCCGAAGACGTGGCCGCCGCCGTGGCCTATCTCGCTTCGGATGATGCCGCCTTCGTGCAGGGCGCCGAAGTGCGCGTGGACGGCGGCCGGCTGGACCACTTGTAGGCTGGCTAGTACTTGAGCTAGCCAGCCAAGCTCCAGGGCCAACGCTGACGTAGCCACTTCCAGAACCTTGGGTGAGCATCCTCTACGTCGGTTAGGGGCAGGGCTTCACCTAGTAGTTGGCGCGCCGTAAAGATGTCTTTGCCCATCACAAACACCCGGTGGCGGTAGTCATCCTGGCGATAGGGGATGCGGTCGGCATGGGTCTTTATGCCTCGGCTGGCTAGCTTAGCCTGCGGTGTCTGGGCGGCCTTTTCTGACCGCAGAAAGCCCACGCAGTGTTGGTGCTGCATGTGGTTTACCATGAAATCGAGGTAGAACTCGCAGGCCGCTAACTCATCGGCAGAGGTAAAAAAAGGCGCCTGGTCCTGGCTCCGCTCCGAATAGAATACCGCCCATTGGAGGCCGTCGAACACGAGGCAGAAGCCATCGTAGCTCCGCTGGTTGATGGCGTAGGTGGCGGGGTTGCAGCCTTCTTCGCTGAGGCGGCGGGCTAGCTCGGCGGTAGTCATGGGTCTAGTAGCTATTCTCCGGCTTGTTTGAGTACGGCCATTTCGAGCGCGGCCGAAAAACGGAAGTTGGTTTGTTTGATTTGTTCCAGCAACGGCTTCACGGCCGGCACCAGTCCTTCCCGCTTGGCCCGCAGCAGTACGCCGAACGTGCCGGTGAGCTGAACCGAAAGTTTTTCGGCTGTTTTTCGCGCCTTATAGTCGTCCAGAATCAGTGTGCAGCCCGGCTTTTCCAAGGCCAGCGCAATGGCACTGGCTTCGTCGGCATCTACCAGCAACGCCAGCAGTTGCTGTTGGGCGGCGTTAGTAGCCTCCTCTTGCCTGAGCCATTCTGGCAGCGGCAACCCGTATTCGGCGGCCACAACGGGCGTAGTGGTGGCCGTACCGTAGAGCTGGCGCAACAAATCCAGCTTACTGACTTTGGTGAGCACAATCAGGCAGCTGGCATCGGCGATGATAAGCTCAGGCATTGGCTGCGTCGCGCGCTATATCCTCGGCCGGGTAGTTGAACACCGACACACCATAGTCGCCCAATAGCTCCATGAACGTGCGCTTGCTGTAGCCAGCCATTTCGGCGGCCTGCCCCAACGAGAGCTTACCCTGCTCGTAGAGGCGCGTGGCCAGCAGCATGGTTACCTCTTTGGGGCTCATGTCCAGCGAGTCGGGCAGGTGTAGAGTGAGGGTTTGCATGGTTGCGCGGGCGTAAGAGTATTTCTAAGGTACGGCAGGCAGCTGGCTGTCGATAGGGTTTCGCAGAATTTGTCCTTCTGTAAACAATTGCAGGAATTGATAGCCCAAGCTTTCATCCCGAAACTTTATCCAAGTCAAACTACTGTCCCAGCACATAATTTCTATTTCAGAAGCGGCTAAACAAAACGCTTCTGGTTCATTCCACATCTGCCTGTTGCCATCAGCATAAGGTAGCTCATCATTGGGCACACCGGGCATTTCGCCCAACACACCGCAGAAGACGCCCCACACCACTTGGATATCCCGGTCAGCCACTGATTCCCAGAGCGCTTTGCCTGCTACCACTGCAAACTGCTTTTCGGTTTCCCAACCTATATCCCAGGCTGAAATTCTCTGCGGTAGTTGGTCATCAATGAAATGATACCGTAAATCAGTAATCAACCAATTCAGCGGCTCTATCTGCTGCCGTAGTGGTGCAAGTAGTCGTTCAAAATCAGTTTGCCAACGAAACTGAGCAGTGTCTTTTAGTTGAATAGTCATCACACCTGAATAACCCCCACATTATACGCCTTCTCAATCGGCGCGTGATTAGACGCTGCAATTCCCTCCGAAATCACCTTACGCGTTTCCAGCGGGTCAATCACCGCATCGACCCACAGGCGCGCGGCGGCATAATACGGTGATAATTGCTCCTCGTAGCGGGCTTTGATGCGGTCGAGCAGTTCCTTCTCGGCTTCGGGCGTAATCACTTCCCCTTTGGCCTTCAACGAGGCTACTTGAATTTGCAGCAGCGTATTGGCTGCCGCCGCGCCGCTCATTACGGCGAGCTGGGCGGTGGGCCAGGCCACGATGAGGCGCGGGTCGTAGGCCTTGCCGCACATGGCGTAGTTGCCGGCCCCGTAGCTGTTGCCCACGATGACCGTGAACTTGGGCACCACCGAGTTGGCCATGGCGTTCACCATCTTGGCGCCGTCCTTGATGATGCCGCCCTGCTCGCTGGCCGAGCCCACCATGAAGCCCGACACGTCGTGCAGAAACACCAGCGGGATGCGCTTCTGGTTGCAGTTCATGATGAAGCGCGCCGCCTTGTCGGCCGAGTCGGAGTAGATGACGCCGCCCATCTGCATGCCGGTTTTCTTGCTCTTCACGATTTTGCGCTGGTTGGCCACGATGCCCACCGCCCAGCCGTCGATGCGGGCGAGGCCGCAGAGCAGCGTCTGGCCATACAGGTCTTTGTAGGGCTCAAACTCGGAGTTATCGACCAGGCGGTTGATGATTTCCATCATGTCGTAGGGCTTGGCGCGGTCGCTGGGCAGCTGGCCGTACAGCTCCTGCTCGTCGAGGCGCGGCGCGGCGGGCGCGGCGCGGCTGAAGCCGGCCGAAGGCTGCGCGCCCAGCTTATCGAAGATGTTGCGGATGTGGTCGAGGGCCTCCTGGTCGGTGTCGAACTTGTAGTCCGTCACGCCCGATACTTCGGAGTGCATGGCCGCGCCGCCCAGGGCCTCATTATCAATGGTTTCGCCGATGGCTGACTTTACCAGGTAGGAGCCGGCCAGAAATACCGAGCCGGTGCCATTCACTATCAGGGCCTCGTCGCTCATGATGGGCAGGTAGGCGCCGCCGGCCACGCAGGGGCCCATGATGGCCGAAATCTGGACGATGCCCAGGCTGCTCATCACCGCGTTGTTGCGGAAAATGCGGCCGAAGTGCTCCTTGTCCGGGAAAATCTCATCCTGCATGGGCAGGTATACGCCCGCCGAATCGACGAGATAAATAATCGGCAGCTTGTTTTCGATGCTGATTTCCTGGGCCCGCAGGTTCTTTTTGGCCGTGATGGGAAACCACGCGCCGGCCTTCACGGTGGCGTCGTTGGCCACTACCACGCACTGGCGGCCCTGCACGTAGCCCATTATTACCACCACGCCGCCGCCGGGGCAGCCACCCTCCTCCTGGTACAGGCCTTCGCCGGCGAAAGCTCCGATTTCGACCTGGGCCGCGCCTTTATCAAGCAGGTAGCTAATGCGTTCGCGGGCGGTGAGCTTGCCCTTGGCTTTATGGGCGGCAATGCGCTTTTCGCCGCCGCCGAGGGCTGCTTTGGCCAGCTTCTGGCGCAGCTGAAAGGTGAGTTGCTTGAGCTGGTCTTCGTTGCGATTAAACTCGATATTCATAACCTAAAACTGGGTGGGGAGGGGGAAAGGATAAGGAGTTAATAGTGACAAGTTAAAAGTTGAAATAGCAAGTACTTTAACTTTTAACTTATCACTTTTAACTAAAAAACCCGCCCTTGCGGGCGGGTTTCAAAGATACTAGGTGCGGCAGCGGGGCTGCTTAGCGCACGATGGCGGGGGCTGTGCTCACCTGCTTGGTTTCGGTGGTCACGGTGCCATCGGGGCTTTTGGTGGTTTCCTTTTTGGTTTTGTCTTTGCCGCCGCCAAACACCGAGAAGTGCACGTAGCGCTTGGGGTTTTCCTTGAAGTCGGTAATCAGCGCGTTGGAGCTGGCGGCCGTGGCGTTCAGGTTGTTATAAAGCAAGGTGTCGTTGATGAGCTTGCCGAGCGAACCCTTTTTATCGGTCAGGGCCGTGTTCACGCCTTTCAGCGACGTTTGGGCTTCGGCCAGCGTGGAGTTGAGGCGGCGCAGGGCCGGGCCCACGGGCGCACTCTTGAGCGAGTCGGACAGCTGGCTGAAGTTGCTGGCGATGCGGTCGAGCTTAATAGTACTTTTGTTGAGAGCAGCGCTCATTTGCGCAAAGTTGCGGGTTATCTGGTTGATATTGGCTTGGTTGGAGGCAATAAGCTTTTGCAGGGCTTCGGTGCTTTGGCGGGCTCCTACCAGCGTGCCCTGGATGTTGGTCTGGGCGTCTTTGTTGAGGAAGCCGTTGATGTGCGAGAGCGTCGAATTCACGGTGTCGAGCAGCACCGTAGCGCGGGCTTGCACAATGTCGGTGATGCTAACGGCGGTGGTCGTTTTCAGGGTTTCGCCGCCGCTAAACTTCTTGGAATCAGCCCCTAGCAGCAGCGTAATCGTTTTGGAGCCCAGCAGCGAGCCGCTAAGCCCCGCCTTGGTAGAGTCGCCGAGCTGGATGCCTTTGTCCATTTCCAGCGAGGCCTTAATAGAGTTATTATCAGTAGGTTGCAGCTCCAGGTTTTTTACCTGCCCCACCTTGATACCGTTGAGGATGACGGGAGCCCCCACGTTGAGACCATCTACTTTGGGGTAAATGGCATAGTACGTGCGGTCGCTGGAAAGCAGGTTGCTACCCCGCAGAAAGTTGAACCCTACTGCCAGGGCCAAAAGCGCCACTACGGCCAACAGGCCAACTTTAATTTCTTTAGACACAGGAAGGTAGATTTAAGCTGAGATAGGCCAACTAGGGGATGGATGCCGGGCCGCCAATGGTTGCGTCGGCGGGCCGTACTAGCGCCCTTAACGGCAAATGCGGGCCAGATGTTAGGCTTGTAAACCAGGCCGCTCCTGGCTCACTCGGCGCGGGTGCCTTCCAGGTCGTGCCGGTACTCGCGAAAGGCCCGGTAAATACCGTTGGCAATGGCCTGCTGGCCCGCCTTAGCGTCGAGGTAATTCTCCTCGCTGCGGTCGGTCAGAAAGCCGGCTTCCACCAGCACGGAGGGCATGGTAGACTTCCAGAGCACCAGAAAGCCGGCCTGCTTGACGCCGCGCGAGCTGCGGCCCACGCTGGTGCGAAACTGCCGGTCGATGCGCTGGGCCAGCCGCAGCGAGTTGGTGATGTAGGCGCTCTGGAACAGCGAAAATAAAATGTGCGACTGCGGCGAGCGCGGGTCGAAGCCGTCGTAGCGGCGCTTGTAGTCTTTTTCCTGCAGAATAACCGAGTTTTCGCGCTGGGCCACGCCCAGGTTGGCGTCGGTTTTGTGCAGGCCCATGGTCCAGACTTCGGTGCCGCGCGAGCCCTTGGGGCCGGCGTTGCAGTGCACCGAGATGAAGAGGTCGGCGTGGTTGCGGTTGGCAATGGCGGCGCGCTCGTCGAGCTCCACAAACACGTCGGTTTTGCGGGTATAAATCACCCGCACGCCGGGCGAGCTGGCTTCAATCTGGCGGCCCAGGTCCTTGATGATGGCCAGGGCCACGTCGGCTTCGTGGGCGCTGGCCCCGTTGCAGCCAATGTCTTTGCCGCCGTGGCCGGCGTCGAGCACCACCGTGCGCAGGCGGTAGCGGGTGGGGTCCAGGTCGGCGTCGGTAGCGTGGGGGGCGGCCGAATCGGCCACTACGGGGGGCCGAATGGGCAGCGGGGGCCGGGGGATAGTGAGCGAGTCCTGGGCATTGAGCACCGGGCATTGGGCACTCAGCAGGATACAGGTCAGCGCAATAATCCGCACGTTGGTCGTTGGGGAAAAAACCAGGACGCTAGCAACCCTTGGCAGGGGTAGCGGCCTCTTATCTTTGTGGTAAGCCTCAAAAGTAATTCACTCGCTGGCTTTAGGTAACTTGCTTTTCTCCAATACTTTCTTTTCGGGTCTTTTTCAGGGCCGCCGCTGGGCGCTGGCGGGCGTAGTGGGCCTGTGGCTCTGGCTGCTGGGCGGCCCTACGGTGGCCCTGGCCCAGACCACCCCCGACTCGACCCGCGCCAACCCGCGCCGGGCCGGCTCGGTGCCGACCCAGCCGGTGCGCAACCTCAACTACGACCGCAACGCGCCCCAGAGCCCGCCGCCCCCCGGCTCAACAAACGTGGGCCAGCCCGCCGTGCCGGCTGTGTCGCGCAAGCGGGCCCCCAGCCTCACGCCCGACAGCACTGGCCTGCTGGCCGATACCAGCCGCGCCGGCCGCCGCACGCGCGACTCGCTCAACCTAGTGGTGCTGCGCCGCCGCAGCCAGGTCGAAACCACCGTGAAGTACGCCGCCAAGGACTCCATCCAGTTCGACGTGACCCAGAAAGTGGCCCGGCTCTATAATAAATCGACGGTTGACTACGGCAAGATGAGCCTTAAGGCGGCGCTCATCACCGTGAACTACGGCGAGAACACGGTGCAGGCCGCCGGCCGCCGCGACACGGTAAAGCACCGCATGGCCGACCAGCCCCTGCTCAAAGACGAGGCGGGCACCTACGCGGCGGGCAAGATTAACTACAACTTCAAAACCAAGAAGGGCAAAATCAGCGAGGTGGTGACCCAGCAGGGTGAGGGCTACATCCACGCCGAAGTAGTGAAGAAACTGCCTGACAATGACTTCTTTGGCTTGAATGGCCGCTACACCACCTGCAATCTGGAGCATCCGCACTTCTACATTGAGGCGGGCAAGATGAAGGTGATACCGGGCTCGAAGGTGATTACCGGGCCCTTTCACATGGTGATTGCCGACGTGCCGCTGCCCATTGGGCTGCCGTTTGGCTACTTCCCCACGCCGCACGCGGGGCGCGGGTCGGGGGTCATTATTCCCACGTTTGGGCAGGGGCAGCAGCGGGGCTACTCGCTCACCAACGGCGGCTACTACTGGGCCCCCAACGACTACATTGGCCTGCGCGTGACCGGCGACCTCTACGCCGGCAACGCCGACCGGCTCGGCGGCTGGGGCGTGGCCACGGAGCTTACTTACCGCAAGCGCTACAAGTACCAGGGCAGCTTCCGGTTCACGTATTCCAACCAGCCGATAGCGCCCATCCTGAGCACTACCTCGGTGGCTAACTCGGAGTATTTATACTCCAACTCCCAAAACACGTTTTGGATAAGCTGGGCCCACTCGCCCACGCCGCTGCCGGGCGGCGGCGTGTTTTCGGCCAGCGTGCAGGCGGGCAGCTCGTCGTATAACCGCATCAATACCCTTAATGCCCGGCAGCTGCTGTCGGCCACGTTCAGCTCGACCATCAGCTATAGCAAGACGCTGCGCGTGCTGCCCATCAACTACGCCGTGCAGCTGGCCCAGAGCCAGAATACGCAAACCGGCGTGATGGACTTCACGCTGCCCAACTTCAACCTGGGCGTGGCGCGGCAGTACCCCTACCAGTGGCTGGGCATTCAGCCGAGCGGCAAGTTCTACGAGCAGTTTGCCATCAGCTACAACCTGGTGGCCCAGAACCGCATCAGTACCCTGGTGCCAGCCCGCTCGCTAAGCGGCGATGTGCCGCTGCTGGGTGGTAGCAGCACGCCCTATAACATCCCTTTTAACTTAAAGAATATCAACAGCTTGCTGCGCAACGCCCAAAATGGCTTGCAGCACCAGTTTCAGATTACGCTGCCCTCGGCCACGCTGCTGGCGCGCCACATCCAGATTCAGCCCTCCATCAGCTACGGCGAAACCTGGTACTTGCAGCGCCTGCAGTACAGCTACGAGCCGGTGCCGCGGGCGGTACGCGTCGACACTATTTCGCCCAGCTTCAACCGGGCCTACTCCTACTCGGGCAGCGTGTCGGCCTCGACCAACTTCTACGGTACGGTCAATTTTAAGGGCAACCACTATGTGAAGGCCATTCGGCACAAGGTGTCGCCGAGCGTCAGCTACTCGTACTCGCCGGACTTGTCTAATTCTTCGCAGTACCAAGCCTTCTCCACCGAGTCGGGCTCCTCTTACGATGATTTGAGAAGGGCCTACGGGGGGCGCATCCTGGACCCCCGCAGCTTCTCGCGCTACCAGGGCTCCGTGTACACCGCGCCAACCAGCTCGCGCGTGAGCGCCATATCGTTCAGCCTGCAGAATCAGATTGAGATGAAGGTGCGCAACAACCAGGATACCACCGGCACCAACCCTTACAAGAAGGTGAGCCTGGCCGACGGCATCGACCTGAGTTTGTCCTACAACTTCGCGCCCGACTCCCTGGCCCCGCAACAATTGTCTAACCTCAACCTGGGCTACCGGGTGCAGGTAGCCAAGAAACTTAACGTAGTACTTAGCAGCTCCTTCTCTTTTTATCAGCGCGACTCGACCGGCAGCACCTCCTTCCGGGAGCGCGGACCAAACGGCCGGGTGTTCAAGGCGCACTACCTGTGGGAAGACAACAACTTCCGCCTGGCGCGCCTGCTCAACGCCAACCTGAGCCTGGGCTACCAGTTTAACCCCGCCGCCCGGCCCAGGAGCAAGGCCAACATTCCGCGGGCCGTGGCCCCGGCCAACGACCCGGTATTGGGCTCGCCGCTGCAACAGCAGATTTACGCCGACTACATCGACTTCGATATTCCCTGGGAAGCCACGGTGCAGTACACGGCCTCCTACAACACGTCCTCGGCCCCGCTGCGGCTCTCGCTGTATGGCGTCACGCCGCTGCTGTCAGGCAATGCCATCACGGCCAGCGGCTCGGTCAAGCTCACGCCCAACCTGCGCCTGAGCACCAGCCTCAACTACGATTTCCGGGCCAATACCTTCGTGTACCCCACCGTCAACTTCTACCGCGACCTGCACTGCTGGCAGATTTCGGGCCTCTGGATACCCGTGGGGCCCTATCGGGGCTACAACTTCACCATCGCCGCCAAAAGCAGCCTGCTGCAAGACCTGAAGCTGAACCGAAACAAGACGATTCTGAACCGGTAAATGAGTAGGTGAGTAAATGAGTAAAAGAATGTCATGCTGAGCTTGCCGAAGCATCTCGCTCGCATCGTTAGGTTTACTAACTCTAGCGGCGCGGTAGAGATGCTTCGGCAAGCTCAGCATGACATTCTTTTACTCATTTACTCACCTACTCATTTACCGCTACTGCCCGAACTCAAACACTACTTCGCGCACAAACATGTCGCCCTGGGGCTGCAGGATAGCGAGGTTGCTGATTTCTAGCTCCAGGTTAAACGTTTGGTTGTTAAGGAATTGCAGAACCGGGCCGAGCAGCTCGGGCGTGGTGTCGTGCAGGGCCAGCGACACGTGGGGCAGCCACAGGTCGGGGGCGCTGAACTTGTCGGTGCGCGAGCAGAGCGGGATGGCTACTTCGAGGATGCGGTGGTGCAGCAGGTTGAGCACGTCGGAGCGCAGCACCGGGATGTGAATCACGGGGTTATCGCCCGGAAACATGCCCAGGCCGGTGGTGTGGGCAATGAAGGGCGCGGTGGTGCGGGCTATCTCATGCAGCGCCTCCTTGAGGGTTTCGAGGTCGGCGGGCTCCACAATCTGGTAGGTGAGGTGCGGCTCGGGGGTGGCCTGCACATCGGTCAGGCCGAATTCCGTTTCCAGGCTTTTGATGAGGGCGTTGATGTGGTCGGAAGCCGGCGAGGGCAGCAGCGAGGTAATGGCGAGCATGACGCGGAAGGCGGGGCGGAAAAAAGGGGCGCGGACTACTAAGGCGCTACCGGCCCTAAAGCTACGGGATGGGGCCGTTGTTCGGTTTGTGGCGAGGGGCCCGCCGCGCTGGCAGCGACAGCGGGCGGCCAATGCCAGGCCGGTGCCGCTACTTCAGCACAACTTTTTTGAGGGCAAACACCGATGCTGGGGGCGCTTGCATGGCCTGCAAGGCATCGAGGTGCGACTGCAGCACGTAGCTGGTGCTGTCGGCGCGGCGGGCCAGGGTGGTGGGGTAGCCGCCGCCGGTATCGTAGCTCTTGGGGCCGGTTACGCTCGCAAAGTCGTCGGTGGACGTGAGCTGATACACCTTACCCTGGGCGTTGCACACGGCCAGCAGCGTGGTGTTGGCGGTCAGCTGCAAGCCATCGTCGTTGCTAAGGTCGAGGCCGGCGGGCAGCGTCACTTTGGTAAAAGCGGCGGGGTTAGTAAGCGGCACCTTGAAGAGGGCGCCCTCATCCGACTTGGCTACCAGCAGGTAGCCATTGGGGTGATACACGATGCCGTTGAGGCCAAACTTGCCGGCCGGGGCGGCCAGGGCCGTACTGGTCACAAAAACGGATGCCGTGGGAGTACCCGCCTTGTCAAACGCGACCTTGTAAATAATGGGCGCATAGCTATCCGTTACGTAGGCATTGCCCAGGTTATCCACGGCAATGTCGTTGGCGAAGTGGCTGGGGTAGCCCGCCGGCACGCCCGGCAGGGCGCTCAGGTCCACGTAGCTGATTTTGGTGCCCGTGCTGCGGTCAAAAACGGCCAGGCGGGCCAGCTTGCCCATGGTGGCGGAGCTGGTGCGGTCCTTGTTGTAGCCAGGGCTAGGGTCTGATACGGCCACGAGCAGGCGGCCCCGCGGGGCGTCGAGCTTGAGGCCGATGCTGGAAATCAGCACCGCATCGTCGGCAAAGGTGGAGTAGCTGCCCGTGGCGTAGACTTGCTTATCGTCGTTCTGGCCATTGTCGCTGACCTGGCCAATGCGGCCGGCCGTTTGGGAGCTCACCAGGAAGTGGGCCTGCTGGTCGTCGTACTGCGTGCCCTCGGGGTAGAGGCCGGCTTGGGTGAATGTGACAGTGGTGGGCAGCTGCGTGCTGGCACCAGTGTCGCTGTCTTTTTTGCAGGCTGCCGCCAGCAGCAGCAGGCCACTGGTGAAACCCAGGCGTGCCAGAAGCGGCAGGGAAGAAAAGTGCATAGCCGGAAAATGAGGGGGAATAACTACGGAAACTGGCCTGCTCTACGGCAAGCGGGGCCTTCAGGGTTGGGCCGGCGCACTACTGGGCTGGGTAGCCAGCGGCACCAAGCAGCCAGCAACGTGGCCAAAGGGAGCATCCGTCGAATAAAAAAGCGGAGTAAGCGATTGCGTAGGGCCGTTGCGCCTTCGGGAGCGGACTTTTGAGATAGTTAATGCAACCCGCTATTTTACCATCCCCTTTGCCATGGAACGCAAGTATTTCCTGAAAAGCCTGCTGGCCGGTGTAATTACGGCCCCCGCCCTGCTCGCCGCCTGCAGCAAAGACGACGTAACGCCCAGTACCTCAGGCACTACTACTACAGGCACCACGGGCACTACTACAGGTGGCAGTAGCAGCAGCAATTGCACGGTGGCCCCTACCGAAACCGAGGGGCCGTTTCCCACTATTTCGCCGTCGTCGTACGTGCGCAGCGACATCACCGATGGCCGCACGGGCTACAAGCTGACCGCCAAAATCACGGTTACCAGCAGCAGCGCCGGCTGCGCGGCGCTGGCCGGCGCGCTGGTCGACATCTGGCACTGCGACGCCGAGGGCAACTATTCGGAGTACGGCGGCACCAACATGCAGAGTACCAACTACACAAAGGTCAACTTCCTGCGCGGCCGCCAAACCACCGATTCGGCCGGCCTGGTCACGTTCACGAGCATTTTCCCCGGCTGGTATTCGGGCCGCGCCACCCACATCCACGTGCACGTGTACAACGCCAGCGGCACCTCGCTCAAGGTGACCCAGATTGCCTTTCCCGAGGGCGCCGGCACGGCGCTGGCCGCCGTGAACGGCTACGCCAAAACCCTGAGCGGCTACACGTATAATAAGAGCGACAATGTATTCAGCGACGACACGGCCGGCCTCGAAATCGCCACCGTGACGGGTAACACTACCGACGGCTTCGTGCTGACGATTAATCTGGCAGTGTGATGGTCCATGAAAAAGAACGTCATGCTGAGCTTGCCGAAGCATCTCGCTCGCTTCCTCTAATGAAGCGGTAGAGATGCTTCGGCAAGCTCAGCATGACGTTCTTTTAACTTAATACTTTCTAACTCACAATTAACCCAAAGTGCCCGACCGCCGCATCACGCTCTGCTACCGCAAACTAATGGCTGCCGGCGCTACCCGGCCCTGGGACAAGCTAGTGCTCGATGAGAGCTACCGCGAGCTGCGGCTGCAGGCGCAGTATTTCGACCAGCAACAGCAGTACCGCACCTTTGGCGAGCTGCTGCACCACGTGCCGGCCGCCGAGCGCCTGCACGGGCTGGTGGGCGGGGCTGTTGTGGGCTATCTGCAGCAGCTGGGTGGCCTGGTGCCCGACGTGCTCGACAACCTGGGCCGGCGGTTTTTGCGGTTCGAGAACTTTCAGTTTGAGGTGATTAACAGCGACTTGCTTGACCCCGGCACGCATCAGGTGGCCGTCAACTTCTTCAGTGAGCCGCTGGTATGGCACGCCACGGTGGGGCCCTACCTGGTGGCTTCGAGGCCCGCGGGCAGCGGCACGGCGCCGCTGCACACGTTTCAGCTTCCGCCCTTTGTAGCCATTCATTCCCTCCAGGAAATCACCGCCGATGAGCACCCCGACGCCCGGTAAAATCTTCCTGGCCGACCAGCGCGGCCTCGTCGAAACGGCCGATTTTCGGCGTTTTAGCACCTTTAGCTTCGGCTCGTTTCAGCACGCGCACAAGCAGCCGCTGGGCCGCTTGCGGGCCCTGAACGAGGAAACCCTGGCCGGCGGTGGCACCCTCACGCTGCCCGTGCCCGAAGCCACGCACCTGGTGCTGCTGCCCATCACGGGCGCGGTAGCGCTACGCCTGCCGGGCGGCGCCACCTTGCTAGTAGAAGTAGAAGAAATACAAGTAGTTACGCTACCCGCCGGCAGCACAGTTGAGCTCAGTAACCCCTACCCCGACGAGCTGATTACGCTGCTCCACATCTGGCTGCAAGCCGAACCTACTGATGCCGTGCTACTTGCGCCAAGCGGCGCGTTCAGCTTTGCGAGCCTGGCCAACCAGCTGGTGCCCCTGCTGCCTCCCGGCCTGGCGCGGCCGTTCACGGTGAGCCTGGGCCGGTTTGCCGGGCGCCACGAGGCAGCGTGCGCAGTGCCGCCCGGCCAGCTGCTTTTTGCCTTCGTGCTGGCCGGCGCGTTCGAGGCCGCAGGCCGGCTGCTGCACGAAAAAGACGGCCTGGCGCTCTGGGATGCCCCCGCGCCCATTGAGATTGAAGCGCTTAGCAACGACGCGCTGCTGCTGGTGCTGACGGTAGCGCCGTAATGCTGTAGCGCGAAGTTTGACTTCGTGCGCGAGCGCAGCTCGCATGGTCGTCTGGAGGCATCAAGGTGGCGCGGTTCCACCTGCTCGTTGTGCTCGCCCGCGAAGCAGCGCTTCGCGCTACTGGCTGGCTAATCGTCGTCGTCTTTGCGCTTGGGGGTGAGCTGCAAAAACGCGCCGCGCCGGGGCGCGGGCATGGTGGACTGCTCGCCGCGCACCGATTTCCAGACTACCTCATTGAGGTCTAAATCAGGCACTTCGTCTTCGTGGGCAAAGTCGAATTTGGCCGAGCGTTCGGCGCTGCGGTTCCAGGCGGTGTTGCGGGTGTCGAGGGGCACTTGGGCCGCCTTGGCCTGGTACCGGGCCAGGTTGGGGGCGGCCTGAAACACGCCAAACAGCGGCCGGGCGGCCGCGTCGTACTGGCTCATGGGCGGCAAGCCGAGCAGCAGCTCGATGGTGCGCATCACGCCGGCCGTGGTGTAGAGGGTATGGTCTACGGCGCCGTGGCGCACGTAGGGGCTGATAACGAAAGCCGGCGAGCGGTGGGCGTCGATGTGGTCGGGGCCGTTTTGGGCATCATCTTCCAGTACAAAAATGGCCGACTCGCCCCAGATGCTGCTGGCGGCAATATGCGCCACGAGTTGGCCCAGCGCCAGGTCGTTGTCGGCCACGGCCGCGGTGGGGCTCACCTTGCCCAGCCGCTGGCCGCTGGTGTGGTCGTTGCTGAGCCGGATGGTGCTGAGCTGCGGCACGGCCCCGCGGGCCAGCAGCGAGTCGAAGTCCTGGGCCCAGATGCGGGTGCGCTCCACGTCGGTCACGTCCATGTCGAAGCCCGGCGCTTTGGGGCACACGTGCCCGCGCAGCGACTTGAGCGACGTTTTACCGTTCTCGGCAAACTCGCCGTAGGTGCGGTAGCTGAGGCCGGCGCGCTGGCAGTAGTCCCAGATGAAGCCGTCGCGCGGGTAGGCAATTTTGCGGGTGCCCTCGAAGTCGTAGGTGCCGCCGCGCCCGCCGTAGCTGATGGGCCACGACTTCTCCACGTAGTCGGTGGCGTAGGCGGCCATGCTCCAGTTGTGGCCGTCGGCGCTCACCTCGGCGTTCACGTAGAAGTTGTCGAGCAGCACAAACTCGCGGGCCAGCGCGTGGTGGTTGGGCGTGACCTTGCGCGGAAAAATGCAAAGCGACGAGTCGCCCGCGCCCTCCCGCACGTCGCCCAGCACCTGGTCGTAGGTGCGGTTTTCCTTGATGATATAGAAGATGTGCTTGATGGGGGATTTTTCGCCCGCCCGGCGCGGCACCGGGTTACCGGCCGCGCCGGCCGCCAGCGTTTCGCTGGCCTTGGTGAAGGGCGTATTGGCATACACCTGCGCCGAATAGGCCCGGAGCTGCGCCGCGTTGGGGGCCGGAATGAAGGAGAGCGTACCCTTGAACAAGCCCCCGATGTACTGCACCTCGCGCTGCCCGGTGCTGCCGGTTTGGTAGCCGCTGTTGTCGGTTTTCTGCACCGGCTGCGGGCCGTGGGGGTTGGCCAGGCTCGAAAAGCCTTTGCCATTGGCTACCAGCACTTTACTACCCAGCGTGCGTGCGCAGGTGGGGTACCAGCCGGTGGGGATGAAGCCCCGCGCGGCGCTGTGGCCGGGCGTGGCCACGTCAAACACGGCCAGGCAGTTGTTGTCGGCGTTGGCGATGTAGAGGGTTTTGCCGTTGGGGGCCAGGGCCAGGCCGTTGGTGGTGGAGCCGGTGAGGCGCGTGGGGTAGAGGCTGGTGGAGATGGTTTCGAGCACCTTCCACTGCCGCACATCAACCACCGACACGGAGTTGTCGTTGGCATTGGCCACGAACAGGTAGCGGCCATCGCGGCTCTGAATCAGCTCGTTGGGGTGGCTGCCGGTGGCCAGCTCGGCCCGGATGCGGCCCGTGGCGCGGTCGTAGGCCAGCAGCTTGTCGCCGCCCCACAGCGTGATATACACCGTTTTGTTATCGGCCGCGAGCAGGCAGCCGTAGGCCTCGGCCCCCAGCTTTACCTTGCTGAGGGTGCGCCTGGTCTGCGTATCGAGCACGTAGAGGGCGTTGTCCTCTTTGGTCACCACGTAGAGGCGCTGCCCGGTGGCGTCCAGGGCCAGGCCCGCGGGGCTGATTTTAACGGGCCAGGGCCGGCCGAGGCGCAGCGTGTCGGGCGCGCCCAGCCGGCGGCCGGCCGTGGGGTAAGCTAGAATCACGTTGTCGTTGCCGCCCGAAACGTAGAGCTTATCGCCCCGCGGGCCGAACGCCAGGCCGTACCACGCCTTGCCCACGGGCCGCTCATCAAGCAGCTTTTCCGTAGCCGGGTCGATAAGCTGGATTTTCTGCTGGCCCTGGCCGTTGTTGCTGACGGCCAGCAGCTTACCCCCCGGTGCGAGCTGCATATTGAGCGGCAGGTCGCCGAGGGGCAGCGCCGTGCCGGCCGGCGTGAGGCGCCAACCATTAGGCAGCAGGATGTTGGCGGCGGCCGGGTCGTTGGTAGGCCGCTGGGCCTGGGCCGCGCCAGCTATTAGGGTGAAAGTTGCAATGGCTAGCAAGCGTTTCATAGCATGGGGGTAAGTTGGCAACGCGCAAAGGTGTGTGCGGCGCAGGAGTTTCTCACGCGGGCACCTCACCCCCTACCCCCCCGCCACGGGCAGCGTGAAGTGAAACGCGCTGCCGCTGCCCAGCTCGCTTTCGACCCACAGCCGGCCGCCCTGGGTGGTGATAAACTCGCGGGCGATGCTCAAACCCAGGCCCGAGCCGCCGGTGTAGCCCGCCTTGTCGGGCAGCTGGGCGAAGCGCTGGAATATCTTGTCGTGGTGCTCGGCCGCGATGCCGGGGCCGGCGTCCTGCACGGTTACTTGCACAAACTTGCCGGCGCGGGCGGCCCGCACGGCAATGCGCTCGCCGGCCGGCGAATAGCGGATGGCGTTGGCCAGCAGGTTGATAAGCACCCAGGTCGTTTTTTCCACGTCGGCGCGGGCGGGCGGCAGGTCGGCGGGCAGGTCGGTTGCCAGGCGCAATTGCTTGTTGGTGAGCTGGGCCTGCACGGTGGCTTCGGCAAAGCGCACTACGTCAGCTAGTTGCGTAGGGGCAAAATTGAGCTGGATGCCCTCGCCCGAGTCGAGGCGCGACACGTCGAGCAGCTCGCTCACCAGGCGCTGGAGGCGCTGGGTTTCGCGCCGGATGCCGTCGGTGATATGCTGGCGCTCGCCTTCGGGCAGGTTGTCTTTTTGCAACACCTTCAGGCTGAGGTTGATGCTGGAGAGCGGCGTTTTGAACTCGTGCGACACCGTGGCCAGGAAATTCGACTTCACCTGGTCGAGCTTCTTGAAGTCCGACACGTTGCGCAAAGTCAGCAATTGGCCCACGAACTCGGTTTTGTCGCTGGCCTCGTTAAAGGACACCAAGTCCTGCACGGCCAGCCGGTAAAAGGCCTCCTCGCCGCGCTGCGTGATGGTGAGCACCGGCACCTCGGCCACGGCCTGCTCGCGGTTGGGGGCGTCGAGCGGCTTCATCAGGGTTTGAAACAGGTCGTTTTCGAGGCGCACGCTGGCGGCCGGGCGGCCCAGCAGCTTGGCGGCGGGCAGGCCCATGAGCTCGCACATCACGGGGTTGGCCAGCAAGATGCGGCGGCTCTCATCGAGCACCAGCAGGCCCTCATCTAGCGTATTAATAATGCTGGAGGCCCGGTTGCGGGCCGTGAGCAGCTCGGCGGCGGTGGAGCTGCGAAACTCGCGCAACTCGCTCAGCATCTGGTTGAAAGCCCCCGCCACCTGCCCAAACTCGTCGTTGCTTTCCTGCGGAATGGTGGCCGCAAAGTCGCGGGCCGTGGCGTGGGCCAGGGCCGCGCTCAGCTTGCGCAGGGGCTGCACGGCCGCCTCGGGCACGCTGGCCACAAAGCCCAGCCCCAGCAGCGTGGCCAGCGTGATGAAGAGGATGAGGTTGCGGTTGGCCTGCTCGGCGTAGTGGTTGGCCAGCGCGTTTTTGCGGCTGAGGGCGGCCGTGTTCAAATCCATCATGCGCAGGGTTTGGGCGCGCAGGGGCTGCCACTCGGCGGGCAGGGCGCGGGCATCGCGGCTCAGGGCCTGCTCGTAGGTGGCCAGCTGCTGCGTGAGCGAGTCGACCACCTCGCGCTCGCCCACTTCCGTGATGTTGCCGGCCTCGCTGGTCAGGCTTTCCCGAAACCGGCGCAGCCCGGCGGCGTTGCCGGGCTCCTGGCTCAGGGCATCCAGGCTGCGCAGCATCTGCTGCCCCAGCGCCACCGAATACAGATTAGCCTTGAGGATATCGCGCGATTTCAAATCGAGCTGCCGCACCGTGTAAAAGGCATAGCCGCCAATACTGAGCAGCAGCGCCAGCATGGCCAAAAAGCCGAGCGTGATTTTGGTCTTGAGGGTCATAGTGGGAATTAGGAATTTAGAATGAGGAATGAAGAATTGACTGCCTGAAGGCAAAGCAGACCGCCGACTAATTCTTCATTCCTCATTCTAAATTCTTAATTTTTAATAGGTTACTAAATACACATCCAGGTCGCGGCCGTCGCGGGCTACGGCCGTGAGCAGGTCGTGCGTGACGCCGTCGCGCCGCAGCTGCTGCCACAGCCCCTTCTCGCGGGTGATGCCGCAGACGAGCAGGGTGGCGTTTTTTTCCTGGGCTACCCGCCGGATGGCTGCCACCACGTCGTCGTCCTTCACGCGCAGTATCCGCGCGCCCAGCTCGGTAGCCAGCTGCAGGTTATTAAGGAGATAGCGCTGCGTGGCCAGCCCGATGCGGTCGGCGCTCTCGCGGCCCGTCTGCACGTAGAGCACGTACCAGGCGGCGGCCCCGAAGCGGTCGGCCAGCCGCGAGGTCTTGCGGATTATTTCCTTGGCGGCCTCGCTGTTGGTGTTGATGCAGGCCAGCAGGCGGTCGTCGTTGCGGCGCTGGGCGGGCACGGCCGGGGCCCCGCCGCTGTCGTTCTCCACCTGGCGGCCCAGCAGCTGGGCTACTTCGCGCACGGCCAGCCGGCGCAGCTGCAGCAGGTTGTCGGCCTGAAAGAAGTTGGCCAGCGCGGTGGGCACCTTGCCGGGGTCGTAGATTTTGCCTTCCTCCAGGCGGGCGCGCAGCTCCCCCACGGTCAGGTCCACGTTCACCACCTCGTCGGCCAGCTTGAGCAGCTGGTCGGGGATGCGCTCGGTCACGTCGGTGCCCGTTATCTTGAGCACCTGGTCGTGCAGGCTTTCCAAGTGCTGCACGTTCACGGCGGTTATCACCGAGATGCCGCTTTTCACCAGCTCCTCCACGTCCTGCCAGCGCTTTTGGTTGCGCGAGCCGGGCACGTTGGAGTGGGCCAGCTCGTCGATAATTACCACCTGCGGGCGGCGCTTCTCGATGGCGTCGAGGTCCATTTCCTCCACCGCGTGGCCTTTGTAAAACACCTGCTTGCGGGCCAGCAGCGGCACCTCGCTCAGCTGGGCCACGGTGCCGGCCCGGCCGTGGGTTTCGACGTAGCCCAGCAGCACGTCTACGCCGTGCTGGTGCAGGTCGCGGGCCTCTTGCAACATGCGGTAGGTTTTGCCCACGCCGGCGGCCAGGCCCAGGTACACCTTGAGCGTGCCGCGCCGCTTGTCGCGCACCAGGCGCAAAAAGCGCTCAGCCGACTGGTCGCGCAGGGCATCGGCGGGGTTCATGGGGATTATGAGTTGTGAGTTAGCAGAACGTCATGCAGACCGCAGGGAAGCATCTCGCGGGCAGCAGTAATTAAAATCGGTGAACGGCTAAGGCTAGTACCCCACGCGAGATGCTTCCCTGCGGTCCGCATGACGTTCTTTTTCAACTACTTGCCCCTACCCTAGCCTTTATCACTTCTTTAAAACGTGAGCCCCAGCAGCGTGGTCACGGCGGCGTCGGTGCGTTTGGCCACTTTGTCCTTGGTATACACGTTGTTGCGGTCCACAAACTCCTTGAATTCGGCCCGCAGAATCACGCGGGGCACGGGCAGGTAGTCGAAGCCCAGCGAGTAGCCGGTGGTGCGCAGGCCGCCCACGCGGGTGGAAGCCAGCACGCCGCTGGGGTCGTGGTAGTACTCGACGCGGCCCACCACGCCGGCGCGGGTCCAGAGGCGGCGGCGCACAATGAGCGAGCCGCCCTGCCAGGCATCGTAGCCCTTCGGACTGTCGAGCTTTTCCTGCCAGCCGGTGTCGAAGGCCCCGGCGATTTTCCACTTGGCGCTGGGGTCGTAGGTGACGTAGAAATTGTGGAAATAGCGCAGCTTCACGCCCAGCGAGTCGGGCACGTTGCGGCCCTCACCGATAAAGGTGCTGGAGTTGAGCAGCACCTTCGGGCTGGGCCGAAACTGCACCTGGGTGCCCAGCGCCTCGTTCTGGTTGCGGTCGCGGATAACCTGCCAGCCGTTGATGGCCAGCACCGAGAACAGCCATTTCTTGCCCTTGTCGTAGGTAAGCTTGGCCCCCGCCTCGTAGTAGGGCGAGTTGTCGGCCATGATGGAGCGGGTGAGCGTGAGGTTATCGCGCGAGTTGGGCCCCTCTAACCCAATGTGGGACAAGAAGATACCGGCATCGAGCCACAGGTTTTTAGTTATCCGCACGCCGCCCCAGGCTTCGTAGATATTCTTAAAAATCTGCGGCTCGGCGGCGTAGTTGGCATCGGGGTAGGTGCCGGTCTGGATGGCGAAGGTGCCGCGCAGGCGGTCGCTGGTGTAGCGCGCGCCCAGCAGGGCCAGGTTCACGGCAATCTGGTTGTGCAGGTTTTCGGAGTAGATGAAGCCCGGCCGCGCCAGGCTGGCGGGGTTGTTGAAATCGTAGCCGTAGTACACGCCCACGTAGCCAAAAAACTCGGGCTTGGGGTCGGCCTGGGCGGTGTCGGCGGCAGCCGCGGCGGTGGGGGCCGCCGCCGTGGCCGCGGGCGCGGCGGGCGGCGCGGTAGTGGTGGTGCTGGTGGGCGCGGGCGGCGGCGTGGTTTGGGCCAGGGCCCAGCCGGGCAGCAGGCTGGCGGCCAGCGAGGCGGCGGCTAACTGTTTAATAGAAAGGTTCATAGGCAATCAATCGCGCGTGAGCTGCAGCTCGGGCCGCTCGGGGGTGAGCAAGGGGATGTTTTCGATGGTGAGCGAGGAGTTGTCCAGCCCGAAGCTCTGCTGCTGGCTGGCGCCCAGCCAGCGCAGCGCGCCCGACACCCGCGCCACCAGCCGCTGCCAGCCGCTCAGCGACTGGGCGTAGGGCAGGGTGCGGTTGAGGATAACAAACTGAAAATCACCCACTACCTCCTGGCCCCGCAGCGACTCGTAGCGCGAGGTGATGTCGATTTCCTGGTTCTTCACCAGGTCCGTGACCACCTGCCGAAACATGTAGTTGATGGCGTGGTCGACCCGAAAGCCCAGCCGGAACTCGATGCGCACCAGGTCGTCGGCGAGCAGCGTGGTGGCGTGGTAGGTTTTGGTGTAGGGCTCATCGGTGGTCACCACGTGCAGCAGGTAGTAGATGTCGGCCCGTTTGGGGTTTTTGCGAAAGATGCTGTGAATGATGCCGTTCTCGACCAGCTTGGGGTTTTCCGAGTCGGTGAGGTACACGAGGTGGGTGGCAAACTTGGCCACCGAGGCGTCGGCGCTGAGCTTGCTCAGCAGGGGCAGCCAGTCGGCCAGCGGCACGTACTTAGCCAGGTCTTTGCGCAGGCGGCGGCCCTGAATCCAGCTCACCATCACCAGCAGCAGCACCGTGCCCAGCAGCACGCTCAGCCAGCCGCCCTGGGTAAACTTGCGCAGGTTGGCCACCAAAAACGAGCCCTCCACGGTGAAGTAGGTGAGCAGCAGCAGCCCAATCCAGGCCACGCCCACGCGGCGCAGGCGCAGGTAGTAGGCCAGCAGCACGGTGGTCATGAGCATAGTCACGGTCACGGCCAGGCCGAAGGCGGCCTCCATGCGGCTGCTCTCGCGGAAGTAGAGCACCACGCCCACGCAGCCCGCGCACAGCAGCCAGTTGAGGCTGGGCACGTAGGCCTGCCCGCGCAGCTCGGTGGGGTACGAGATTTTAACCTTGGGCCAGAAGTTGAGCCGCAGCGCCTCAATAACGAGGGTGTAGGAGCCCGAAATGAGCGCCTGCGAGGCAATGATGGTGGCCAGCGTGCACAGGGCTATGGCCGGCAGCAGCCCCCAGGGGGGTATCATCTCAAAAAACAGGTTGCGCTCGCCCAACGGCGCGCCCAGGTGGCGCAGCAGCCAAGCGCCCTGACCCAGGTAATTGAGCACCAGGCATATCTTCACAAAAGTCCACGACAGGTAGATGTTGCGCCGGCCCACGTGGCCCATGTCGGCGTACAGGGCTTCGGCCCCGGTGCTGCACAAGAAAATGGAGCCCAGCAGCCAGAACGCCCCCGGAATAGTAGTTATCATGTGCAGGGCGTAGTACGGGTTGAGGGCCCGCAAAATGCCCCACTCCTGGCTCAGGTGCGCCACGCCGAGCACGGCCAGCATCGAAAAAAACAAGAGCATCACCGGCCCAAACAGCTTGCCGATAATGGCCGTGCCGAACTGCTGCACCGCAAACAGCCCCACGATGATGAGCAGCACAATGGGTACCGTTTCGAGGTCGGGCTTCACCATGCGCAGCCCCTCAATGGCCGAGGCCACCGAAATAGGCGGCGTAATAATGCTATCGGCCAGCAGCGCCGCCGCCCCAATAATGGCCGGCAAATAGAGCCACTTCAGCTTGAGGCGGCGCAGCAGCGCGTAGAGCGACAAAATGCCGCCCTCGCCGTGGTTGTCGGCGCGCATCGCAATGAAGACGTACTTGAACGTGGTGAGCAGGGTCAGCGTCCAGATGATGGCCGAAACGGTGCCCAGCACCACCTCTTCGGTCACGGGCCGGGCCACAAACACGCCGCGCACGGTGTAGAGCGGCGAGGTGCCAATGTCGCCGTACACGATGCCCAGGGCAATGAGCGAGCCCGCCGCCGTAATGCGGGTGTGCAGGGCGGCGTGGGCGTCGGGCTCGGGGGCCGGGGTGGGTAGCGCGAGCGCAGGTGGCGAAGTCTGCATGGTAGGTGCGAAGAAGTACGAACTGCCCGGCTCCTGCCGGTCGAGCTTGGTACGGGGGCTAGAGGCGGAAGTTGACCGCAAAAATCAACCGGTTCTCGTAATCGCGCAGGTCGGGCACGTAGCCCGCGGGCAGGGGCTGGTCGGCGTAGCCGCTGGGCGAGGTGGTGCCGCCGGGCCCGGCAAAGTAGGGTACGTTGGCCGAGCGGTGCAGGTACTCCACGCGAAAGGTCACAAAGTCGCTCGGCATCATGTCGAAAGTAGCGGTTACCTCTTTGGCCGTCAGCTTGCTGGGGTCGGGGTCGGTAAAGCCTACTACCGAAGGGTTGAAGCTGAGGTAGCGCGAGGGATTTTTGACGAAGCCCACGCGGGTGGTCAGCGCCAGCTTATTTTTGGCAAACCAGATGCGGTTGGCCAACGAGCTGCCAAACATGTAGTTATCCCTGGCCTTCACGTCGCTGCCATCCACGGCGGTGCCGCTCTGGAAGCCGTAGTGCGTGTTCAGGCTAAACGCGGCCTGCGTAATGCCGCGGAGCGGACCCTTCTTGTCCTTGTGGTAGTAGCGGGCCACCACGGAGTTGTCGTGGTGAAAGCGCGTGACGTTGGGGTAGGCCGCGCGGCCCACGGCCAGCGAGTCGAGGCCGGGGCGCGAGTCGTTGCCCACGTAGAAGTTGGCCACCAGCTGCAGGTTCTCGTTGGGCCGGTAGTAGTTCGAGTTGCCCAGGGCCGGGCGCTTGTTGAACGTGTTGTAGGTCTGCCAGCCGTTCATTATCCAGAGCTCGGTTTTGAACTTCTTGCTGGGGTAAAACTGAGCCCGCGCGCCCTGGAAGTAGAAGGGCGTGAAGTCGCAGACCAGCGAGCGCTGGTAGCTCCAGTTTTCCTGGGTCACGTAGCTTTCCAGGCCGATGTAGCTCATGAAAATGCCCAGCTCCAGGTTCAGGCCGTAGGCCACGTTGAAGTGGTAGCCGGCCGCCGCCTCGCGGATGTA
>CAXTFI010000026.1:0-34105 GCA_964243255.1 uncultured Hymenobacter sp.
GCACCACGTGAAACACGGGCTTTTTGTAGATGTGCATCAGCTCGGCGTAGGCCTTTTCGTCGCCGTGGTCCACGGCGGCCCGAATGAGCTTAAAGTCGTGCTTGGCCTTCAACGAAAATTGCTTTTGGATATCAGCGGGGTTCACTTCCATTGGAGCGGTCGGCGCCGGGCTAGGGAAAGGCCCCAGGCGCAGTAAAAGGCAAAGTAAAGAAAATCAAGAACTGGCAAAGCCAGGGGGGGCAGCGTAGTCCGCAAGCGGCGCGCCAGGGGTACATAAACAGCCAGCAGCAACAATGTTCGCGCCAACCAGATTAATGCCAAAGATACCAAGTTTTCGCGGTCCAATCCAACTGCCAGCACGACCGGCGTAAGCAGGTAAAAAAGCCCGTTGCTGCCCATAAAAAGGCCCAGGCGGCGGCGGTCGGCGGCCCGGTAGCGGCCGCCGGCCGAGAGGTGGCGCCGCTTCTGGCGCCACCAGGCGGCCCAGGTGGCGGCGGGCTGGCTCAGGGTGTGGGCGGCGGGGTCGGCCACCACGGCGGCGCGCGCGCCGGCCGCTACCGCGTCCTGCACCAGCAGGTCGTCGTCGCCGCTCAGGCGGCGGATGTGGCTGGCAAACCCCTTGGTGCTGTGGAAGGTAGCCTTGGTGTAAGCCAGGTTGCGGCCCACGCCCATGTAGGGCCGGCCGGCCCAGGCCAGGCCCAGGTACTGGGCCCCGGTGAGCAGCGTTTCGTAGCGAATGAGCTGGTTGAGCAGCCCCGGCGCTTCGGCGTAGCCCGAGAAGCCGAGCACCATGTCGGCCCCGGCCCCTCCCCGATGGGGGAGGGGAGCGGCAAAGCCGCGCTGCATCAGCCGCAGCCAGTCGGGGCTGACCGGGCGGCAGTCGGCATCGGTAAAAAGCAGGCGCTCGTATTGGGCGGTTTTTATGCCCAGCGTGAGGGCGTATTTTTTGGGCGAAAAGCCGGCCGGCGTGTGCGCTACCGTCACGAGCCGGAAGCGGCCGGGGTAATACTGGCTTAGCTGCTGGGCGTAGAGGTAGGTATCGTCCTGGCTGCGGTCGTCGATAAGCACCAGCTCGAAGCCGGCCGGGTAGTCCTGACGCAGCAGCAGCGGCACCAGCTCGCGCAAATTCTCTAACTCGTTGTGGGCGCACAAAATAAGGGACACCGGCTCGGCATCCGGGCCGGGCTCGGTGGCCGCTGCCTCGGCCGGGCGGCGCGTGAAGGGCCGGAAATACCGGCCCCAAAACCACCCCTGCACCAGGAGCAGCGGCAGCAAAAGCAGGGCAGGCGGAAAGTGGGGGAGGGGGGGAAGCGACACGGAACGGGCGCGCAAAGGTAAGCCGGCGGTAATTTTGTAGGAATGACTTTTGACCTTCAAGCGCAAGACCCCGGCACCAAGGCCCGCGCCGGCCGCATTACCACGGCGCACGGCACCATCGAAACGCCCATTTTTATGCCCGTGGGCACGGCCGGCACCGTCAAGGGCGTGGGCCAGCGCGAGCTGCGCGCCGACGTGCAGGCCCAGATTATCCTCGGCAACACCTACCATCTCTTCCTGCGCCCCGGCCTCGACGTGATGCAAGCTGCCGGCGGCCTGCACAAGTTCAACGGCTGGGACGGTCCCATTCTCACCGATAGTGGTGGCTACCAGGTATTTTCGCTCAGCGGCACCCGCAAGATTAAGGAGGAAGGCGTGACGTTCCGCTCGCACATCGACGGCAGCAAGCACCTGTTTTCGCCCGAGGGCGTGATGGATATTCAGCGCCGCATCGGGGCCGACATCATCATGGCTTTTGATGAGTGCACGCCCTGGCCCTGCGAGTACGACTATGCCCGCCGCTCCTTGGATATGACGCACCGCTGGCTCAAGCGCTGCATTGCGCGCCTCGATAGCACCGAACCGCTCTACGGCTACGAGCAAACGCTGTTTCCCATCGTGCAGGGCAGCACCTTCAAGGACCTGCGGGTGCAGTCGGCCGAGTTTATTGCCGCGCAAGGCCGCGCCGGCAACGCCATCGGCGGCCTGAGCGTGGGCGAGCCCGCCGAGCTGATGTACGAGATGACGGAGCTGGTCTGCGACATCCTGCCCCAGGACAAGCCGCGCTACCTCATGGGCGTGGGCACGCCGGCTAACATCTTGGAAAACATTGCGTTAGGCATCGACATGTTTGACTGCGTGCTGCCCACCCGCAACGCCCGCAACGGCATGCTGTTTACCACGCAAGGCATTATCAACGTGACGAATAAGAAGTGGGCCGACGACTTTTCGCCCCTCGACGAGGAACTGGGCGGCTACGCCAGCACCTTCTACACCAAGGCCTACATGCGCCACCTGCTGCAAGCCAAGGAAATGCTGGGCGCCCAAATTGCCTCCATGCACAACCTCACCTTCTACCTCTGGCTGGTGAAAGAGGCGCGCCAGCAAATCGTGGCCGGCACGTTTGCGCAGTGGAAGCCCGGCATGGCGGAGAAACTGATGCGCCGCCTATAATCGCAGATTATGCAGATTGGGCAGATGTCGCAGATTCAGACGACTGCGAACTGGTCTGCTGGTGGCTACGTTTTTTCGGCTTGCTCGCTTTGCCCGCGTTTCTCTGGTTTATTATTCTACACTACCGCCTGCCAATCAGAACCAGCCGAACCAGACCCAGCAGCCGCGCCGCTCGAATCTGTGAAATCTGCTCAATCTGCATAATCTGCGATTCATGAAGATTCTCGATAAATACATCATCGGCAAGTTTCTCACCGCGTTTTTTTTCACGGTGGTGATGCTCGTGTCGGTGATTTGCGTGATTGACTACACGGAGAAAAACGACGACTTTCTGCACCACAACCTCACGTTTTGGCACGTGCTCACGCACTACTACGTGTATTTGTTTCCGTATTTTGCCAACCTGCTGGCGCCCATTACCATTTTTATTGCGGTGGTGTTTGTGACGTCGCGGCTGGCGGCGCGCACCGAGCTGGTGGCCATGCTGTCGAGCGGCATGAGCTTCGAGCGGCTGCTGGTGCCCTACACCATGGGGGCGGCCATTATCGGGGCGCTCACGTTTGGCCTCATCAGCTGGATTATCCCGAAGGGCACCAAGGAAATTGTGAAGTTTGAGAACCTGCACGTGCAGGAGCCCTGGAAGTACGAAGGCCGCAACATCCACGTCAAAATAGGCCCGCGCACCTACGCCTACCTGGAGAGCTACGACGCGACGCACAACATTGGCTACCGCTTTGCCCTCGAAACCATCGACAGCACCATCCTGCGCCGCCGCCTCACGGCCGATGCTCTCACCTGGGACTCAACCAAGCAGGTCTGGAAAATGACCACCCAAACGGTACGCACCTTCCACGGCCAAACCGGCGAAACGCTGCTCAGCCTGCCCGCCCGCGACACCACCCTCAACCTCTACCCCAAGGACTTTTCGAGCACCTACCGCCTGGCCGAAACCCTTACTTCGCCGGAGCTTAATGATTTGATTACTAATAAGATACTGCGTGGCGCCAACGACACCGCCCAGTACCTGAGCGTGAAGTATGAGCGCTACGCCTATCCCTTCGACACCATTATTCTGACCCTCATCGGGGTGGTGCTGAGCGCCCGCAAGAGCCGCGCCGGTGTGGGCGGGCAAATTGCGCTGGGCTTTGTGCTCGCCTTCATCTTCATCATTTTTGTAATGCTTTCGCGCAACCTGGCCTCGGTGGGCAGCGTGCCGCCCATGCTGGCCGCCTGGATACCGGGCATCGTGTTCTCCACTATCGGGCTGTTTCTGTACCGGGTGGTGCCGAAGTAGCAGTCGGCGCGGGTGGGCTAGCCCACCGCTAATTAGAAGCAGCCGAAAAGGCCCCTTATTGCCACTTAATAGATTGATTTTAAGATAGTTATAATAGCAGGTCATCCCAATTGTGGCCCGTGCCGGTAGCCGCCGCCAGCAGCACCAGGCCCACGCCGGGTAGCCCCTCAAGCAGGGTGGCTTCGCGGGGCTGGTAAAAGCCGCTAGCCAGCTCCTGGTTTAGCCAACGCTGGGTTTCGCGCAGCCAAAATAAGTAGCCCTGGTAGTATTGAGGCAGGTAATTGCTGGCAACATACAGGCGATAGTATAGATGAGCTATGCCGGCCGCACCCTGCTGAAAGGTGGCGTTTGTGACGCCGGTAGCCTCGGCAGTAGTCCGTAGCAGGGTATTGAGGCCCACTAGTTCGGCGAGGCTGGTTAATTCTGCATCGGCAAACAGCTCGCCGGCGGTGTATAGCAGCAAGGCTTGCCCCATATCGCCCCGGCGCCAGCTTAGCTCGGCACTGAATGCGGGCTCCCGCGGATTTACGCTCAACTGATAGGGAAACAGCGCGAAGCGTTGCCCCGAAAAATCAATAGCCTGCTTGAGCGACAGCACCTGCAGCACCCCCTCGCGCACGTGCTGTTGCAGGCGCTGGTCGGCGATGCCTACGCTGGCCAGGCGGCTGATTAGCAGGAGTTCAGAAGCCAGGCCATCGGCCAGGTCAAGGCTTAGCCGGGGCCCACCAAGCGGCGCACTCGGGCCAAAGCCCGCCAGCAAGGGTGCGGCCAGCAGTTGCCGCAAAGCGGCCAGGGCCACCGGAGCCGGCCGGCGCAGGTCGAAGTAACGAACTACCCGAAAGAACGTGCGGCGGCCTAATCCAGCCGGCTGGCCGGGGGCTCGCAGGCCCAGTTGCAGCAGTTCGTGGTCTAGGCTAGCCAGGCGCGCTTCGGCCAGCGGTACTGGTAAGTATTTGGCGGCTAAGTGCTTGCTGAGCCAGGCCATGGCACAGGCATAGTTAACGTAGCAGGCGGGGCAACTACTACTGCTGGGCTGGGCTAGCTGCGTGGCTAGCCCAGCCAGCATTTGTTGGGCGGCGTGCGCATCGGCGGCGTGGCCGAAGGCTTGATACAGGTGGTAGTAATAACTCCCCCACGCGGGTAGCTCGGCCAGCGTGGGGCAACCCGAGCGGTGCGCGAGTAGCAGTTGCTGCACCTGCTGCCAGCTTTGCGCTACCCCCAGCGGGACCCCGAGCGACGAGCTATGAGCCATAGGATAAAAAAGCTGGGAAGCGGTGACAGCCGCCCAAGGACAGGGCCGCTTAAGTTAGGAGCGCACGCGGCCCGGCTTGCCGCGTTCTTGCAAAAGGAAATAAACCAGCCGGAAAATGGCTTAGCCTCAATAAGCCGAACTCATAAGGCTTGTCGTGACATCCGTGGATGTTTTGCCAGGAGCGGGCTGCTTGCCAGAGCGCGTGAAGCGGGTAACTACGGTTTTGGTAAGCTTGAATTTTGGGAGGGGGTATTGATTTTTCATGGAGTTTGTAGAAAAGGAAACAGAGAAAAAAGCCTGGCTGATGCACCGAGTGAATCAAACGTACTGGTTTCCCGACCCAACCCAAAAAGCATTATACCAACGCCCCTTTGGGGAGGACCAACGGGCCGTTTGGCATTGCGCGGGCTCCCACTATTTCCTGCGCCCGGTGCCTACTTTCGCCGGATGAAGCCGGTTTCTAAAACGCTAAAGCACGTGCTATTTCATGCCTTGGCTTGGAGCAGCTTTATCGCGTACGAACAGATAATCCATTTTTTTACCAACGATACGCAGTTTGACTTTCGGCTGGTTTTCGCCACAATTCTGCTCAACGTGGGGTTGTTTTATACCAACAGTAATTGGCTGCTGCCGCGCCTCTATCCGCGGCCGCGCTGGGTGTGGTACTACCTGCCCACCGTGTTCGGGCTGCTGGCGGGCTATGCGTTTTTGCGTTGCGAGCTCTACCTGCACCTAGCCCCGGCGCTGCGCATCCCAACGCCGGGGCCGGACTATACTTATCTAAGTTTCTGGTTGATAGCATTTTACCGGGGCACTTTTTTTCAGTTCGCCGGCATGGGGTACTGGTTTGCGCGCAACGCCGTGCTGGTTGAGCACCAAAAGCGGGTGCAGCAGCAGCAGCTGCGCGTGGCCGAGCGCAGCCTGATGGAAGCCAACCTGGCCTTTCTCAAAAGCCAGATTAATCCGCACTTCCTGTTCAACTCCCTCAATTTTCTCTACGCCCAGGTGTATCCGCATTCCGAAAACGCGGCCAAGGGCATCCTGCTGCTCTCCGATACCATGCGCTATGCCCTGCACGAAGACCACAACGGCAAGGTGATGCTCACGGAGGAAGTGCAGCACCTGCACAATTACATTGCCCTCAATCAGTTGCGCTTCAATAATCAGCTGCAGATAAAGTTCGAGCTAGTGGGTAGCCCGCAGTTTTTACTGATTCTGCCCCTGGTGCTCATCACGTTTGTCGAAAACTGTTTTAAGCACGGGGAGCTGGCTGACCCGGCTAACCCGCTGATAATCAGCATTGCACTAACAGAGAATCACTTCAGGTTCTATACCTATAACAAAAAACGCAACGGCCCCAAGGAAAAAAGCACCGGCATTGGGCTGCGCAATACCCGCCAGCGCCTGGATATTGCCTACGCCGGCCGCTACAAGTTGCTGACTACGAACGAGGTTGATAGTTATACTTGCAGTCTGGTTATTGACTTGTGAGCTATATGATATCTTGTCTTATTGTGGACGATGAGCAAAGCGCTATCGATATTCTGCGCGTTTTTGTGGAGAAGACGCCCTTCCTCACGCTCGTTGGCAGCACTACCAGCCCCGTTGAGGCGCTGGGTATTTTGCAGCGCCAGCCCATCGACCTGCTTTTTTTGGACATTCACATGCCGCAGCTCTCGGGGCTGGACATGATGACCCTGGTGCGGGGCCAAACCAAAGTGGTGCTCACTACGGCCTACAGCGAGTTTGCCGTTACGGGCTTCGAGCTGGAGGCGCTCGACTACCTGCTCAAGCCCATTGCCTTCGAGCGGTTTTTGAAGGCGGCTCATAAGGTGCTCAACCTGCGCACCGAGCCTTCGACGCACTGGCAGCCCGCCGAAAAAGCGGCCGACTACATCTTCGTCAAAACGGAGAGCAAGGGCAAAATGGCCAAGGTGAATTTTGACGAGATTATTTACGTCGAGGGCATGAAAAACTACGTGACCATTTACACGGTAGACGAGCAGATTACTACCCTGCTCAATATGAAGGACCTGGAAGAGCGCCTGCCGGCCCAGCAGTTTATGCGGGTGCATAAGTCGTACCTGATTTCGCTGGATAAGATTCGTGCCGTCGATGGCAACCAGCTGCTGCTCAAAGGCCTGAAGGCCTACGTGCCGCTGGGCGAGACCTACCGCACCACGTTTTTTGAGGCGCTGCAAAAGCAGGTGATGGGCAATAAAAGGTAAGCTAGCCCGGCCCCCGCGCCTGCGCCGACTCGTAGTGGCGAACTAAAAAGTAGTAGAGCACCAGCTCGTGCAGGCGGGCCTCGGCCGGCAGCACGCGGTTGAGCAGCATGTGCAGGTAGCTGGCCAGCAGGTCTGGGAGCGGCACTTCGGGCGGGCCCTGCGCCGCCCGCCGCCCAATGAGGCGGGCCAGGGCCCGCAGCCGGGCGGGCGGCGGGGCACCAGGAGCCAGCGCCGCCGCGATGGCGGGGCGGGCGGCGCGGTACTTGGCGTCGAGCTGCCTCTGGAGGGCTTTGTTGAGGCCAAACTCCTGGGCGAAGCTTGCTTGCAGGCCCTGTAGCAGCGCCAGCTTCTGGGCCAGCGAGTAGCCAAAAGCCGTCAGCAATTCCTCGCTAGCCCGCAGGCCCCACAGCCACAGCTCGGCGGGCTCGTCGGCCTCGGCCAGCTGGGCCATGTAGTCGAGCAGCGCCTGGCTTTGGTAGCCAAACAAGGCCTCCGTGGCGGCCATGGTGCGGCGGCCGTAGCGCGCCAGCTCGCGGCGGTACGTATCGGTTTGCACTTTCCAGAGCAGGTGGTCGCCGCTGAGCGGGCGCAGGTAGTCGGCCACGAGCTGCACTACCTCGCCAATGCGGCCCGGCGCCGGCAGGTGCCAGCGCACGCGCAGGTGCGGGTCGGGGTCGGCGTAGCGCACAAAAAACCAGTTGTCGATGAGGCCCCGCGCGCGCAAGGCCGCAGCCAGCGGGCGAATGGCGTCGCGCAAAACGCTATCGGCCACCAGCTGCCCGCAATACAGCTTGTAGTACAGCCATTCTGAGCCCAGGGAAAAGTCGGCGGGCACGGCCCCGGCCGGAACTGGCGCAGGGGGCAGCGGCGCGTAGCTGGGGCCCTGCCGCACCAGCAAGGCCAGGCACTGGGGCACGTAGGGCCGGCCGGCCGCGTCGCGCACCGGGCTGGCGGCCGGGTCAAAGAGAAACTCTTTGAGCAGCACGGTCGGGCGCGGGCGCACGGCCTCCAGCCACACGCGCAGCAGCAGCGCATTGTCGGCGTCGACGAATAACTCATTGTCGCCATCGGCCAGGGTGAAGAAGCGCGGCAGCTGCCACTGCGCCCGAAACGCCGCAAACCTGGGGGCAAGCTCGGCGGGCGCGGCGCTGAGCAGCGGGTGCAGGTCGGCCGCCCCAAACTGCCAGCTGGCGACGGCCAGCACGGCCCGCCCGCAGGTAAGGCGGGGCAAAAACGTGGCTTCGGCAGCTGCGGCCACGCCGTGCCAGCTAAAGCCCAGGCCGGTTTGCAGGCCCTGGGTTTGCAGGTCGCACAGAAACTGGTAGACTGGCAACGCGTTGGGTGCGTTGAAGTTGTGCGCCGTGCTGAGCCGGGGCACGATGCGCTGCCCGGTTTTGCGCGAGCGCAGCACCAGCTGCCCGCCCCGCACGGCCAGCACCAGGTCTTGCACCGGCACCTGGCGGTCGGGGGGCAGGGTAGACTGGGCCAGGTACGGAATTTCCAGGGCCCGAAAGTGCGGGCGCTGGAGCAGGTTGCCGATGCGGCTGGCCGGCAAATGACAGATTTCGGCAAAGGCCACGCTGGGGTTGTGGTGTTGCTCGCACTGCGTAACGTGCCGAACGAGCGCATCAATTTCGGGCGTGGCGTGGGCAAACCGGCCCAGCAAATTCACGGCGCTGGAGCCAGCGGCGCCTTCCAGCAGTAGCTGCTCAGCATCAATCAGGCGAAACAAAACGCCGATAGAGGGGGCCAGCGGCTGCGCGGCCGGGGCCAGGCCGGCGGCTTGCAATTCGCTCAGGGTCAGCTCAATGCTGTAGTGGCGGTGGCGCTCGGCTGCGCGCAGCCGGCGGCCCAGGTACCGGTGGGCTGCCGCTTGGCGCGGCCCCTGGGTTACCGGCTCGGGGGCGGGTAGCACCAGGTCGTGCACCAGCGCCGAGTAGCGGCTGCTGCCCTCCGGGGCGTAGGCCAGGCCGCTTTCGGCGTCCAGGGCTTCGAGCAGCGGCACCTCGCGCGCCTCGTAGCGCGCTTCAAAGCGGTGGGTGAAGTCGGCTAGCCGCGGGTTTTGGGGCAGCGGTGCCAGGTAAGCCAGCACCTCCAGCGCTTCGAGCAGGGGGGCTTGCAGGGCGGCGCTCAGCGTGGCGGGGCCCGCGCCGGGCCCGCGCACCCCGTGCGTGGCATCGGTTTGGAAGAGCTTATCCGGCTCGATGGGCACGCCCAGCGGCTCCAGGGCCGCCACAATGCGCCCGTAGTCGGCCGCCGTGTTCACGCCCCGCTGGTCCAGCGCCCGCAGCTGGGCTTGCACCGCCCCTAGCTGCTGCGCCAGGGCCGGGCCGGCCGGGCCCGGCACCGCGGCCAGCACCGCTTGCAGATGCCCCAGGTACTCGGCACCGGTAACGGTGGGCGCGAGCTCGCTTAGCAGCACCTGGCTGCGCAGCAGCTCTCGCACAAAAGCCTCGGCTTCGGGGCGCTCCGCCTCGTCTTCCAGAATACCAGCCACCAGGGCGTGGCCCGTGGCCCCCTGGGCCGCGGCGGCCACCACTTGCCGCAGCGGCGCCGAGGCACCGAGGGCGCTGAGCTGGTGCAGGCCCGCCCCCAGGCTATGGTGCTGCTCCACGTAGCGCAGCTCGGGGCCCCGCGGGTAGAGGCTGGTATTGGGGAAGTAGCGCAGGGCCAGCTGCAAGTCGGGGTGCTCGGCTAGCTGCTGCGCCAGGGCGCAGAGGTAATGCATGTCGAGGCGGGTGTGGCGGCGGTGCTGGCCCGGCACCAGCTCGAGGTGGCTGGCCGCACCCCACGCTAGCACCGAGCAGCCCGCAAACAGCCCAAACGGCGTGCAGCGGCTAACCAGGCGGGTGTAGTACCGGGCCAGGGTGTGTTGCAGCCGCGTTAGCTTGCGGGCATCGGTCAGCTCACCGCGGCGCCACTTGGCGCATTCTTCGTGCAGGGCCGGCGAGGCCAGGTAAATGGCCTCCATAAACTGCGCATCGGCCAGCGCGGCCTCCAGGTGGGGCTCGCCGATGGCCAGCGTGAACGGCCGCGCCGGCGTGCGCAAAATAAGCTGCGGCGTAAAAGCGTACAGATGCTGAAACATAGAAAGCTAGTGGTAGTCGGCTGCTAAGCTACGCGCAGCTGCCGGGCTTCCCAAACCCGGCAGCTGCTGGCGGCCCCGCTAGCCGCGGGCAGTAGCCCGGCCTTAGGGCCTCACTACCAGCTGCTTGCTGGTAAGCACCCGCCCGCCCCGGCTGATGCGAACGTGGTACAGGCCGGCGGGCAGGTCCGTGAGGTTGACGTGGTGGCTAGCCGCCTCAGCTGGCAAGAGCACGGTTTTGAGCAGCTTGCCCCGCGTATCGTAAAACTGAAGCTGGCTGCCCTGGGCGCCGCCCTGCACCCGCATTTCGGAGCTAGCCGGGTTGGGGTAAAATTCGGGCTCAGACCGGGCAGAAGTTTGCTCAAGCTGCGTGCCACAGTCGGCCGGGCGCCCGGCCAGGTTGGTCGTCGGCACGCTCGTCGACGCCGGGCCGCACGCGCCGGTGGCGTAAATAGTAGCGCTGATGTTGTACTGCGGGCCGCGCTCCTGCAGCGAAAAGATGATGGTGCCGTAGCCGTTGTCGAAGCCATCGGCCGAGTTGCCGTCGCTTAGCACGACCCAGTAGTTGGTTGCGCCGGCTACGGCGCTCGTGCTTAAGTTATAGGTTGGCTGGCAGTAGTCGTTGCTGGCCAGGTACCAGTAAGCATCGGCCAGCGTGGGGTTGGTCCCGTTCGTGACGACAATGCTGAGCGTGCCATCGGCCGTTTTGGGGCCGCAGTTGCCATTGGCGCTGAAGTACATGGTATAAGTACCCGGCGCTACCCCCGCCGGCACACTGATGTACACCGAGCGGCTAGCGGTTACGAAACTGCTATTGGTGTTGTAGGTCGAGAAAACGTTGCTGCCGTCGGTGCTCACCCCCCAGCCCGCGTAGGGCACCCACCAGTTGTACGAAGCTGCGCTAGGGGTGGCGTTGAGCGCTACGGCTACCTGGCCGCCGCCGCAGGTGCCGTAGGAAGCGCTCACCGGCGTGGGCACCGGCGGGCGGCTCGTAATGGTCACGGTATTGCTCGTGTACCAGTACTCCCGGCTGTCGCCGTACCAATGGTGATTGATGTGCGAGGACACCCGCCGGAAGTACGTGGTGCGCGAAATAGCCCCTGGCGCGTAAGAAGCCTGCGTCGCGTTGCTGATGTTGTTCCAGTTGTTGTTATCGAAGCTCACCTGCCACTGCACCCACTCGTGCTCATTGCCCGAGGCAAAGGCGTCGCTGCCCACCATAGCGGAATAGGCTTGCCAGTCGCTGCTGCCATCGTCGGCCAGCACGCGCCCCTTCACCGTAGCGGGCGCGGTGCCGTAGGTTACGCACTGGTCGTCGCAGATAACCAGGCTCGTGCCGCAGGGCAAATAGGTTTTGCGCGTGGGCAGGCGCGAGCACGCCTGGTCGGGCCCGCTGGTAGCCGGAATAACGGCTAAGGTATTGACCTGCATCACATTGGGGTCAGCCGTGAGCCAGTCCTGCAAGCGCGTGTCGGCGGTGCCGCCGCCGCGCCAGGCCACGTCAAAGCGGCCGTAGTCGCCGCGGTGCAGCCCGCAGTAGTCGGTCGAGCCACCGGAGTGCAGGTCGCCATACAACTGCCCCACCACCCGGTGGTTCTGGTCAAACAGGCTCGCGCCCGACGCGCCCGGCTCGACCGTGCCGGCCGTAAAGTTGGCGTGCCAGTAGGTGCCGTCGGCGGGCTGAATGGCGCCGCTGGCCACCGCTATTTTCATCACGTCGCCGGCCGCGTGGTGCAGGCTGGCCCCGCTGGTGGGCGCGTTGCCGCTGCGGTCCCAGCCGGCGTAGGCGATGCCGCTGCCCGCCTGCGGCCGCTGGCTGAGCAGCACCAGGGCAAAGTCGCTGGAATTGTGCGCCGCCAGCACCTCCGAGCCCGAGATGCTGAGGCTGCTCGGCGAGTCGCCCCCGCCGCAGCCAGGGCTTTTATACTGAAAGCGAAACGCCCAGTACAGGGCCTGCCTTTTCTCATCGGCCGACAGGCTATGGTCGCCATTGGTATCTAGCAAGTGAAAGGAAGTCAGCACATTGGGCGTCAGGCTTTGGCACCCATCGTTGAGCAGGGTGCCCGTGCCAATGCGATTGCCATTACCCGCAATGATGAGCACCACGGCATTAGACTCCGTTTGCCAGCTGTTGCCGGCCGGGCAGCTAATGTCCTGATTGCAGCGGGTAGCCTGGCCATAGGAGAGCGTAGCCGCGGCGCGGCCGGTAGCTTTAGGGCCCGCTGCCGCGGGGCCGCCAAACACGCTGCGGTAGCCGTGCACCACCTGCGCCAGGTGCAGCTGGCTTTGGCCGGCCGCCGCCGTGGGCTCAAAAAGCTCAAACGTCACCTTATCGCCCCGGAGCAAATCGGTGGCGTACACGCCCGCCGGGTTGTTTTGGGCGGCCGTAATGGGGCCCATCACCACGGTGCGGTCGCGGTTGTATAAATACAGCTCGGCCTTGGCGGGCAGATAAAACCTGTCAAACAAGAAGTTGAGTGATACGGCCCCCGGCGACTCCAGCGCGAAGGACCATACCCGGCCGCCGGCAGTGGCCGTCCAGCTGCCCGCCGTGGCCAGGTCGAGGGCCAGCGGCAGGTCTTTGCCAAAGCGCGGGGGCAGCCCCCGGCCGGCCTCCTGCTCGTCTTCGCGCAGCAAGGGGGCAACATCCAGGGTTGGTAGCTTTTGCACGGCCCGCGCCGGCAGGGTGTTGACGCGCGGAACGAAGGCCACCAGCTGGCCAGGGCTTGCCTGGCGCGTAAGTACCTGGGCCGCGGCCACCTGCGCCAGGAGCAGCAGCGGGAGCAGGAAAGTGTAGAGTTTGGTCATGAGTGGAAAAGGAAGCGAGCTGGTTTATTTTACTTCAAACTCCTGGATGGCGGCGGCCGGCGCGGGCTCGGTAGTAGCCGCCGCGGTGCCAAAATGCCAGGTAAGCGTGGGCGCAAACGAGGTGCGGTAGCGGCCGGCCGGCAGCCCCGTGGTGGCCGCGTGGGTGCAAAACGGGGCCACATCGGGGTACTGGGCTGATTTCACCCACGGCACGGCAAACGAGAGGGTGCTGTGCGCCGCCACGGTGTAGTAGGCCTGGTAAGACAGGCACAGGTCCTGGTAGGGCGTGCCCATCGACTGCGGCGGCCCGCTGCCGAGCTGGTATACCTCCAGAAAATGCGCGGCCTCGAACAACGGGTTGGCCAGGTACATTTCCTGGTCAGCCCGGTTTTCGACCTGAAAGCGGAAGACGATATTCTGCCCCGGCGCGAAGACGGTGGTAGCCAGCCCTTGCTCAGTAAGCACCTGAAAAGAATAGGCCAGGGGAGTTGCCGGCGGCTCGGCCACCTTTTGGCAGCTTAGGGCGCTGCCCGCCAGCAGCAAGGCCAGGGAGGCTAAAAACGAGTGCTTCATGGAGGTAAAAAGTAAAATGATAAGCCTTTTGTGCAGCAGTTGGGCAGCCCTGGCCGGCCGGTGTGGTAGCGGTGCCCGGCCGGAAGCCCCTCAACCTGCTGCGCCCGAGCAGGCAGGCGCAGCAGGTGTTAATAAGCTGGCGAACAGCGCGCTGTGAAAGCTGGCTAAGGCCGGTTTTCCGAGCTCCAGCGGAACGCTGTCGACCCGCCACCCAGCGAGTAGTAGCCAGTGGTAGTGCAGAGGTGGAAATCCATCCGCTTGGTGCCAATCATGTCGTCGTCGTTCTTGATTTCGTAGGTGACCTTGGTGCTGGCCGTGACGCCGCTCTTGGTATAGCTCAGGTTCAGCTCCACGGTCGCGATTTTGCCGCCGTCCTGCTCCAGCCACACGTACTGCGCGGCGTCGCCATAGGTGTTCGTGTCCCAGTAGTACAGGTCCAGGTCGCAGTACCAGGTGTCCTCAATGGCGCCGCGGCTCATCGAGTACATGCTCTGGTAGAGCGTGCCGCCACCGCTCGAGGTCGTCATGCCGGCGGGCACCAGGATTTGCAGCACGATTTCGGGCGCGCCCAGGGCCCAGGCTTCGTATTCGCTCACGTCTTCCATCCACAGGCTGCGCAGGTACTCGTTTTGCTGGTTGTTGCGGCAGTTGCCGTAGGTAGTGCCGTCGTTGTAGCCCCCACCCCCACCGCCGCCGCCGCCGCCGTCCGCGGGCGTTTCGATGGTCGTGCCGGGTTCATCGTAGACGTTACTAGTGGGCGCATCCTTGGGCTCCAGGGCCTGGGGCTGGTAGGGCTTGTACTGGGTGCTGGCCACGCGCGCTGCCGAGGCGGCATCCGTCACGCGCTCGCTCGGGCCCACTACCACCACGGGCACATCCGGCGCGTGCTTGGCATCGAGCCAGTGCGCCCGCCCGTCTTTGTCGTAGGCTTTAAACGGCTTGGTATTCGTCTTCTCATTGAAGCCCGCCGGCACGTAGGCCACCAGGGGCGAGTAGTCGGCCGTGTTCCACTTGTCGATGTGCACGGGCACCGCAATGTTGAGGTAGGGCACGTGGGCCAGCACGCCTTCCATGCCGGTGCCGCCCACTGCCTCGTTTAGTGCCTGCCCAAAGGCCGGCTTCTGGGCAGCAAAGGCCGTGTAGAGCACGTCATAGTCGCCGTCAAATTTCTTTTGGGCCTCGGCTTTAAGCAGCTGGCGCGCCTCGGCGCTGCTGCCGAGCGAGTGGGCAAAGGCCTTGGCTACGGCATCGAGCTCTTGGTCGGTGGCGGCAGTGGGCTGCGGCAATTCAGCTAGCAGCTTGTCGTGGTTACAGCTGGCAACGCTGGCGGCCAGGGCCAGGAGGGCAAGCCCGGCTAGCTTGCGTGGTAGGGGAAGTCTCATGGAGGAATGAAAAAGGAAAAGAAGATTTTGAGGGTATGCTCACGAAAGCAGCAGGTAGCCGGCCGGCAAGCGGTTAGTAGCCACTATTTTATCCCGCTGTTGTGGTGCTTCAAAGGTGAGAAGAGGGCTGGGCGTCCAAAAAAAGTGTTGGACCACTGCCCGTATTGCCGGTACCAACTGCCCCAAACCAGTGATTTAAGCCCCCAAGCCGGGTTGGCAGCGCCCAGCAGTACCCAGCGGCCCACTGGCTAAGCCAAGAAATCAGTTTTTGCCCACCGCCGCGGCGGCATGCGGGGTTGGTACTGCCAAAGGGCGGGTTGGTGTAGCGCTTTTGGTGCCCTGGCAACAAGGCGCTAGGTTTGCCAGGGACCGCGCGCTGCGCTCTTACCCTCACTTTCTGCCCGTGAAAAAGCTTCTATGTTGTGTAGTACCAGGCCTGTTGCTGGGGCCGGGCCGGGCCGCGGCGCAGGGGCCGGCCCGCGTCACCATCAGCGGCTACGTGCGCGACCAGGCCACCGGCGAAAACCTCATCGGAGTGGCGGTGGTGCAGGCGGGCACCGGCCAGGGCACCGCTACCAACACCTATGGCTTCTACTCGCTCACGCTGCCCACGGCGGGCCTCGACTCGGTGCGCCTGGGGGCCAGCTACGTGGGCTACGAGCGCCGGCGCTGGGCCGCGCCGGCCACTGGCCGCGCCCGGCACGACTTTTTGCTGCCCGCCGCCACCAACGAGCTGGCCGGCGTGGAGGTGGTGGGCGACCGCCTCGCCGCCGACCACGGCGCCCGCAGCACCCGCATGGGCACCATCACCGTGCCCATCGCCCAAATCAAAAGCCTGCCCAAATTCATGGGCGAAACCGACGTGCTGAAGGTGCTGCAGCTGCTGCCCGGCGTGCAAAGCGGCGGCGAGGGCAGCAGCGGGCTGTACGTGCGGGGGGGCTCGCCCGACCAGAACCTGCTGCTGCTCGATGGCACGCCCGTCTACAACGCGGCGCACTTGTTCGGCTTCTTCTCGGTGTTCAATGCCGATGCCCTCCACAACGTAGAGCTGATAAAGGGCGGCTTTCCGGCGCGCTACGGGGGGCGGCTCTCGTCGGTGCTCGACATTTCGATGAAGGAGGGCAATACCCAGGCGCTGCACGGCGAAGGCGCCATCGGCCTGCTGGCGGCCCGCCTGACGCTGGAGGGCCCGCTTAAGAAAGACGTGGCCTCGTTTATCGTGTCGGCCCGGCGCACCTACATCGACGTGCTGGCCCAGCCGTTTATCCGCTCGCAGCTGGCCAGCGAGCGCCAGGCGGGCTCGCTCGGGTATTATTTCTACGACCTCAACGCCAAGCTTAATTGGAAAGTGGGCCCGCGCGACCGGCTCTACCTGAGTGCCTACCGGGGCTACGATAATTTTTACGCCAACCTGCGCGACGCCGCCGAAAGCCCGGACGACTACAGCCGCTCGGACAATAGCCTGGGCTGGGGCAACCTCACCGGGGCGCTGCGCTGGAACCACCTCGTAAGCGACCAGCTGTTTATGAATACGCACCTGACCTACAGCCAGTACCAGTTTGACGTGGGCGCGGCGCAGGAGCGCCGCTTCCTCGACCAGGGCCAGCCCACTACCACCGCCAGCGCCCTGCGCTACCTGTCCAACATCCGCGACTGGACCCTGAAAACGGACCTTGACTACGTGCCCTCGCCCCGGCACTACCTGCGGCTGGGGGGGCAGTTTATCCGGCACGCGTTTCGGCCGGGCGCGTTTTCGCAGCAGGACAATACCGGCGGCATCGCCAGCGCGGCCGTGTCGGGCAGCCGCACCCTGGCCAGCGAAAGCGCCGCCTACGTGGAGGATGACTACCACCTCACCCCCCGCCTGAAGGTGAACGCCGGCCTGCGCCTAAGCAGCTTTTGGGTGGATAACAAGCTTTATCCTTCGCTGGAGCCGCGGCTGGCGGCCCGGTTTATGCTCCCCGACGCCTGGGCCCTAAAGGCCGCCTACGCCCGCACCACGCAGTATATCCACCTGCTCACCAACAGTAGCATTGGCCTGCCCACCGACCTGTGGGTGCCGGCCACGGCCACCGTGCGGCCCCAGGTGGCCCACCAAATCAGCCTGGGCGCGGCCCGCACGCTGCGCCACCGGGGCGAGGAGTTTGAGCTTAGCGTCGAGACGTACTACAAGCCCATGCAAAACCTGGTGGAGTACCGCGAGGGGGCCAGCTTCCTGAACACCACGGACAGCGACTGGCAAAGCAAGGTGACCAGCGGCCAGGGCTGGGCCTACGGCGGCGAGCTGTTTTTGCAGAAAAAAACCGGCCGCACCACCGGCTGGGTCGGTTACACCCTGGCCTGGAGCAACCGCCAATTTTCGGAGCTGAACCAGGGCCGGACTTTCCCCTATAAGTACGACCGGCGGCACGATGTCTCGCTCGTGGTTATTCACCGCTTCAGCGCCGCGCTCACGCTCTCGGGCACCTGGGTATATGGCACCGGCAATGCCACTACGCTGGCCACGGGCCGCTTTGAGGTAGCGCCCCACCAGTCGTTTGACGACTACGGCGACCGCAACTCGTTTCGCATGGCGGCCTACCACCGCTTCGACCTCGACCTGAGCAAAACCAAGAAAAAGCGCTGGGGCGAGGTTGTCAACAGCCTGTCTATCTACAACGTGTACAGCCGCAACAACCCGTACTACCTGTACTTCAAGCCCGCCTCGGTCGATGGCAATGGCGTGGTGCGGGAGGCGGCCAGCTACCGCCAGGTGTCGTTGTTTCCTGTTATTCCGTCGGTTAGCAAGGCCTTTAAGTTTTGAGGATGAAGATTTCTAGTTCCTTGCTCCTAGTCGCCGGGCTAGCCCTGGCAAGCTGCGAAACCGTGGCCGACGTGCCCGTGCCGGTCCACACGCCGCGCCTGTCGCTGAGCTACATGCTTAGCAATCAGTCTATTACGGACGATTACCAAAAAACCTTCGACAGCCGCGCCCTCTACGTAAGCACCAGCCACAGCCTGCTGGAAACCGGCCGCCTGCTGGGCCGCGCCGATGCCAGCGCCGAGCTGCGCAATGCCGCCGGGCAGGTGGTAGAGGAGTTTCGGGCGCGGGGCCGCAGCGGCTACGGCCCCGACAGCCTGCGCGGCTACTACGTGGCCACGCGCGGCTACGTGGGGCAGCCCGGCCAGCGCTACACGCTGCGCGCCAGCGCCCCCGGCGTAGCGGCGGTAGAAGCCACGCTGACTTTGCCGGCCCCGGCTACGCTGGCCAGCGGCAGCTACGCGCCCGCCACTACCTCCACTAGCTACCAGTACCGCGGGCGGCTCTCGTTTGCCATTCTCGACCAGGCTGCTACGGCCGACTATTACCTGGCCTACGCGCGGGTGCTCGATGCGGCCGGCCACTACTGGGGCCAGGTGGGGCAAGACTACGGCAGCCGCAACAATGACGGCCCCGATAGCAAGCTCACCCGCTTCGACTTATCGCAGCCCGGCAGCCTTTTTCAGACCTTGCCCGTGCGCGATGGCGGGCGCAACGGCCAGCGCCTGCCCTTCAGCCAGGACGTGTACTTGAGCGCAGCCGGCGGCAACTCGCCCACCACCGCCAAGCCGGCTTTTATCGAAGTAATTGTGAGCAGCCTGCCCGCCGATACCTACGAGTTTTACCAGTCGGTGCAGCGCACCTACGACACCGAAGGCAACCCCTTTGCCGAGCCCGCGCCGCTGCGCTCCAACGTGGCGGGCGGCTACGGCCTCTTCGGCGGGGCTACCGACGTGGCCCTGCGCATTGCGCTGTAGCGCACCGGGCCAGTTGCTGGATTTCGGGCGGGGGCGGTAAGTTCGTAGCGGCGTTCGGCGGCAGGCAATTCCCTGGCCCACCCCGCGGCCCGCTTACTGCCTGATGCTCAAAGACTACCTCAAGCTGCATTTTATCGTCCTGCTGTGGGGCTTCACGGCCATACTAGGCAAGCTGCTGACGGTGCCGCCCGTGGAGCTGGTGTTTTGGCGCACGCTGCTGGCCAGCACGGGGCTGGCGGGCTTGCTGCTGGCGCGGCGCACGGGCTGGCGCGTGGCCCCGGCCGAGGCCCTGAAGCTGCTGGGCGTGGGCGCGCTGGTGGCCGCGCACTGGATTACATTCTTCCTGGCCGCGCGCCTCTCGTCGGTGAGCGTGTGCCTGGCCGGCATGGCTACGCTGGCCTTGTGGACCTCCCTGCTGGAGCCGCTGCTGCTGTGGCGGCGCGTGCGGCCCTACGAAGTGGGCCTGGGCTTGCTGGCCATGCTGGGTTTGTACTTGATTTCGCAGGCCGAGTTTACGCAGCTGACCGGGCTGCTGGTAGCGGTAGCCTCAGCGGGGCTGTCGGCGCTGTTTAGCGTGCTCAACTCGCAGCTGGTGAAGCGCCACGCGCCCACGCGGCTCACGTTTTATGAGATGCTGGGGGCCTGCCTCAGCATCGTGTTGTTTTTTCCTATCTACAGCCGCTACTTCACCCAGGGCCAGGGCTTGCGCCTGGCCTGGCACGGCTTCGACTGGCTGTGGCTGCTGCTGCTGGCGGGCGTGTGCACGGTGTACGCCTTCTCCACTTCGGTAGAATTGATGAAGCGGATTTCGGCCTTCGTCGTGAATCTGACCATCAACCTGGAGCCGGTTTACGGCATTGTGCTGGCGCAAATCATGTTCGTGCTGCGGGTGCCGGGCTTTGGGCAGGAGCGCATGTCGGGCGGCTTCTACGTGGGCACGGTGCTCATCCTGGCCAGCGTGCTCGTGCACCCGGTGCTTGACCGCTGGAACCAGCGCCGGGCGAAGCTTGCGGCCCTGGCAGAGGTAGTGCGCTGAGGATTAGTCGTGTAGGCCTAGCTTTTTGGCGATGCTTTGGGCCGCGTAGTAGCCGCACATGCCATGCACGCCCCCGCCCGGCGGGGTAGAGGCAGAGCAGATAAAAAGGGCCGGGTTGGGCGTGCCATACGGATTTAGGCGGGCCACGGGGCGCGTAAAGAGCTGCCGGATATCGGCGGTCCCTCCGGTTATGGCCCCACCTACGTAATTAGGGTTGTAGGCGCACAGGTCATGGGTGTTCATGGTGCGCCGGGCCAGTACCACGTCCCGGAAGCCCGGCGCGAAGCGCTCAATCTGGCTTTCTATAAGGGTAGTCATATCCTTGGTCGAGCCCGCCGGCACATGGCAGTAGGCCCAGCCCGTGTGCTTGCCGTGGGGCGCGCGGGTGGCATCAAACTGGCTTTGCTGGCAGAGCAGCACAAAGGGCTTGTCGGCGTGCTGCCCGGTCCAGACCGTTTTTTCGCCCTGGGCAATTTCAGCAAAAGTGCCCCCCACGTGTACCGTCGACGCCTGCAGGCAGCGGGGGTCTTGCCAAGGGATGGGCCCGGCCAGGGCGTAGTCAATCTTAAAAATGCCCGGCCCAAAGCGATAGCGCGCCAGGCGCTGGCAATAGGCGGCCGGTAGCTGCTGCCGCGCAATGCGAACCAGCTGCAAGGGGTCAGTATCGAATAAGTACGTTTTGGCCGGCGGCAGTTGCTCGAAGCTGGTAATGCGGTTTGAGAAAATAATTTCTCCGCCCAGCTCCGTGAAGCAGGCGGCTAGTGCCTGGGCAATGTGCTGCGCGCCGCCCTTCGGAAAAGCCCAGTTCTCGGCATGGGCAGCTACTAAAAAAAGCAGGCCGACGGCCGAGGTGAATACCTTATCGAATGGGAGTACGCTGTGGGCCGCGCAGCCCGCAAAGAGCGCGCGCGCGCGGTCGCTCTTAAAAAAGGCCTTTGCAAAAAGCGTCGCCGGCAGGGCTGCTTTCAAGCCAAACCTGGCCAGCAGCAGCGGGCTGCGCGGCATACCCAGCGGCTTCAGGGTGTCGGCCAGCAGGTCCGCGATGCGGCCCGCAAACGGCTGCACCAGCTCCTGGTAGTTGGCGGCATCTACGCCCAGGTTCTGCGCCGTGGCCGCCACCGATTTGGTGAGCACCACCGCCTCCTCGTGGTCGAGCGGATGGGCCACGGAAGCCTCGGGAATCACCCATTCCAGGCCGTGTTTCTCCAGCCCCAGCGTTTTAAAATACGGCGATAAATAAGCCATTGGGTGCACTGCCGAGCCCACGTCGTGCAGGTAGCCGGGTAGGGTAAGCTGCTGGGTGCGGGTGCCCGCGCTCAAGGAGTCGGCAGCTTCCAAAATTAATACCCGCAACCCCTTAGAAGCCAAGTAGATGCCCGCGCTCAAGCCATTGGGCCCCGAACCGATAATGACCGTATCCCAGGGTGGGCGGGTGTTGTTCGTCATGTTGGGTGGCGTGCACGCCGTGCCGGAAAATAATACCTGTCTGCGCCCCAAAGGCTGGTTGCTGCCCTTGCCGAGGGCTATAAATCGCGTTGCCGTAGCAGCCAGTAGCTCAGGCCCCAGCAGGCGGCAATGTAGCCAGCTGCCACCGGCACCAGGTACAGCGGGTGGGGCAGCGCGGCGTGCGCAGCACCGGCCAGCTCCTGGTGGGTAGGGGCGGGCGTGAGGTCGAGAAGCGCCCGGCAGGGGAGCCACCGCGCTACGGCCGCTGGTAGCTGGCTGCGCAGCAGCGGCTCTACCACAAATAAGTAGAGCACAAACAGCAGGATGCTGAGCCCACTCTTGCGCACGCCGATGGCTACCAGGCCCGCCAGGGCCATAAAGCCCAGGGTTTGCAGGCCCGCCAGCAGCACGGGCGCGCCTTGCGCGGGGGCCGGCTGCCAGGTGCCGGCCGCGTACCAGCCGCCCAGCCCCACGCCAATGGCCAGCAGCACCACCAGCCCAGCGCCCGCCAGCAGCAGCGATGCGGCCACCTTAGAGCCGATGAGCTGCCCGTGGGTAGCCCCGTCGATAAATTGCTGCCGAAAGGTGCGGTACTGAAAATCATCCGTGACCAGAATGATGAACAGGATAGCGAGCAGCACCGTGCAGCCCGCCCCGGTAGTGGCCAGCTTGGCCCACAGCGTCGGGAATGCGTAAGCCTGCGCGGGCGGCAGCCCCCCGGCGTGCCGGGTACCATAAATAGTGACTACCGCGAAGAGAAACAGCGCCGCGTACAGGCCCACGATAATGCTGGCGGTGGGGTAGCGCCGGAGCTTCTGAAATTCGAGTTGGAGGGCAGGCAGCATAAGGAAAAGCGAAGAAAATAGTTAGTCGGCCACCAGGCTCAGAAACTCCGTTTCCAGGGTTTGGCGCACCGTGTGCAGCTCGGCCGCTACAATGCCGTGTCGGAAGAGTTGCTCGTTGAGCTGGCCCGTGTCGTGGCCGGGTGCCAGGTGAAAGCTGATGCTGCCATCGGGGTCGCTGCGCACCGCACTCACCCACGGCAACGCGGCCAGGGCCGTGAGCACCTGCTGGCCCTGGGTAGCGGCGGCCGGGCGCAGCACCGTGCGGCTGGTTGGGGCCAGTAGGTCGGCTACCAGGCCGCTGGCCCGGAGCTGGCCCCGGCTGAGGATGGCTACGTGCGTGCATACCTTCTCTATCTCATCAAGCAAGTGGCTGGCAATGAGAATGGTAGTGCCGCGCGCAGCCAGGCTGCGGATAAGCTCCCGAATTTCGGCAATGCCCTGGGGGTCGAGGCCATTGGTGGGCTCGTCGAGCACCAGCACCTCGGGCTGGCCCAGCAGCGCGGCGGCCAGCGCCAGGCGCTGTTTCATGCCTAAGGAAAACCCCTGAAAACGGTCGTGCTGCCGCTCGGCCAAGCCGGTAGCCGCCAGCGCCGCCGCAATGGCGGCCGGCGCCACGCGCTTGATGGCGGCCGTTTGGTGCAGGTTTTGGCGAGCCGTGAGGTAGGGGTAAAAATTAGGAGTTTCCAGCAGCGCGCCGATGCGCCGGCGGCTGGCCGCCGTGGGGGGCTGCCCAAACCAGCGTACCGTGCCGCTGCTGGCGCGTAGCACGCCCAGGGCAATGCCCAGGGTGGTTGTTTTGCCGCCGCCATTGGGGCCCAACAGCCCAAACACGCTGCCCTGCGGCACGCGCATCGTCAGGCCTTGCAGGGCCAGCCGGCTGCCATACTGCTTGGTAAGGTTTTCTATTTCGAGGACATACATGGCAAAAGCACGCGGCTAACTTGCTGCTGGCAGCGATAAAAAAAACGTGACTGGCTAGGCAAACTGAGGCCGCTTGAGCAGGGCCTGGGCCACCGGCAGCGCAACAATGTACCCTAGTGCTACACTAATACAATTGATACCCAGGTTTTGCGAGAAAAACGGCGTTTTGGCAAACTGCGCCAGCTCGGCCTGCACCTTTACTACATCGGGGCCCCATCGAACTGCGAAAAGTCAGCGCTTTGGTAGGGCTCCGTGGCTACCAGCGTGCGCTGCTCCTGCGATTCGGTAACGCCTACCTGGTGGAGGACAGCGCGGAAGCCCGCCCGGAAGTCGGCCCAAAAGCCCGATTCCCGGGCGATTGCAGTAATTCCTGTTGGCTGCGAAGTGGCGCGCGCCGCACCCAATGCAACCTGGTTGTCGTAGCAAACAGATTACAAATATGCAATATTGTTGCAATTTCCTGGCGCCCACCGGTAACCGTGATATGCACCAGCACTAGCTCAATGGTAATGGTGGCAAGTAGCGCCCGCATTTGGCCACAATCCTGAACAGGACCGCCTGGCGTGTGCCCAAGGCGTATTACTGCGCGCTCAGTTTCTGCGGCAAGTAGCAGCTCGTCTGCTGCAATCAGAATCTTGTGCATAAAAGCTAGGAATGAAGGGTAGGTGCTGCGCGCAGGGTTTGAGCAGATGGGGCCTCCTGAGCGTACCCCAATTGAAGGCTGCTGCCAGGACTGGCGAGCGCACTGAGGGGACCATTTTGCCTTTCGTATTGCTGGTAGTAAACCTACCCACCCGCCGTAGCCTTTCGGGTATACAATACACCACTCCAGCTATTAGCAGTATCAAACCGGCTTTTTAGCGCAACTGCGGGGGCTATCTAGTGGCCGCTAGCGCGCGTGTAGCACACTCTTCTGCTTACAGCCTTGGGGATGCTAGGGGTCGTTCCGGCCTCTGCTACCTCGCGTACGCTAACCTGGTAATTAACACCTAACTATTTGCTTATCAATAAGTTATTGTAGTAAGCCGTGCCATGCAAGGTACCCGGCTGGCCAAGCTAAGGCCGGCGCCTCGGTGGCCCCGGCAAACAGCCCATACACCGCTGAGCCCGAGCCCGAGAGGCTAGCGTAGGTAGCGCCCGCATTATAGAGCTGCTGTTTGATTTTGGCTAGCACCGGGTACACTGGGGCCAGCGCGGCTTCAAAATCGTTCAGTACCGTGTGGCGCCAGGTGGCCAGGGGCTGGGCCAAGGCTGCGCGCAGCGGCTGGGCCGGCGCCCGCGGCACAATACCCGCAAAGGCCTGCACCGTGCTAATGTGCAACCCTGGGTACACGACTACGCAAGGTATGCCGCTTAAATTCAACTCGATAGGCTCAAAAATATCGCCTTTGCCGCGCGCCAGCCGGGGCGTGTTTTGAATAAAAAAGGCGCAGTCGGCCCCCAATTGGCGGGCATAGCCTTCCAGCTGCTCTGTCGATAAACCAAGCCCAAATACCTCGCCTATGGCCCGCAGCGCGAATGCTGCATCGGCCGAGCCGCCGCCCAGGCCCGCGCCAATGGGCACGATTTTGTGCAGGTGTACTTGCGCGGCCGGCAGGTCGGGAAAATCAGCTTTTACTAGCTGATAAGCTTTGATACACAAGTTGGTAGCTGCGTCGCCGGGAATGGGCCGCCCAGTAAGCGTGAGGTTGGGAGCGGCCTGGCCCTTGGGGGCGGGCAGCACTTCGAGCACGTCGGCCCAGGGCAGGGGCAAAAACACGGTTTCCAGCTCGTGGTAGCCATCGGGCCGCCGCGCCGTTACATAAAGGCCCAGGTTGAGCTTGGCGTTGGGGAAGGATAGCAAAGGAATGAAGAATGAAGAATGAAGAATGAAGAATTGAATGCCCGCTGCAAGTGTTTTCGGCTAAATGCTTCTTTCTTCGTGCAAAGTAAAAGAATCTGCCAGCGCACTGCTGCGCAAGACGATTGCTAAATTCTTCATTCCTCCTTCTAAATTCCCAATTAATTAATGTACCCTGGCAAGCGCCTGCTCGACCTGGCCGTGGCCCTGCCGCTGGTGGTGCTCACCGCGCCGCTGCTGGCGCTGGGCGCGGCCCTGGCGGCCCACCAAAACGGCGGGGCTTGGCTGTACCGGCAGCAGCGGCCGGGGCTGGGCGGGCGGCTGTTTGGCCTCTACAAGCTGCAAACCATGACCAGCGCCCGCGACCCGGCCACCGGCCAGCTGCTGCCCGATGCCCAGCGCCTGCCGCCGCTAGGTACTTGGCTAAGAGCCACTTCGCTCGACGAGCTGCCGCAGCTCTGGAACATTGTGCGCGGCGAGATGAGCCTGGTGGGCCCCCGGCCGCTGCTGCCGCAGTACCTGCCCCTGTACTCGCCCCAGCAGGCCCGCCGGCACCTGGTGCGGCCCGGCCTCACGGGCTGGGCCCAGGTAAACGGGCGCAACGCCATCAGCTGGGAAGAAAAATTTGCCTTCGATACCTGGTACGTAGACCACGAGAGCCTGGGGCTCGACCTGCGCATCCTGTGGCGCACGGCGGGGCGGGTGCTGGGTCGGCGCGGCATTGCGGCCGCCGGCGAAGCCACCATGCCACCCTTCCGCGGCAGCGCGCCGCCAAAGAGTGGCATGGTGGGTTAGCCAGGCTGCGCTACGTAGCAGCGGGCAGGCCTTATTTCACGGCCAGGGGCAGTTGCCACTGCTGGCCATTCTGGCTCAGGCGCAGCTGGTAGGCCCCGGCCGGCACGTTGCGCAGGTTCAGCACCAGGTGCAAGCGGCCGGCTGGCAGGCCCCGCCAGGTGTGGCTGGCTACCGGGCTGGGGCCGGTACCCAGCACGTCGGCCGTAAGCGGGGCCGTGGTGGGCAGCTCACCGGTCAGCGACAGCCAGCCGGGCGTGCCGTTGGGCAGCAGTGCCAGCGGGGCCGTGGCCTCGCTGGCACTGCGCATAGTTGTGCCGCCGCCAGCCACGGGTTCGGTCGTGGCCGCCAGCTGCCGCGGCTCCGAAGGTTGGCTGTGGCTCTGGTGGGCCAGTAGCAGGCAGAAAAGCGTGGCGCCTTGCGGCAAGCAGGAAAGCGTTTTCATAGTCAGAAAGAGGTAGCGTGTGGGGCAAAGGTCCGGCACTAACCGGTTGGTGCGCAATAGCATAAACATGCTAGGTATAAATACCTGGTCGGCTGCCGCCCGGCCTGGCACGCCTCCCCAACTACCGAGTGAGCCAGGCAACCGCCGGGGCTAAGGCAGCATCTTAACTAGGCAGGGCGTCGGGCCGCGCTATTTTCTGAGGGCCCTGTAACGAATGCCCCGCCTGCCCGGTACCCTGGTTAATATCACCTAACTCTTTCAGCCCCTGCGCATGAAAAACCTGCTCTTTGCCGCCCTACTGTGGCTGCTGGTTCTGGCTCCGGCCCTGGCCCAAACTTCGCAAGTGCGCCCGGTGGCCGCGTTCAGCGCCATCAACGTGGGCACCGGTATCGAGCTGACGCTCACTGCCGGCTCGGCGCAGCGAGTGGAGGTGAGCGCCGCCACCGACGACTATCGCAACCACATCGAAACCACGGTGGCGAATGGCGTGCTCACGCTGCGCTATAAAAACCTCGACGAGCGGGCCCGCGACGACCGCACCAACAAGCACCTGCGCGCCAGCGTCACGGCCGACCAACTCACGGCCCTCACGGCGGGCAGCGGCTCGTCGGTGCGGGCCAGCGGTAACTACGCGGCGGCCAAGGAGTTCCGGCTCGATGTGTCGTCGGGGGCCACGGTAAAGGCCGACCTGGCCACGGCCGCCCTCACCGTGCGCCAGAGCAGCGGCAGTACCATCGGCCTGCGCGGCCGGGCCGCCCAGCTCGATTTGGAAAGTAGCAGCGGCTCCACCTTCGATGGCGAAGACCTGCAAACCGACCGCTGCCGGGCCGAAGCCAGTAGCGGCAGCTCGGTGCGCGTGGCCGTGAAAGAAGACCTCGTGGCCGAGGCCAGCAGCGGCGGCAGCGTGCGCTACCGGGGCGCGCCCGCCCTCACCAAGCGCACCAGCAGCGGCGGCAGCGTGAGCGGCCAGTAGCCGGGGCTGGGGCAAAACCCCATTTCTTTGTGGGCAAAACCTCTTAGCCGTTCACCTTCCCGTTGTTTTTGGAATGAAAAAGTATGTGTTAGCTGCCCTGCTGGGCGTGGTGGCCGGGGCCCCGGCCCTGGCCCAAACCGAGCCCCAGGTACGCCCCGTCGAGAAGTTTCACGCCATTAGCGTGGGCACGGGCATCGCGCTGGTGCTCACCGGCGGCCCGGCCCAGCGCGTGGAGGCCAGCGCCCTCACCGCCGACCTGCGCGACCACATCGTGACGAAAGTGGTGGGCGGCGTGCTCAGTATTCAATACGAAGACCTGGACGAAAGCGCCCGCGAGCGCAGCGACAAGAAGCTGGCCCGCCTCGATAAAAAGCTGCGCGTGGCCGTCACGGCCGACCAGCTCACCACCCTACTGGCCAACAGTGGGGCCAGCGTAACGGCTACCGGCCCCTACGCCGCCCCCGATTTTCAGCTCGATGTGTCGTCGGGCGCCAGCCTGCGGGCCGATATCAACGTGGGTGTGCTCATCGTGCGCCAAACCAGCGGCAGCACCGTGGCCCTCAGCGGCCAGGCCCCGCGCTTCGACCTGCGCCTCAGCAGCGGCTCCACCTTCGACGGCACGGGCCTGCAAACCAACCGCAGCCAGATAGAAGCCACCAGCGGCAGCACCGCCAAGCTGGCCGTGCGCGAAGTGCTGATGGCCGAAGCCACCGGCGGGGCCAGCATCCGCTACTTCGGCTCGCCCGAGCTCACCAAAACCGTAAGCGGCGGCGCCACCATAAGCGGTAAATGAGTAGGTGAGTAAATGAGTAATGTTGCTTGATAATTGGAACAACATTACTCATTTACTCACCTACTCATTTACTGCCTACTTCCCCCAGGCGAATACGGCTGGGCGCTTGTGCAGTGCGGGCAGCGCGGGCAGGCGGCGCCACTCGGCTACGGGTAGGGTGCGCAGGTACTCGGTGGGCGCGGTGAGGTCGGTGGCTACGCAGAGGCGGGTAGCGGGCGCCAGGTGCGCCAGCAAGTCACTGAACAACTGGTCATTGCGGTAGGGGGTTTCGATGCACAGCTGGCTTTGGTCGCGCTGGAAAGCTTCTTTCTCCAGGGCTTTGATGGCCGCAATGCGGGCCGCCTTTTCAATGGGCAGGTACCCATGAAACGCAAACCGCTGCCCATTGAGCCCCGAGCCCATGAGGGCCAGCAAAATAGACGACGGCCCCACCAGCGGGCGCACCGGCAGCCCCAGGCGGTGCGCCTCCTGGGCCAGGGCCGCGCCGGGGTCGGCAATGCCGGGGCAGCCGGCCTCGGAGAGCACGCCGGCCGCCAGCTTTTCTTTCACCAAGGGCTCCAAAGCGGCCTTCACCTGGGCGGGTGTGCTGTCTTTATCAATCAGCACGAAGCGGATTTCCTCGATGACGCGGTGCGGGGCCACTTCCTTCACGAAGCGGCGGGCGGTGCGCAGGTTCTCGACCAGGAAGTAGGGCAGCTGGGCCACGGCCGCCACCACCTGCGGCGGCAGCACCTGCGGCGCGGTGCCATCGGCCAGCGGCGTGGGAATGAGGTAAAGCATTTTTTCAATTATCAATCAACAGTTATCATTTATCAATGTGCTGTGTGATTGGTGGTTAGTGGGTGATAATTGATGACTGTTAATTGATAACTGAAACGAAGTCGCGTACCAGGCCAAACACCTCCTCGGGCTTTTCGGCGTGCAGCCAGTGGCCGGCGTCGGGCACGGTGGCTACCTGCGAGTTGGGAAACAAGGCCGGGATGCCGTGCAGCTTATCGTCGGCGGTGATGTAGTCCGACTTGCCGCCGCGCACAAAAAGCGTGGGCTTGAGAAACGGCTGGGCGGAGGCGATTTCCTGCCCGATGGCCGCCAGGCTGGCCACCAGCGCAGGCAGGTTGATGCGCCAGGCAAAGGAATTATCCTCGCGCCGGTACAGGTTTTTAAGCAAAAACTGCCGCACGCCGGGCTGCGGCACCAGGGGCGCGAGCGCCGCCTCGGCCTGCTGCCGGGTTTGGAGGGTGGCCAGGTCCACGGCCTGCAAGCCGGTAATAATGTCGTCCTGGTGCTCCATGTTGGAGAAGCGCGGCGCAATGTCCAGCACCACCAGCTGCGCCAGGCGCGCGGGGTAGCCCAGGGCCAGGCACATGGCCACCTTGCCGCCCATGCTGTGGCCCAGCACCGTAAGGCGGGCCGGGTCGAGGGCCAAATGGTCGAGCAGGGCCAGCACATCCTGCGCCATTAGCGCGTAGCTGTGCTCGGGCGAGTGAAATGAGCGCCCGTGGTTGCGCAAATCGACGGAAATAACCCGCAGCCCGGCCTCCTCGGCCCAGCGGCGGGCCAGCGTCTGCCAGTTATCCAGGGTACCAAACAGGCCGTGCAAAATGACGAGCGGCGGCGCAGCAGGCGCGCCCTGGTCAAGGAAGTGTAAGAGAGGCATTTGTGGTTAATTAGGAATTTGGAATGAAGAATGAGGAATTGTGAAAGTGAGGGAGAGCCCGCTTTAAGTAGCGCTGGAAAAGAAATTAATTCTTCATTACTCATTCCAAATTCTTCATTCATTTTAAACCCAGGCCCAGCCGCGGCGGCGCTCCACCACCGCCACGCCGAAATGGCGCAGGTAGCGCACCAGGGTATGCATATCGCTGATTACCAGTGAGGTAAGAATAATGTCGCCCTGCGGCAAAGGCAGGCGCAAGTACTCATAGCGCCGCCAAAACACGCCGGGCCAGCGGCAGCGGCTCCACTCCACGGCCTCGGGGCCGGGCCAGCCCTGGCGGGCGGGGTCGTAGGCAAGTATCTCATCAAGAGCTACTTGCAAGCGGCCTTCGAGCGGAGCAAACACGAGCGTAGTGGCCGCGTTGAGCGAGTAGTAGCGCAGGTGCAGCAGCAGCGCGGGCGCAGCCAACGCCAGCACGGCCAGCAGCAGGCCCCAGGCCAGCCAATGCTCGGCGGTGGTAGTTGCTACCAGGCCCGGCGCGGCGGTGGCCAGGCCGGTGCCCACCGCCAGCAGCGGCCAGGTGAGCAGGGCCAATTGCCGGGCCGGGGTAGCGCGGTACAGGGTGGTTTTTCGGCCAAAAAGCCCCAATGCCCAGCGCGCCAGGCCCAGGAGCACCACCATCGTTACGGCAGCTTCGAGCAGCGAGCGGAGAAGATTCATACGGACGAATGGATTGCGGCGGCACCGGGCACGGCGGCCAGCTGGCGGCGCAGCTGCCAAAAAAGATAGCCGGCGCTGGCCAGGTACGAGGCCGACATGGCCAGCGCCGCCCCCACAATGCCCAGGCGCGGCACCAGCCCCACCGTGAGCGGCAGCACCACCAGCAGCCCCAGCCCCGCCGCCCGGTTGTTGGTGCCGTAGCGGGCCTGCGCCGCAAAGTACGTGCTCACCAGGTTGACGCCCGCATTGGCCACGATGCCGGGGGCCAGCGCCCACAGCACCGGCCGCGCCGCCGCAAAGTCGGGCCCAAACACGCCCGCCAGCCAGCCGGCCGGCACGGCCGCCAGCACCGCCGCGCCCAGCGCTGTGAGCCCCAGCACCGCCAGCCCCATGCGCCCCATGGCGCGGCCGGGCCCGCCCACGCCGGCCGCCGGCGTGCGCACCAGCGCCACGTACTGAATGAGCGACGTGCTGCGGGCAATCAGCCACAGCCCCTCGGCTACGGCCACGCCCACCGACAGCACCCCCAGCGCCGACGGGCCCAGCAGGTAGGCCACCACATAGTAGCCCAGGCGGTAGTTGGCAAAGACGATGATGTTGGAGAAATGCGCTCCCCGGCTGTGGCGGGCCAGCTCGCGGGCCGTGGCGCGCCGCCGCTGGCGGCGGCCCCGGCGCACGTCGGGCAGCCGCCACAGCCGGGCGGTGCTCAGCAGCAGGGGCAACCCATACGCCAGGTAGCTGGCGTAGTAAAACACGGGCACCGTGCGGTAGCCCAGCGCCAGCAGCGCCGCCAGGGCCGCCGCCAGCAGCACCACCTGCCCCGTGGTGAGCAGGTTGAACAGCCGCTCGTGCCCGCGCCCCAGCAGCAACGATAAGTTGATGGATAGCAGCGCCTGCAGCCCCGCCAGGGCCGCCAGGTGCAGCCCGTAGTGCCAGCCGCCCGCGCGCAGCGCGCCGGCCCCGGCCGCGCCCAGCGCGCACACCAGCAAGGCCCAGCCGTAGGCCGGGGCCAGCAGGTGCCACACGTTGCGGCGCGGCACCAGGTAAATGAGCGACGAGCCGCCCAGCAGCCCCGTAAACAGCAGCAGGCCCGCCGTGTCGGTCACAAACAGGCTGACCTGCCCGCGCCCCGCCGCCCCCAGGTAGCGCGCCGTGAGCCACACCACCGCCAGGCTGCCCACGGCCCCGCCCAGCCGGGCCGCAAAGTGATGGAGTACGCGCCGCAGCATCAGGCCTCTGGGGAAAGAAGCTGCCCATATAGCTGCGCAAACGCGGCTCCTACCGCCTGCGGGCCGCAGCGCGCCGCCGCATCGGCCCGCAGGCGGGCGGGGTCGAACGCCGGCGTGCCGCTCAGCACGGCCGCCAGCGCCGCCGCAAGCGCCGCCTCATCATCGGCGGGCACCAGCAGGCCAAAGGCCCCGGCCGGCTCAAACAGCTCGGGCACGCCGCCCACGCGGGTGGCTACCACCGGCCGGCCGCAGGCCCGCGCCTCCAGCAGCACCACCCCAAAGGTTTCGGCCCGGCTGAACGATACCAGCGCCGTGGCCTGCCGCAGCTCAGCGGCTACGGCAGGGTGAGGCAGCTTGCCCAGCCACACCACCGTGCCATCGGCCAGCAAGCCCAGCTCGGCGGCGTAGGCGCGCAGGCGGGCCTCATCGGGGCCGTAGCCGGCCACGCGCAGCCGCAGGCCGGGCCAGGCGGCGCGCAGCCCCGCCACCACCCGCAGCACCCCCGACAGATTCTTGATGTCGTCGTGAAAAGCCGCCACATGCAGCAGCCGGCGCGCCGGCCCAGGGTCAGCACTGAAGCTTGGATAGAAGATATTTATATCTACTACATTAGCAATAATGGCGGTGCTAGGCGCCCGCGCGCCCAGCTTCGCCAGCGCCTCGGCCAGCGCCCGCGACACCGTGTGCAGCGCGCCCGCCCGGCGCACCACGGCCCCCGTGAGCAGGCGGCGCCACGCCGGAATGCCCGCCGCCCGCGGCGGCAAATACAGCGTCCAGTGCTCGGTGAGGAGGTAGGGCACGCGCCAGGCCGCGCCCAGCGCCCAGGCCAGCAGGCCCGTGCGCAGCAGCACGTGGGCGTGCACCACCTGGGGCCGCTGGCCGGCCCAGTGGCGGCGCACCGCCCGCAGTCCGCGCCGCTGGCACCCCAGCCACAGCCCCATTTTCAATAGCTTATCGAGTGGGGCCAGGCCGGTGGGGTGGGCGCGGTAGTAGTAGCGCCAGGTGGGCACCGGCCCGTGCAGGTCGTGGTCTTCGGCGATGAGCGCTGGCAGCGGCCCGCGCGCCACGGCCGCAAACACCACCGCCGAGGTGATGCCCGGCTGCGCGGCAATGGCCGCCACGTGCCGGGCCACAAAGTCGCCATCCTGGTCGTCGTAGCGGTGCGGGTACCACTTGGGCAGGTGCAGGATTCTCAATGCGGGCTACTGGAAAAAAGGCTGTCCGCTAAAAACTGCGTCACCATGCCACAAAAGTAAAGCTCGCCCCAGGTAGGGCGAGCTTTAGTAAAAAGGGTTCGGCCGTAGCCGCTGTACGGAAGGCGCTCCTAGAACGTGTACCGCACCCCCAGCTGCCCCTGCCAGCGCGAGGCCAGCTGGTCGATGGAGTAGGTAGCCGGCGTGCCAAAAGTGAAGGCCGGGCGGTTGAATTGCGCAGCGGTGTAGGTGCCGGAAATGTTGCCCGCCGCGTCGGCAAAGGCTACCTGGCTCAGGCCGGTGCCCAGGGTCGAGTTGAACGTGTTAGGCACGAAGTACTGGCGGCCCCAACTGCTGTTCAGGAAATTACCGAAATTCACGATGTCGAGCGACACCTGAATGCTGTGGCCGGTGGGCGTAACGCCAGCAGCGTTGGCGTCGAGCTTGCCCAGCTTGGCTTCCACCATCAGGCGGATGTCGGCCTGGTTGTTCCAGGGTGTGCGGCCGCCGTTACGCTCGGCATACTGGCCGCGGCGGGTGCTCAGGTACTTGTCGTTGCTGAGGAAGCTGTTGAGGGCGGCGTACTGCGAACCGTTATTCTCCACAGTGTAGGGGGCGGCGCTGCTGGCCCGCGACACGAGCACGATGTCAGCCGTAGAAGCCGGAATGTAAGCGAGCTGCACGTTCTGCTGGCCGTTGCCCATGAAGTTGTTGTTGTACACCCACGTGAAGGGCGAGCCGCTGGCGTAGGTCAGCACCGAGGTGAAGTAGCCGGTGAAGCGGCCGCTGTTGGTCGACTTGTGCAGGTTGAGGCTGGCTACCACGCGGTGGCGCAGGTCGAAGTTAGAGTACGCCAGGGCGGGGTCGTTCACGTTCAGGGCGGGGTTCAGCTCCCAGTTGCTCTGCGGCGAGTTGCGGATGCCGTTGCTGATGTCCTTGCTCTGGCCGTAGGTGTAGGCGGCGCTCACGTCGAGCAGGTTGGCCACGCTCTGGCCAATCGAGCCGGTGAGCTGGTAGCGGTAGCCCTGGCTGGTATTGGTGAGGAAGAAAGCGTTGGAAAAGCCGCCGTTGACCTTGCTGCCAAACGCGGCGGCCGCGTAGCGTGGGCTCAGGTTGGGGCCGGTGGGCGTAACGTAGGTAGCGCTCGGGCCGCCGTTGAAGTAGGTCACGTTGTCGGCCAGGTTGATGTTCTCAAACTTCACGTCGTAAATAGTCTTCGTGTACAAACCCTCCACCGAGAAGCGGGTGCCGGTGGGCAGCTTGAAATCGAGGGCCAGCGACGAGCGCCACACCTGCGGCATCTTGAAGTTGTTGTCAATCAGGTTC
>CAXTFI010000027.1:0-33158 GCA_964243255.1 uncultured Hymenobacter sp.
CGCCGGCCAGCTTTTCGTAATTGGCCAGGCGGGCCTTGCCCTTGCTCTGGCGGGCCTTGGGCGACATGCGCACCCAGTCCAGCTCGCGTTGCAGGGTTTTAGCGCGCTTGCTTTCCGAGTTCTCTTCCTTGGCCATGCGGTCGGTTTTCTGTTCCAGCCACGAGGAGTAGTTACCCTTCCACGGAATGCCGGTGCCGCGGTCAAGCTCCAGAATCCAGCCCGCCACGTTGTCCAGGAAGTAGCGGTCGTGGGTTACGGCGATAACCGTGCCCTTGTACTGCTGCAGGTGCTGCTCCAGCCACAGCACGCTTTCGGCATCGAGGTGGTTGGTGGGCTCGTCAAGTAGCAGTACATCAGGCTCTTGCAATAGCAGGCGGCATAGGGCCACCCGGCGCTTCTCGCCGCCCGAGAGGTTGCCGATTACGGCCTCCTGGGGCGGGGTGCGCAGGGCGTCCATGGCGCGCTCCAGCTTGGTGTCGAGGTTCCAGGCGTCGAGCTGGTCCAGGCGCTCCTGCACCTTGCCCTGGCGGTCGAGCAGCTTATCGAAGTCGGCATCTTCGGCCCCGAAGGCCTCGTTGATTTCGTCGTATTCCTTGAGCAACGCCACGGTTTCGGCCACGCCTTCTTCCACCACCTCGCGCACCGTTTTGGCGGGGTCGAGCTGGGGCTCCTGCTCAAGGTAGCCCACCGAGTAGGCGGCCGAAGACACCACTTCGCCCTGAAACTGCTTGTCGACGCCGGCAATAATTTTGAGCAGGCTCGACTTACCCGAGCCGTTGAGGCCGAGCACGCCGATTTTGGCGCCGTAGAAAAACGAGAGGTAAATATTTTTGAGAACTTGCTTCTGGGGCGGGTAAACTTTGCTTACCCCGGCCATGCTGAAGATAATAGTGGGCTGGTCGGACATGGGGCTAGGGATTGAGTGGAAAATGCGAAACGCTGCAAAGCTACCCTGCGCTAGCTACCCCAAGTTAGGGCGTATCCCGCGCCGGTCGGCCGGAGGCAGGGCCACTCTGAAAAGTTGGTAGGGCGGCGCGATACGCCGCAACTTGGGGCAGCAAGTTTGGCGGGCTGCCGGCCGCCAAAAAAAGGCATCCTGCCAAGTAAAAAAATTACGATTCCAAGCCAAATCGGTTGGTAGCTCCGTACTTGTCGGAAACCTGGCGTTTTCAATGCCAGCTTACCCCGCGGCCACAACCAATTTTCCGCGTAAACTTGTAGTTCATTCCTCTGTCACGTTCGGGGCCGCCTGCCGCGCTTTCCAACGTTTTTGCCTCACTCTATCTTTCCCATTTCCCAATGGAACTTCCCGACCACCCGCTCACGGAAGCCCGCCGCTATGGCTACGTGGAAGACGGGGGCGTGTGGCTACGCCCAACGCTGGGCCAGCCGGCCCGCCGCATCGGCCAGGTAAAAGACACCGACGACGATGCCCTGCGCTACTTTGGCCAGCGCTACGAGGCGTTTCGGCTTAAAATCGACGAGCTGCTAACTCGCCTGCAAGCCGCTGATAACCAGGGGTCTTTTTTGATGAAGCTGCTGCACCTGCAGGAGCAAACCAAGCAGCACGACGGCCTCGGCGACTACGAAGCACTGCACCGCCGCCTCAAAGAAGCTGAGCAGCAGCTCAACGTGTCGGTGGCCCGCAACCGCGAAAAAAACCTGGCTACCAAAGCCAGCCTCATCAGCCAGGCCGAAGCCCTGCGCGATACCGTGGAGTGGATTACGGCCAGCGAAACCGTGAAGGAACTGCGCCAGGCCTGGCTTAAAACCGGGCCCGTGGACAAGGACCTGACCGAGGAGCTGGAAAGCCGCTTTCACGGCGCGGTGCAGGACTTTTTTGACCGCCGCAAGGCCTTCCAGACCGACCGCAAGGCCCTGGCTCGCCGCACTGTGGAGCGCTACCGCGACTTGGTGAACCAGGCCGAGGCCCTCAAAAACTCCGACCAGTTCGAGGCCACGTCGCGCCAGCTTAAGCTGCTGCAAACCGCGTGGCGCGAAATCAATGGCACCTTGCCCAAAAAGCAGGCTGCCGAGCTGTGGACCAAGTTTCGGGCCGCCAACAACCACTTTTTCGAGCGCCTCAAAAAGCACATCGAAACCCAGCGCCCGGCCGAAGTGCGGCCCGGCGCCACGCCCGGCTCGCCCGAGGAAAGCCTGCTGCGCAAGCGCGAGCTGGCCAAGCGCGCCGAAGCCCTCATTGCCCTGCCGCCCAACCAGGGCGTGACCCAGGCCAAAAACCTGCAAGCCGAGTGGAAGCAGAGCGGCGCCGTGCGCGGCCCCGAGTCTGACCAGCTGTGGCAGCGCTTTATGCTAGCTTGCGATAAAGTGTTCGAAATGAGCGCCTTAGACTACTACCTGCGCAAGCGCCAGGCCGAGGGGGCCCCGCCCCTGCCGCCCGCCGAGCGCGCCCAGGCCGCCACGGTGGCCCTGCGCAAGTTTATTGAGAGCGACCGCCAGGAGCTGGCCGTGCTGCAAGACAACCTGGGTAAGCTCAACTCTTCGGCCGCCAACGACCAGTTTCGGCAGCTATTGCAAGGGAAAATCCGCACCTTTGAGCGGAAAATTCAAACCAAAACGGAGCTTATTGCGCTGTTTCAACTGCCTACCACGGGCTAACCTTTAGCTTAGCATTTACGTTGCGCCCGTGCAGCTTACATTTAGCAACCTTTTTCAAGCCTCTCTTTTTTCTTTTTGACTATGTACTGGACTCTCGAACTTGCTTCCTATCTGGAAGATGCGCCCTGGCCCGCCACCAAAGATGAACTCATTGACTTCTCCATCCGCTCGGGTGCCCCGATGGAAGTGGTTGAAAACCTGCAAGGCCTGGAGGACGATGGGCAGCCCTACGAAAACATCGAGGAAGTGTGGCCCGACTACCCTACCAAAGAGGACTTCATGTTCAACGAGGACGAGTACTAAGTTGAATTAGGAATTTAGAATGAGGAATTTAGAATTTGATTCTGGTGTAAACGGCAGCAATTCTTCCTTCTCAATTCCTAATTCTTCATTAAAAATCGAAGATTTAGTCGCGGGGTACCCCAATCGGGTGTTGCTCCGCGATTTTTCGTTGGCCCTGCCCGCTGCGCCGACTTTTGTGGCGGTGCTGGGCCACAACGGCGCGGGCAAAACCACGCTATTTCGGGTGCTAACGGGGCAGCTGCCCTACCAGGGCTCGGTGCGGCTGGGCGGGCCCGAGGAGCTGCGCACCCTGCGCGGCCCGGCGCTGGCCCGGCGCCTGGGCTACCTGCCGCAGCGCGGCAGCCTCGACTTTGGCTTGCCCGTGCGCGAGCTGGTGGTGATGGGCCGCTACCGCCACCACGGACTTTTCAGTACGTATAGCGCTGATGACTACGCCCTTACCGACCGGGCGCTGGCTACGGTGGGCGTTGCTCACCTGGCCGGGCAGGATTTTCGGCAGCTCTCGGGCGGCGAGCAGCAGCTGGTGTGGCTAGCCCAGCTCAGCCTGCAAGCCGCCCCCCTGTACCTGCTCGATGAGCCCACCCAGCAGCTCGACGTGTACCACCGGCGGCGCATATTCGCGCTGCTAAGTAGCTGGGTAACAGCGGCGGGCCGCACCGTGCTGTGCAGCACCCACGACCTGGATAGCCTGCCCGGCCTGCCGGGCTTTCTGCTGAACCTGTCGGAAGCCCGGCCGCAGCTGCGGCCCCTCACCCCGGAGTCGGTGCGGGCCGCCCGGCTGGCGCTGGAGCAAGCCCCGTAGCGGCCTTATCTTCGGGGCGGTGGGGCGGCCCATCAAGGGGGCGCTTCGTTCGTGACCATGCCCGCTGCTTTGCCGCTTGCTGCTCAGTCTGAGCTTTGGACCCGGCTCGTTGCCCTCGATTTGGATGGGCAAGCCTCCCTCTCCTTTTCGCGCCGCTTGGCGCGCGACAACGGCTGGCCGCTGGCCTTCGCCCGGCGGGTGGTGCTCGAATACAAGAAATTTGTGTACCTGGCCGCCACGTGTGGGCATCCGGTCACGCCCTCCGATGAGGTAGACCAGGCCTGGCACCTGCACCTGGTGTACACGCGCTCGTACTGGGATGAGCTGTGCGGGCAGGTGCTGGGCTTTGCCCTGCACCACGGCCCCACCAAAGGCGGGGCGGCCGAAGGCCACAAGTTTCAGGACTGGTACGCCGCCACACAGCAGTCGTACCAGGCGGCTTTTGGCGAAGCCCCGCCGCTAGACATCTGGCCGCCGGCCGCCGTGCGCTTTGGCAAGGCGCCCTATTTTCGGCGGGTAAATATGCAGGGTAACTGGCTGGTGCCCAAGCCCCGGCTGCCGCGCTTGCGGCTACTGGGGGCAACGGCTGGCCGCCTGGCGGGGCTAGCTTTGGCGGCCCTGCTCGCGCTGGCCGGCTGCACGGCCCGCACGCCGCTCAACCCATTCAACTGGTACGGCCCCGAGTTTCTGGGGCTGTTTTGGGGACTGTATGCGCTGCTGCTGGCGCTGGCGTTGTGGCTGCGCGCGCGGGGCAGCGGTCCGCAGGAGCCCTACACGGGCCCACCGCTCAGCACCTATGAGGTAGTGCGCCTGGCCAACCAGGGGCGCCGCCTGGCCGACAGCGCGCTGGCCGCCCTGGCCCACTCGCAGCAAATAGAATTGCTGCCCGACCAAAAAATCCGGCGCGCTACCGCCAACCCACCCACCGAGCACTACGAGCGGGCCGTGTGGCAGCTCATTGTGCAGCCAGGCAGCTCGAAGGTCGAAACGGTGCGCGACCGGGCTACCCGCCAGATTCTCGTGGCCGTGCGCGACCTCGACCAGTCGCTGCAGGCGAAGGGCCTGCTGCTCAGCGCCGCCGCCCGGCGCCAGCTCAACCGCTATCCGCTGGGAGCTACCCTGGCAGTGGCGCTTTTTGGCTTGCTAAAGCTGGGGGTAGGCTGGCAGCGTGGGCGGCCTATTGGCCTGCTATTCTTCTCATTAATAGCCATTTGCCTTATCCTGGGCTTCACGCAGCTGCACGGGGCCTGGGCTACTGGCCGGGGCAAGCATTTGCTTCAGCAGTTGGCCCTGCGCACCAAGCAAGGGCCAGCCAACGGCGTGCTCACTACCCAAACCGTTGCGTTCACGGTAGCGTTTTTTGGCCTTACTGAGCTGAGTAGCCTGGGCTTGGTGGACCTGGCTACGCACCTGGCCCCACCCAGCAGCGGCGACGGTGGCGGCGACAGTGGCGGCTCGGGGTGTGGCGGAGGCGGCTGCGGGGGTGGTGGCTGCGGCGGCTGCGGCAGCTAGCGCGCCGGGCTACGCGCGCCGGCCCGGCCGGCCGCGCAGCACCTGCCCGATGGAGCGCATAAAGGGGCCCGGCGCTACCGAATTCATTACCCGCAGGTTATCGGCCCAGCTGGTTTTTTCGTCCAGAAACCGGAAGATGCGCCCTACCGGATTGCGCTCAAATAGCTGCCGAAAGATGTCGCGGGTCGTTTCGCCCCGGCGTTGCATAATGTCTAGCAGCAAGGTGTCAAAGAGCCGGAACTGCCAGCGGTCGCCGGTGACATCAGCGGGCGGCTGGCCCGTGGCGGCCAGCGCCGCTACCAGCCGCGCCGACTGCGCTTGAATGCGCTTGAACGCGTAGCCCGTGCTGGGCTTGGCGCGCCCGGCGCGAGTACCCAGGTTGATGATATGCGCGCCGTCGCGGGCGGGCAGCGGGTGGTCCGTCATCGGAATGGCCCCGATTTCCTCGGCCGTAACGCGGTAATGCGCAGCAGCCATCCCCAAGTTATCTTGCAGGTAATCAAGAATATGCGTTTCGTACTCAGCCTTAGTCAGCGGCTGAGCCGAAAACAGCGTGTACTCGACCAGCGCCCGGCGCGGGCCGAAGGGCAGCACGTACATAAAGCGCGCCTCCTGCTGCTGCGCTCCCCGAAAATCCATGAACTCGACCACGGCGGGGTCAAACACGTCGTGGTCGGTTTCGATTTCCCAGCCCACAAAGTGCTGCAGCAGGTAGCGGTGCTTGTCGGGCCGGGGCTCGATGGCGGGCGGGCGGCTGTCGAACGCGTAGCGGGCCGCAAACTCCTGCCCGGCTTCGGTGCGCACGCGCACCCCGGCGGGCGTGTTTTCGAGCGCCGCTACCCGGCCCCGCACCACCGTAAACTGCGCCGGCCGCACGGCTAATTCCTGGTGCACGAATTGGTAAAAATCCAAGCCCCGAATAGTACGATACTGATAGTCGCCCAGGTCAAAAACGCGCTCGAAACCGGGGCTGCGAAAGGCAATTTTCGACCACTCGCCCACGGCCAGCGCATCAAACGGGGTGGGCTCGTCGGCCCAGAACGACCAGGTGCGGTCGTTCTGGTCTTTGGCTTCGGGCTCGATGAGTAGCACGCGCTTAGCGGCCAGGCGCGGCTCCTGGACCAAATGGTAGGCCAGGCTGAGGCCGGCCGCGCCGCCACCCACCAGCACGTAGTCGTAGGTGGTCGCGGCATCGGGGGGCTGGGGCATGGCACAAAGATGCGGCCGCTGGCGCGCTTTAGCAATTTGGTATTAGGTTCGTAGTAGCAAGCCCGTGCCCTGGGCTGTGGTGGCATTTTTTTAGTATTTTCCGGTGCTTTTCTGCGACTGGCTTTCGTTTACGGTATGAACCTGAATTCGGCACTGTTTTTTATGCCGGCCGTGGTGGCCGGCTTGCTGATTACTTCCGCGGCCCACGGCCAGTCGGTGCTGTGGGGCAGCAAGATAGAGGAAGTCTCCTCCCAAAAAGCCAAGTTTAAGGAGCCCTTCGCCCCCGAAAAAGCGCTGGGCGAGCCCAATGCCCAGCCGCTGGGCCAGCTCAGCAACGAGGCGTGGTCGCCGGGCAAGGAAGGCTCCAGCGAGTTTATCGAGGTGCGCTTTGCCAAGTCCATCATTGCCCAGCAAGTTACTGTTATTGAGAACTTTAATCCTGGCGCAATTACCAGGATTGAGCTCATTGACATCAAGGGCGAGCGCCACCAGGTGTACGCCAACCCCAATCCCGGCCCCCTCCCCGACCCCTACCGCACGCTGCAAGTCAAGTTCAAGCCCGAGAAATACCGCACCGTGGGCGCCCGCGTGACCCTGAACGCGGCCAAGGTAGACGGCGTTAACCAGCTGGATGCCATTGGCATAGCCAACGTAGACGTGCAGATTGTGAAGCAGGATTTCAAGAATCCGACTTCCACGGGCGTAGAAACGGTGCAGATGGACTCGACCCTGAAAAACCTGGGGCCCAACATCAACAGCCGCTACGTGGACACGCACCCCGTGATTTCGCCCGACGGCCGCACCATGTTCTTTGCCCGGCAGTTTCACCCCGGCAACCGGGGCGGCGGGCGCGACCCCCAGGACATTTGGTACTCAAAGCTGACGAGCGGCAAAAACCAAACCTGGAGCCTGGCCAAAAACCTGGGCACCCCGCCCAACGGCCCCGAAGACCCCAACGGCCTGGCCTCGGTGTCGGCCAACGGGCAGGCGGCGCTGCTCATCGGTGTGTACGTCGATGGCTTTATGGAGCCCAAGGGCTTTAGCACGAGCCGGCACTCGCCGGGTGGCTGGAGCGTGCCGCTTAAAGTGCAGATTGACAACTTTATAAATAAGGACCCCGAGCACATCGATGGCTACCTGGCTACCTCGGGCAAGGCCCTGCTCATGGCCGTGGAGCGCCCCGAGGGCCAGGGCGGGCAGGACATTTTTGTGAGCTTCCCCAAGCCCACGCCGGTGGGCGTGCAGCCCGACCCCAAGCGCGCCACCGAGTGGAGCAAGCCTATTAGCCTGGGGCCGAATATCAACACGCCGGGCGCCGACTTCGCGCCCTTTCTGGCGTCGGACAACAAGACGCTGTACTTCGCCTCCGACGGGCACGGCGGCTACGGCAAGAGCGACATTTTTTACTCGAAGCGCCTCGACAGCACCTGGACCAAGTGGAGCGCCCCGCGCAACCTGGGCCCGGTGGTGAACTCGCCCGACTTCGACGCTTACTACACCGTGTCGGCGGCCGGCGACAACGCCTACCTGGTGTCGTCGCGCAACGGCACCGATGGCTCGAAGGACATTTTCCGCATTGCGCTGGCCCCGGCTTTCAAGCCGGAGGTGGTGACGCTGGTGCAGGGCAAGGTGCTGGATGCCGTGACCAAGAAGCCCATCCGGGCCATCATTCACTACGAAAACCTGATTACGGGCGAGGAAATCGGCGTCACCGAGTCGTCGCCCGTCGATGGCTCCTACACCATTGTGCTGCCCGCCGGCGTGCAGTACGGCTACCGCGCCGAGTCGCCGGACTACATCGCCGAGAACGCCAACCTCGACGCCACCACGTCCGACAAGTACAGCGAGAAGCAGCAGGACCTGTTCATGGTGCCCTTCAAAGTAGGCCAGAAGGTGCGGCTTAACAATATTTTCTTCCCCCAAAGCAAGTACTACCTGCAGCCCAGCTCCTTCCCCGAGCTACTGCGCTTGGTTAAAATACTGCGCGACTACCCCACCGTGGAAATCCTCATTGGTGGCCACACCGACAACCAGGGCGACCCCGCCCTGAACACCAAGCTGAGCGAAGACCGGGTCGACGCCGTGAAGAAGTACCTGGTTAGCAAGGGTATAGATGCCAAACGTCTCAGTACCAAGGGTTTTGGCGGCACCGAGCCCATTGCCAGCAACGAGCAGGAAGAAACCCGCCGCTTCAACCGCCGGGTAGAGTTCACGATTACGAAGAAGTAATACTTCCTGGTAAATACCTTTAGGAGAACGTTTGGCAAACGTTCTCCTAATCGCCTTTTCCGCTCGCTCATGGTCTTTCCTTCGCGCTGCTTCTTGACTGTTGGCCTGGCCCTGTTGGCCGTCACTGCCGCGCGGGCCCAGGACGTGTATTACTCGCAAGCCTTCGCCAACCGCCAGGCCGACAACCCGGCCTGGGCCGGCATCGTGGACGACTACAGCGCCACGCTCAGCTACCGCAACCAGTTTCCGCAGCTGGCGGGCACGTTTCAGACCGTGCAGCTCGCGGCCGACTGGCGCCTGCCCAAGCCCGGATTGCATCACGCTCTTGGAATTGTGCTAAACCAGGACCGCACCGGGGCCGTGGGCTACACCCGCCTGGGCGCCACGGCGCAGTACGCCTACCACACCCGCCTCACGCGCACGCTGGCCCTGAGCGGCGGGGCGCAGCTGGGCTACGGCCGCCAGCGCGTGGGCTACGACAACTACGTTTTTGGCGACCAGTACAGGGCCGATGGCACCTACACCGGCGCGTCGGCCGAAAGCCTGGCCGGCTTTCCGCCCGTTAGCTACCTCACGGTGGGCGTAGGCGGCGTGCTCTACGCCGAGCAGTTCTGGCTCAGCGCCGCGGGCCAGCACCTCAACCGGCCCGACCTGGGCTTCACTACCCAAACCAGCCTGCCGCTGCGCCTGAGCGCCAATGCGGGCTACAAGCTGTTCATTCAGAAGCCCGCCGGCTACGGCAACGGCGAGCAGCGCGAAATCAGCTTCACGCCCACCGTGGGCTACACCCGGCAGGGCGGCTCGCAGCGCTCGGAAGCCGGCGCGTATTTGCTGGCCGACCCCGTGACGCTGGGCGTGCTCTACCGCAACCTGGCCAGCCCCGACCTGGGTACCCAGCACGTGGTGGCCGTGGTGGCCGGTATTGCGGTGGGCGACTTGCGCCTGGGCTACAGCTACGACGTGGGCGTGAGCCAATTAGCCAGCGACTTGGGGGGGGCGCACGAAATAACTTTGACCCTGCGCGCGTTTGACAAGCTGGAAAGCGCCTTTCGTCGCCTCAAACGCCGCGATTATCCAATTTCCCCTTGCCCCAGCTTCTGATTCTTTGTAATATTGCAACCAAATTGCTCGTCGTAATCTATTAGTGCCATTGGCAAATTCCTTCGTTATGAAATTCCCTAACTATTTGGGCCTGCTCGCTGCTGGCAGCCTGGCGCTGGCCAGCTGCAACAAAAGCACGCACACGGCTACCAACCCCGGCAAGACCTCCTCTACCACCGGCATCGAGTACAATACCGATGAGGGCATGAAGGTGTCGGAATTCAAGAAAATTCCGACTGGCCCAGGCCTCGTTTACATCGAGGGCGGCCGCACGGTGCTGGGCTCGCAGGAGGAAGACGTGACGAACACGCACGACAACATCGAGCGCACCGTTACCATCGCCTCTTTCTACATGGATGAGGCCGAGGTGGCCAACATCCACTGGCTGGAATACCTGCACTTTATCCGCAAAGACTCATCGGAGGAGAAGTACAAGGCCGCCCTGCCCGACACCACGGTGTGGGCCCGCGACCTGTCGTTCAACGACCCGTACGTGACCTACTACCTGCGCTACCCCGGCTTCCGCTACTTCCCCGTGGTGGGCGTAAACTGGCTGCAGGCCGATAGCTACTGCGCCTGGCGCACGGCCAAGGTAAACGAGAACCTGGCCAAGGGCAACAGCGGCAAAAGCAGCGGCGGCGGCTTGTTTAAGAAGAAAAACAAGAAGGGTGACACCGGCACTGCCGAAGGCGGTGCTAACGGCAGCGGCGCGGGCGCCCTGGCCAATGGCAAGGGTGGTGCCTCTATCGAAAACGGCAACTCGATTCCGAACTACCGCCTGCCTACCGAAGCAGAGTGGGAATACGCCGCGCAGGCACTCGTAGGCACCCAGGAAGTGGGCAACGAAAACCAGGAAGAGAAGCGCATCTACCCTTGGGATGGCCGCTCGACCCGCAACCCATATGGCAAAGAGCAGGGCAAATTCTTGGCTAACTTCAAGCGCGGCCGGGGCGACTACGCCGGCATCGCGGGCAGCCTGAACGATGGCGCCATGATTACTTCGGGCGTGTACGACTACGCACCCAACGACTACGGCCTCTACAACATGGCCGGCAACGTGAACGAGTGGGTGCAGGATGTGTACCGCCCGCTCTCGTTCCAGGATGTGGAAGACCTCAACCCTTTCCGTCGCAATGGCGTGGGCGACGACTCCAAGAACTACGATAAGAAGGGCTACCAGAGCCTGGTCGACGACCACGTGCGTGTGTACAAAGGCGGCTCATGGCGCGATGTGGCCTACTACCTCTCGCCCGGCACCCGCCGCTTCATGGCTGAGGATTCGGCCACGGCTACTATCGGCTTCCGCTGCGCAATGATTAATGCCGGCACCAATAAGTAAACCAACCCGCATCTCCAGACCGCAGATTCAAACGGATTAAACGGATTTCGCAGATACGCCCCTGCGGGGCTGACTACCGCTGTTTAAAATGAAAAAGGCCATCCTGTTGGATGGCCTTCTTCATTTTCTTTTTTTCCTAGTTGGCTATCGCCGCGCTAAACCTCGATAGGCAGGTTTTATAGTTGCTTAACTAGCTATAAGTTTTTGACTTACAATAATTTGTCGTTAGTACTTACAACCTAGCTCAGCTACCAGCATACTGCATAGTCAGGGGCGCAGCCCCGTATCTGCGAAATCCGTTTAATCCGTTTGAATCTGCGGTCTGGATTATTGGGCTGCGCTGGCTATCGTGGCGATGCTGATGGCGCGGGCGCCGGCGGCCAGCAGGGCCGCGCCGCAGGCTTCCAGGGTGGCGCCGGTGGTGAGCACGTCGTCGACCAGCAGGATGTGGCGGCCGACTATCGTGGCGGGCTCGGCTACCTCGAATACGGTGGCCACGTTTTGCCAGCGCTCGGCGCGGCCTTTACGGGTTTGGGAGGCGGTGTGCTCGGTGCGGCGCAGGGCGTGGGCGGCGCTGAGGCAGGGCAAGGCGGCCGCCAGGCCCGTCGCAAACGCTTCGGCCTGGTTGTAGCCCCGGCGGGCCAGCTTACGGCGGTGCAGCGGCACGGGCACAATGAGGTCGAACTCTGGGCCCAGGCCGGCGGCCAGCAGCTCGGCCCCGTAAAGCTGCCCCAGGGCGCTACCCACCTGGCTTTGGCCCTGGTACTTGAGTTGATGCAGTAGCTGCTGCACCCGGCCGTGGCGCTGAAAGTGCAGGTAGCTAAATACTTGCCGCACGGGCAGCTTGCCCCAGAAGCGCCGGGCCAGGGGGTTGTCGGCGGGCGGCAGCAGGTGGTAATCGGTGTAGGGCAGCTCGGCGCGGCAGCTGGTGCAGAGGTGCGCCTCGCCGGCCACCAGCGGCTCGCGGCAGGCCAGGCAGAGGCGCGGGAAAAACAGGGCCGCCAGGTCGGCCAGGAGCGGGCGTAGCATAGGAATGTAAGGTAAGCTTTAGCTTACCGCAAGGTAGTGGCTTTCCGGGGCTGGCAGCGCGTTCTTTGTATTGGCAAGTGCCCCGCTGCTTTTTGCGGCAAGCTAAAGCTTACCCTATCTTCTCATGTCCCTCACTACCGACTTCAACGACTACCGCCAGCGCATGAATGAGCGCGTGCTGTCGTATGATAACAAAGTTATCAAGCGCTTTTTCAACCTCGATACCAATACGTACGCGGCGGGGGCTATCGACGTCAGAACCAAGGAGATGCTGGGCCTGGCCTGCTCGCTGGTGCTGCGCTGCGACGACTGCGTGAAGTACCACCTGGGCAAGTGCCACGAGGAGGGCCTGACCGACGAGGAGGTATTCGAAGTGTTCTCGATTGCCAACCTCATCGGGGGCAGCATCGTGATTCCGCACTTTCGCCGGGCCGTGGAGTACTGGGAAGTACTGCGCGCCGAAGCCGCCCTGGCTTCCCCCACTGGTCACCAATCGGCTAGCCACCCGCCCCATGAGCACTAACGACACCCACGCCACCCACGACGAGAGCGAAGCCGACTTCAACCGCCGCTGGGACGAGCTGCTGGCCACCATGGCCGAGCGCTTCGACCGGCGGCCCGACCTCAACGCCCTGCTGCTGCTCATTGGCGTGCAGGAGCTGGGCCAGGGCGTGGCGGCCTTCACCAAGGAGCAGAAGCAGGACCTCATGCACATTGCCACGTGTAAGCTGTTCAGCCTCAGCGGGCACTATGAGCTGGCGCACGTGGATGAGGAGGGCTGGCCGCACTACAAGCTGGTGAACCCCGTGCCCTTCGCCAACCTCAAGGAGCAGGAGCGCATGCTGAAATGGCACATCCTGGAGTATTTCGACGCGCTGGAATCATTTAACAATTAACAGGTATCAGTTAACAAAGCAAGCCGTCCGGCGGATTTTGCCTAACCCATTGACTGTTAAATGATAATTGTTACTTGTTAAATGAAAATAGTTTCGTACAACCTCAACGGGCTGCGCTCGGCGCTAGGCAAGGGGCTGCTCGACTGGGTGGCCGCCACCCAGCCCGATGTGCTGTGCGTGCAGGAAATAAAGGCCGGCACCGCCCCGCTCGACGTGAGCGGCCTGGCCGCGCTGGGCTACTACGCCTACCTGCACCCCGCCCAAAAGCCCGGTTACAGCGGCGTGGCTACCTTCAGCCGCATCGAGCCGCTGGCGGTGGTAACGGGTTGTGGCAATGACCTTTATGATACGGAAGGCCGCGTGCTGCGCCTCGATTTTGCGGGCGTGTCGGTGCTGAATACCTACATGCCCTCGGGTACCAGCGGCGACGTGCGGCAGGCGTTTAAGGTGGCGTGGCTGCACTGGTTTCGGGCCTACGTGGCCGGGCTGCGCCAGGATGTGGCCGTGCCGCCACTCATCATTGGCGGTGATTTTAACTGCTGCCAGACGCCCCTCGACCTGCACAACCCCAAGGCCAACCAAAACAGCCCCGGCTACACGCCCGAAGAGCGCCAGTGGTTTCGGGATATGCTGGCCGATGGCTACGCCGACTCGTTTCGGCAGCTGCACCCCGAAGCCCCCGGCCACTACTCGTGGTGGAGCTACCGGGCCGGCTCGCGGGCCCGCAACGTGGGCTGGCGCCTCGACCACCTGCTGCTCGACCAGGCCCTGCTGCCCCGCCTGCGCGGCGCTGGCCTCTGGCCCGACGCCGTGCACTCGGACCACTGCCCTGCCTGGGTAGAGCTAGCCGATTAGCAGGGGCTGAAACACGGCAAAGAGCGACCAGAAAGGCCCCGCAGCTGCTAGCAGCTGCGGGGCCTTTCTGGTCGCTCTTTGCAGAAACTCGCTCGGCGCAAGTGGGTGTTATGTCCAGGATGGTGTTAGTCTAACTCATTGCTAATTAGCAACTTGCAGGCGCTGGGTGGAAAGTGACTGCCCAGCGGCATCGCGCAGCACTACGTGGTAGACGCCGGCCGCCAGCCCGCTGGTGGCAACGGTGAGTGGCGCGGCAGCGCCTTCGCTGCTCACTACGCGGGTGCTCAGCAGTTGGCCCATGGTCGAGTAAATGCTCACCGAGTAGCCGGCGCTCAGGCCGGTGGTGGCGCTGATGGTTACCTGCTGCGTGCTGCCCGAAGCCGGGTTGGGGTAGATGCTGAAGCTAGCCTTGGTGAGGCCAGCGGCCAGCACAGCCACGGGCGACAGGTGGGCCGCGCCATCGGCGTCGAGCTGCCGCAGGCGGTAGTACAGCGTGCCCGTTTGCGAAGCCGCGCCATTGTCTTGCAGCGAGTAGCTGCGCATGGTGAGGCTGCTGCCCGCGGCGGCCACTTTGCCAATGGCCTCGTAGCCATCAACCGGGTTGGCCGAGCGCTCCACTACAAAGCTGGCGCTGTTTACCTCGCTGGCGGTAGTCCAGGCTACCAGGGCGGCACCGGAGCTGGCCACGCGGCGCACGGCAAAGCTGGTGAGCGACACCGGCAGCGGGCCGGCGGGGTTCACAATGTTAATCGACCCGTTGGAGTCGTCGGCGAAGCCGTAGAACACATCCAGGTTGGTGGCCACACCCACCACCGAGCCCACCGTGATGCTCACCTGCGAAAAGTCTTTGGTCGTGTTGAAGCTCAGCGTACGGCGGCCATCGGGCAACACGTTGAGCACGAGCAGCGAAGAGCCATCTGCTGTTTCCAGCACGTTGCCGTTGCTGTCGTAGGTAGTGAGGGTGCTGCGGCTAAGCAGGTCCAAATCAAGCAGGCCACTGCCGCCAACCACCATGCCGGCGCGGTTGCCAGCCTTGCCGGGCGAGCCGGTTACGCCGGCGCCAGGGCCATTGAGGTCTACCTTAAGCGTGGTCGAATTGCCCACCCCGGCCAGCACGTTCACAGTGGCCGCGGCATTGCTGTTTGAGCCTGCCGCGTTGGCGGGGCTGGTCACGTTACAGTTCACGCACAGCAGTCCGTTCTGATAGGTTTGGTAGTGCGAGGCGCCGTTTGAGAAGTCCGACAGCACCCGAGGCGAGGCCGTGGTAGAAGCCACCCCTAAGCCGTAGTACAGCTGCATGTTGTCCAGCACCGTCAGGGCCCCCTTGCGCTCTATCGACACCGAGGTAAAGGGCTTCGTAGCCTGAAAGCTTACCAGGGAGCGGCCATCAGGCAGCAGGTTTAGCCCAAGCAGCGCCGACGACGACGACGACTCCAGCTCCACGCCATTGGCATCGTACGTTCTCAGCACCAGGCCGTCGTTGAGCACCCCTACGTTGAGCAGGTTATCAGCGTCACCTATCACGAAGCCGGCTTTGTACGTGCCAGGGGCCGTGCCGTCTAGCTGCACTTTGAGTTGAGCCGCGCAGTTGAGCGTGGCAATGGTGCCCATGGTAGCGTAGTTGTTGAGGTCCGTGTCTACTGTCCGGTCCGCATTTTGGATGGAACTCGCGGCGCACCCGCTCACCGTCTGGGTACCCGCCCCTACCCGCGAAACGTAGCCGGCTACCGTCCGGGCCCGGTTTGTCCCAATGCCGTAGGCATATTTTATATTGATAACCGTGCCCAGGCTTAGGGCACTGGCAAACTCAATTTCTACCTGGTTGAAATCTTTGGTGGCGATGAGCTCCAGCTGCGCCGGCTGGCCATCGGCAGCCGCCAGCTGCGTTTTGGCCGCGCTGGCGCTCACCACTTTGCTGTCCTGGGCCACGGTGGGCTGCGGGTCGGCGGGCGTGCTGAGGTAAGTGCGGAGCGTGATAGCCCCCAACGCATTCAGGCCGAGTAGCGTACCACCGTTGGCGAGCACCATGCCCCCGCGGTAGCCCGCCAGAGCCGTGCCATTCAGCTGCAGCCGCAGCCTGGTTGACCCTGCAATCGGCAGGTACACCTGGGCGGCCAGCGAAAGGTCGGCAATGCCGGCAGCATTAAGGGTTACCCCCGTGGTGCAAAGTCCGAATAAGCAGGTTCTGGCGTCGCCGGGGGCAATCGTGCCACTATTCGAGTAGTACGCTACTGGGGTGGTGGTTTGGGCGTGCGCTTTGGCTACCAGCAGCAGCGCTACCAATGTAAAAGCCAATAAAGCCGCGCGCCGCAACTCCATTCCCTTTAAGTGGGCATTTTTGATTATTTCAAGAACAAGCATGACGCCGATGAGTAAAGGTTGGACATGCCGGTTATCTTCCAATTAATTGGCCAATTTCTTAAACGCTTGATTTTCAATAACATTTTATAAATTATATTTTTTGTTGTTCTCCCAAAAAAGAATTGGATTCGAATAAAAACAAGAATCCAAGCACCCTTTTTTCACCGTAACTAGCATAAGTGTTAAATTTATCCCGGAATTTTACACGAGTTCTGCAAAACGAAAGCTTCAGCCTATTTTATAATTTTACTAATAAATTTTTGCTCTTTCTGCTGCCAGTAATTTCGATTACTAGCTTAAGCCCTCTTTTAATAATGAAAACATCCGGCTATTACCACATCTGGCTTATCGGGCCCGATAGTCACTACATCACGCGCCTCTGCCACCGGCTTAGCCTGAACCCCGACCACCTGGTGCGGCGCTTTACCACAGTAGCCCTGGCGCTGGCCTACCGCTCGGCGGCCACGGCCATGCCCAATGCCCTCATTCTGGACGGCGACGGGCCTGAGGGCCTGCCCCGGCGCCTGGTGCGCAAGCTGCGCGAGCGCCTGCCCACGGCCCATTGCTTTGTGCTGGCCAGCGAGCCCGATGCCGAAGTGGAGGAAGACTTGCGCGGCCAGGGCATCAGCCACTACTTACTAAAGGACACCGGCAGCCCCGAGCGCATCTGGGACGCGCTGGCGGCTGCCCGGCTGCCCACGGCGGCCACGCCGCCGGCCCCCAGTGCCCCCGAGGCACCGGCGGGCCTGCTGCTGGGCCAGCACGCCAGTATGCAGCAGGTGCGCGAGCTCATAGCCAAGGCCGCCCGCACCACCATCACCGTGTCGGTGAGCGGCGAAACGGGCACCGGCAAGGAGCTGGTGGCGCAGGCCATTCATGCGCAGTCGGGCCGGGCGGGGCAGCCGTTTGTGGCGCTCAACATGGCCGCCATTCCGCGCGAGCTGCTGGAGAGCGAGTTGTTTGGCCACGAAAAGGGGGCCTTTACCGGGGCTACGGCCCGCCGCATTGGCCGCTTTGAGGAAGCCAACGGCGGCACGCTGTTCCTGGACGAGATTGCCGACCTCGAGCTGGTGCTGCAAGCCAAGCTGCTGCGCGTGCTGCAAGAGCGCGCCGTGACGCGGGTAGGCGGCACCCAGCCGGTGCCCTTTGATGTGCGCCTGGTGGTGGCCACGCACCGCAACCTGGCCGCCGAAGTAGAAGCCGGCCGCTTCCGCGAAGACCTGTACTACCGCCTGCTGGGGTTGCCCATTGAGCTGCCCCCGCTGCGCAACCGGGGCACCGACATTTTGCTGCTGGCCCAGGAGTTTGCCCGCACCTTTAACCAACTCAATAAGCTGCCGGCGCGGGCCTTCAGCCCCGAGGCGCGCCAGCGGCTGCTGGCCTACGCCTACCCCGGCAACGTGCGCGAGCTGAAGGCCGTGGTGGAGCTGGCCGCCGTACTGGCCGATGGCGAGCACATTGAGGCCAGCGACATTCCGCTGCGCGCGGCCCCGGCCACGCGCCCGGCCGACCCCGTGGCTGCCGGGGGCGCTGGCGGCTACCACGCCCCACCCACGTTTCCGACCCTGCGCGAGCAAACCCTGGCCATTATGCAAGACAGCCTCTCGGCCCTGAACGGCGACGTGGTGGCGGCCGCCAACCGCCTGCGCGTGGGCCGCTCTACGCTGTATCGCCTCATCCAGAGCGGCCATTTGCAGCTACCGTAGCGGGTGGCGGGCAAAATGCCCGAATGTTGCGGTAGGCTGGGCGTAACCTTGCCGCAACCGGACCGGTTAAAAGCCTGAGCGCCGCCAGCTACTGGCCGGCACTCAGGCTTTTCACTTCACTTGATTTTTTTTCCTGTTATGTTCTACCTGTTTTTGGCCCTCGCCCTGGCGACCGCCCTGCTCGCTCTCGACACTGCCCGCCGCGTTCGCAACATGGTGAGCCCCGCCACCGTGGGGGCCCGCTAGCCGACACTCCTGCCTGAAAACAGAAAAAGCAGCCTTATGGGCTGCTTTTTCTGTTGATAACAACTTCTGTAAGAATAACTTATAACCCTAGCGAATGACAAGCTTGCACAGCTGGCTGGCGTTATCGGCTTCGAGCTTCACGTAGTACAGGCCATTGGCAAACCGGCTGAGGTCCAGCGTTTTGGTATAGCGCTCGTTGAGCTCAGTGAGGGTTTCGTGGTACATCACCGTGCCAATAACGTTGATGATGCTAACCTCTACCTTGCGGCCTTCGAGGCCGCTGATGGTGAGGTGCACGATGCCGGTGCTGGGGTTGGGGTACACCACCAGCGTTTTATCGTCGAGGGTGGGGCGGGTAATGGTTTGGTGCGGGCCTTTGAGCGGCGCGGCTTTGGCTTGCGGCACGCCGCTGAGGTCCAGGCCCAGGCTGGCAACGCCGAGTAATGCAAAAAGTAAGGGTTGTTTCATAATATAGTCAACCAGAATACAATAGCTGGGTGGGATGAAAGTAAACGACGAGCCGGTATTTTGGTTTCACAAAAGTACGGCTACCAGCTTGTTAATATACGCGTAATTATTCAGAGGCGGTTTTTTCGCCGGTCAACCCGTGGCTTTACCCGATAACTCTCTTCCTGACAGCCCGGCGGCGCTAGTGCTGGGCGGTGGCCTGGCGGGCCTGGCGGCCGCCCTCGACCTGGCCGGGCGCGGCCACCGCGTGGTGGTGGTAGAGCGCCGCCGCTACCCGTTTCACCGCGTGTGCGGCGAGTACGTGAGCAACGAGGTGCTGCCCTACCTGCGCCGGCTGGGGGCCGACCCGGCCGCGCTGGCGCCGGCGGCCATTCGGCGGTTTGGGTTGTCGTCGCCGGCCGGGCGGCAGCTGGCCAGTCCGCTCGATTTGGGCGGCTTCGGCGTGAGCCGCTACCAGCTCGACGATTATTTATATCAAAAATCTATTGCTCAAGGAGTTGAATTTATTTTTGCCACCGTGGCCGACGTGGCCTTTGACGCCGCCGCCGACCGCCACCTGGTGACCCTGGCCGACGGCCGCCAGCTGGCGGCGCGCCTGGTGCTGGGCACCTACGGCAAGCGCGCCGCGCTGGACCGGCAGCTGGGGCGGTCGTTTTTCAACCAGCGCTCGCCCTACCTGGGGGTGAAGCACCACCTGCGCCTGCCGGGCTTTGCCCGCGATGTGATTGAGCTGCACAACTTTCGGGATGGCTACGCGGGTATTTCGGCCATTGAGGAGGATAAGCTCTGCTTTTGCTACCTCACCACCCGCGCCAACCTCAAAGCGGGCGGCGGCACCATTGCGGCCCTGGAAAGCGAGGTGCTGGCCCGCAACCCGCGCCTGGCCGACATCCTGCGCCACGCCGAGCGCCTCTACGCCCAGCCCGAGGTGATTAATGAGATTTCCTTTGCCCCCAAGCAGCCCGTGGAGCAACACCTGCTAATGGTGGGCGACGCGGCGGGCCTCATTACGCCGCTGTGCGGCAATGGCATGGCCATGGCCCTGCACGGCGCGGCGCTGGCCGCGCCGCTGGCCAGTTGCTTTTTGCGCGGCGAGCTGCCGCGCCCGGCCCTGGAGGCGGCCTACGCGCGGGCCTGGCAGCAGCAGTTTGGCACGCGGCTGCGAGTGGGCCGGGCGGTGCAGGGCTTGTTTGGCGGGCCGGTGCTGAGCGAGCTGGTGGTGGGCGGCCTGCGCTACTGGCCCGCCGCCGTGCGCGCCCTGATGCGCCAAACCCACGGGGTTGAATTTTTCTAAAACCCCGCCCTTACCCCGCCGTAAAGCCGCGCGGGCCGCCAACTGGCCCCCAACTACGTAGGTAGGTGCCTGCTGGCAGCGGGCTGGCGCTCTTTTTGATACGCCCCGACCAGTACGGCAACGCGGGTGCGTAACCTTACTCTTCTAATATCTCCCTAATGCCCAGCTACCTGGGTGCCATTGGCACCGCCACTCCTGCCCACCGCCTGGCCCAGCCCACTATTGCCGGTTTTATGGCCGGGGCGCTGGAGCTGGATGCGGCCGGCACGCGCAAGCTGGGGGCGCTCTACCGGGTGTCGGGCATTGCGCACCGGCACTCGGTGCTGGCCGACTACGGCCGCCAAAACGGGGCCTATGAGTTCTTTCCGAATACGCCGGGCCTGGAGCCTTTCCCCAGCGTGAGCCAGCGCATGGCCGCCTACCGCCGCGAGGCCCTGCCGCTGGCCCTGGCCGCCGTGCGCGACTCGCTCAGCCAAGCCCCCGAGGTGGCGGCGGCCAGCCTCACGCACCTCATCACGGTGAGCTGCACGGGCATGTACGCGCCGGGGCTCGACATTGAGCTGGTAACTACCTTGGGGCTAAGCACTTCGGTGCGGCGCACCTGCGTCAACTTTATGGGTTGCTACGCGGCCGTGAACGCCCTGCGCCTGGCCGATACCATTGTGCGGGCCGACCCCGCCGCCCGCGTGCTGGTGGTGAGCGTGGAGCTGTGCACCCTGCACTTTCAGAAAAGCCACGAGCCCGACCACCTGGTGAGCAACGCGCTGTTTGGCGATGGCGCGGCGGCGTGCCTGGTGCTGGGGCAGCCGCTGGCCGGGCGCTGCCTGGCGCTGCGGGCCTTCCACTGCGGCCTGGCGCCCGAGGGCACCAAGGACATGGCCTGGCACATCGGCGACTTCGGCTTTGAGATGACGCTCTCGGGCTACGTGCCGGCGCTTATTCAGGGCGGTATCGGGCAGCTGCTGCGCGAGCTGCTGCAAGGCTTGCCGGTGCGCCGCGAAGATATCCGGCACTTTGCGCTGCACCCCGGCGGCCGCAAGATACTGGAGGCCATTGAGCAGGCACTGGGCCTCAGCAAGGAGGACAACCGCTACGCCTACCAGGTGCTGCGCGACTACGGCAACATGTCGTCGGCCACGGTGCTTTTTGTGCTGCGCGAATTGCTGGCCGCCACCACGCCCGCCGACGCGGGCGCGCCGGTACTCAGCTGCGCCTTTGGGCCGGGCCTGACCATGGAGGCCATGCTGCTGGAGGTGTGCGGGTGAGGGGATTTGCGGGTGGTGCAGGGTAGCTTGCAGCCTGTGAAGAGCTTGTCGTGTGTCACTCACCACAGACTTTTTTGCTGATAACAGTCTCTTATTCACGCTTTTACACTACTGTTTTTTTCTTTGTCTTGGTCATTTAGGCGCTTGCGTACGGTCCAGCGTTTTGCCCGCCATACCGGGCAGCTGACTTGGGTGGTAGTTGCCCTGGGCGTCTTGCTACGCCTCGTTATCTGGGGGCAGGCCCGGTCTGTTTATTTAGATGAAGTGGCCCTGCTGCGCAATTTTGTGGAGCGGGATTATGCGGCGCTGTGGCACCCGCTGGCTTATGCGCAGTATGCGCCGCCCCTCTTCTCCACCGTAGTCAAGGCTTCGCTTGCGGTGTTTGGCACCAGCGAGTGGGCCATTCGCCTGGTGCCCGTGCTGGCCAGCTGCGTTATGCTCGGGTTATATGCCAGGCTAGCGCTGCGTTGGTTGCCGCGCTGGTGGGCTCCGCTGGCCGTAGCCACGGTTGCTACCAGCAGCCTGTATCTAGACTTTGCCACGGTGTGCAAGCAGTATAGTACCGATAGCCTGCTGGCCGTGGGCCTGCTGGTGCTGGCCAGCCACCAGGTGCGGCAGCCCACCCTGCGCCCGTGGGTGGCCGTGGCATGGGCCATCGGGGGGGCACTGGCCATCTGGACTTCCATGCCTGCCGTGTTCATACTAGCTGGCGTGGGCCTGGCTTTTGCCTGGGCGTATCGCCGCCAACTACCCGGCCCGCCCCTGGGCTGGCTCCTAGTGCTGGCTGGTGTGTGGGGGCTAAGCTTTCTGGCTTACTTCAAGCTTCTGCTGCAAGCGGGTGCCCAATCCCCTTACTTGCAGCAGTTTCATCAGGACGCCTTTTTGGCGGTGCCGCCGCGGTCGGCCGCCGACTGGAACCGACTGGGCGCGCAGCTGGGGGGCCTGGCCGATAAAGGCTTCGGCAAAACCAGCCTGGCCATGGCGCTGGCCGGCCTTGGTTTCCTGGCGGGCACCGTGCAGCTGCTGCGCCGGCCAGGGGCGCGCTCGTGGCTGCTGCTCGGGCCGCTGCTGACGTGCCTGGCCGCCTCGGCGTGGCACTACTATTCGCTCCTGCCCCGGCTCATGGTTTTCTGGTTGCCCCTGGCGCTGCTCGTGGTGCTCTATGGGCTAAGCGAGCTGGCGAAGCAGGCGCGCTGGGCCCAGGTGGGCTTGCCCCTGCTCGTTTTCCTGGTTTTAGGTAACCAGCAGCGGCTCAGGTTTTTGGCGGTGCCTTTCCAGGCCGATTACGTGGATATGAGCGGGGCGCTGACTTACGTGGCCGCGCACCAGCAGCCCGACGAGTGGCTGTTCTTTTACCACAACGAGCAGCAACTGGCTCACTACTACCTGCACCTGGCCCCCAAGCCGTTGCCGTTGCACCACGTGGTAGTGCAAGCCTTTCGGCCAACTCCGCAGGACGATAGCGTGCAGCAGGACCTGCTAACCCTGGCGGCGCAGGGAAAACACCGCATCTGGCTCACGTATGACCGGCCCGACTACTGGCTCCGGGATTGGGCTGCCCGGCACGGCACAGTAACCCAATTCGCTGATTTTCATCGGGGCTACGCTTTTTTGTGGCTAGCCAATGGAGCTAAGTAATATTACGGTTTTCTAGCGCTCGCTCACGCACCTAGTCGAAAGGAATCGGCCCGCAGAGCACCTACGCGCTGTACTTAGTGGGCGGAAGCTTTACTTTTCGGTGCTGCTTATGCGTGCGGGCTTTTTGGCTTCGGGCCTGCAGCGCGGGCGGGGTCTTTCGTTTTGACTACCAAGCTTGTAACTGAGGTTCAACCGGATGAAGCGGCTTTTGGCCCTGTCTACGCGCCAGAAGCTGCTGGGCTCCACCACGCCTGCCAACGCGGGCGCGCCGGTACTCAGCTGCGCCTTCGGGCTGGGGCTAACGATGGAGTCCATATTGTTGGAGGTGTGCAGGTGAGGGGTTTTGGGGGGTTGTGAGCGGTTGGCGTTCACAGTATGTAACCAATTTGAACAGCCTACTTTCGCCTGTTATGGAGCCAGCACATTTTGCCTTAGAAGAGGAGCCGCTCACCGCGCTACGCGTCACGGTGGTGCGCCAAACTTTACTATCTTATCAACCAGCCTTCACTAATGGGCTGTTGGTGCTGGAGTTTCTCAGCTTAGCGTTCTTTTTTTGCGTGAATGACCGGGTGGTTGCATCCTATACCTTCGTGGTAAGCTGTGGCCTGCTCCTATGCTGCCTCGGCGCGGCACTGCTTAATAGGCTGGCGTCAGTTTATGCCCGGCAACAGGCCGGGGAAATTATCTTTCGCCGTAACGCCTTTATTCTTCGCCTGGAGAAGAAAGAATGGACCTTACCAAATGACCAAATCATGGCGTTGAAACTTAATTTCTCGGCTGCGTGGACCAGCCCGCCCAAGCTGCTGTCGTGGGGGAACTCACTCACTATTGTCCAGAAAAGCCAGCGCATGTCATTCGTACTAACTGACTTACCTCCCAATACACGCCAGATTCTGACTTCGCTAAACGTGGCTAGTCATTCCGTCCAAGCGCCGTGGTGGGAGCAACCGACTGGCACATTTTTATCAGATTGTTTGAGTGGTCTAGGGGGGATGTGAGGTTCGCAAACTGTACCGGTGGTGATGAACCAGTTCAAGAGGCCTTGGGGTCAATTTTAAACCACTTTAGGTTGGCGGGCTAAGGCGTGAGCGCCAAGCGGATGGCCTGCGCCTCGGGAGCCCAGCCGCCGCGGGCCTGGTCGAACGGCCGGGTTAGCACAGGCGCCTTCCCCACTGTACATATCAGATTATCAGGAAGTACGCGGCGGCATTTTGGCTGAAACAAAGGGCATTTTGGTTAAACTTGCCTTTGGGGCAGGCCCGACCTTTGTGGCGTTAATCAACCAACCGAACCTGTTATGAAAGCAGTAAGAATGCACGCCTTTGGCGGCCCGGAAGTATTGAAGCTAGAAGACGTGGCGCGCCCGGTGCCGGCGGCCGACGAAATCCTGCTTAAGGTGTACGCCAGCGGCGTAAACCCGGTAGACTGGGCAATTCGGGAGGGCAGCAACGAAATGCTGCGCTCTTACCTGACCTTGCCGGTAACCCTGGGCTGGGATGCGGCCGGCGTGGTAGAGGAAGTGGGCAGTGAGGTAACGGCCTTCCAGAAAGGCGATGCCGTGTACGGGGAGCCCAATTTTCCGGGCAATGGCAGCTACGCGGAGTACTGCGCGGCCAGAGCCAGCCAGTTTGCCCGCAAGCCCACGAGCCTCAGCTTTGTCGAAGCGGCGGGCGTGCCGCTGGCGGGCCTCACGGCCTGGACGGCCCTCTTTGAGCACGGCAAGCTGCAGCCCGGCCAGCGCGTCCTGATTCAGGGGGCTTCGGGCGGGGTGGGTGGCTTTGCGGTGCAGTTTGCCAAAGCCAAGGGGGCCTACGTCATCGGCACCGCCTCGGCCGCCAACCTGGCCTACCTCAAGCAGCTAGGGGCCGACGAAGCCATTGATTACCGCAGCCCGCAGCTGGCGGAGCTCGTGCAGCAGGTAGACGTGGTGGCGGAAGTAGCGCCGGTGCGCGATAACGCCGAGCGCGTGAAAGCCGTGGCCCTGCTGAAGCCGGGCGGCATATTTGTGAGCGTCAACACCGATTACCCCTTCGACGAGGCGGTGCGGGCGGCCCTGGCCCAGAAGCAGGCCACGGGCGAGCTCTCGGCCAACCAGCCCCGGCAGGAGTGGCTCCAGGAAATTGCCCGCTTGATTGACGAGGGCCAGGTGCAGGTGCTTGTCAGCCAGGTGTTTCCGCTGGCGCAGGTGGCCGACGCCCACCGCGAAAGCCAGACCTTGCGCGTGCGGGGCAAGCTGGTGCTGGAAATAAGTCAAAACGGCGGGCCGGCATGAAGCGCTTCACCACGATAAGCGAGTTTCACGCGTTTGTGCAGCTGCCCCCGCCCCAGCACCCGCTGCTCAGCGTGGTGGATGTGGGCACCGTGCCGCACCGGGAGGGCGAGGAGCCCCAGAGCATGGTGTTCGACTTTTACTCTATTTCCGTTAAGCGCATGCACAATGTGCACGTGCAATACGGGCAGCATTCGTTTGATTTTAACGAGGGCATTATGTCCTTCATGGCTCCCGGCCAGGTGTTTAGCATCGCGGTGGCCGACCCGGCCGAGGCCGTGGAAAAATCAGGCTGGGTAGTCTATCTCCACCCGGATTTTATCTGGAACACGCCGCTGGCCACCGCCATCCAGCAGTACGATTTCTGGGATTACGCGCTCCAGGAGGCCCTGTTTCTGTCGGCCCAGGAAGAAGCGACCATCCTGCGCCTCATCGCCACGATTGCCCAGGAAGGCAGCGCCAACCTCGACCGGTTCAGCAAGCAGATTATCGTTTCGCACCTGGAAAGCCTGCTGCACTACGCCGACCGGTTTTACCACCGCCAATTCCTGACCCGCGAAAAGGCCAACCACGAGGTCCTGGCCCGGCTGGAAACGCTGCTTCAGGAGTATTTCAACAACACTAATTTGCGCGCAAGCGGCTTGCCCACGGTGCGCTACGTGGCCGACTGCCTGCGCCTGTCGCCCAAGTACTTAAGCAATCTGTTGCGCGTGGTGACCGGGCAAAACACCCAGCAACACATCCATGCCCGGCTGATAGCCAGGGCCAAGCAGAAGCTATCGACTACCACCCTGACGGTCAGTGAGATTGCCTACGAGCTGGGGTTCGAGCATTTGCAGTCGTTCAGCAAGCTGTTCAAGGCCAAAACGAACCTGTCGCCTTTGGAATTCAGAAGCTCTTTTAAGTGACAAAGAGACGAATGGCCGGGCTTGCTTACCACCCAAGTAGCCAGCCGGTTAGCTACCTTGCGCACCTGCGGCACTCCTGCTGCCCTGCGGCCCATGAAGCGCCAGTTGCCCCTGTTGTTTGCCTTGGTCAAGTTTGCCAGTGGGCTACTGCTGGCCGGCTACGGCCGCTATGAATTGCACCGCGACGAATACCTCTACCTTGACTATGGCCGGCACCTGGCCTGGGGCTACCTGGAAGTGCCGCTGCTCACGGCCCTGCAAAGCTGGCTGGCGCTGGCGCTGGGCGGCGGCTTTTTTTGGGTGAAATGCTGGCCTTTGCTCTGGGGCAGCCTCACCATCTACGTAGTGGTGCGCCTCGCGCAGCGGCTCGGCGGCGGCCCCTGGGCGCAGGCGCTGGCGGGGGTCTGCTACCTGGCCACGCTATTTGGGCGGCTCAATTTGCTGTTTCAGCCCAACTCGTTTGAGGTATTTGCCTTCACCTTAGGCGCTTACCTGCTGGTGCGCCAAGCCCAGCCCGACGGCCGCCCGCGCCACCTGTACTGGCTGGGGGTGCTAATTGGCCTGGGGGTGCTCAATAAATTTACCGCGTTCTTTTTTGGGGCCGCCGCCCTGGGCGCGCTGGTATTGACGCAGCCCCAGGCACTAAGGCAGCGGCCGGTGTGGGTGGCTGCCGGCCTGGCGTTGCTGGTGGCTTCGCCGGCCCTGGCCTGGCAGCTAACTCATGGCCTGCCCTTTCGCCACCACATGGCGCTGCTGCACGATACCCAGCTCGTGCACGCCGACACCGCCGACTTTTGGCGCGGCCAGCTGCTACTGTGCCTGCCAGCACTGGCCGTGTGGGTGCCGGGGCTGTGGGCGGCGCTGCGCGGCCACCCGGTGCCGGCGGCGCGGGCTGTGGGGCTGCTCTACGCGGGTGGATTGCTGATTCTCACGCTGTTGCACGGCAAAAACTACTACGCCCTGGGCTACTACCCGGCCCTGTTTGCGGGGGGCGCGGTGTGGTGGCAGGCCCGGCTGGCGCGGCGCCCGCGCGGCGCGCCAGCCGCGCGGGTGGCTTTGCTGCTGCTGCCGCTGCTGTTGGCCGTGCCCTTGCTGCCCTACACGTACCCGCTGCTGGCCCCGGCCACCATGGCCCGCCTGGGCCAGCTGCCGTTTTACCAGCGCCTGGGCCTCCACCGCTGGGAAGAAGGGCAAAACCACCCGCTGCCCCAGGACTACGCCGACATGCTGGGCTGGCAGGAGCTGGCCGATAAAACGTACCGCGCCTACCGGGCGCTGCCCGACTCTACCAGGGCGCGCACCCTCATCAAGTGCGACAACTACGGCCTGGCTGGGGCCATCAACTACTACAACCGCAACCGGGCCCTGCCCCTGGCTACCAGCTTCGAGGGCAGCTACTTGTACTGGTTTCCGGCGCCGCCCGCCCAGGGCTACCGCCACGTATTGCTGATTGGCGAAGGCCACCCCGACGAGCTACGCCCATTCTTCAAAAGCTGGCGCAAAGTAGGCGAGCTAACCACCCCGTACGCGCGCGAAACGGGCGCTACCATCTACCTCGGCACCGGCCCGGCCCCGGCTTTGGTGGCCCGCGCCTACGCCGAGCAGCGCGCCGAGCTGGCCGCCTGGGAAAGCGGCTGGAAGCGTTAACTAGTCGGCCCCGGCTGGCACCCGCCAGCCAAAAGCTAAAGGGTTGAGCGGCATAGTTGCCGGGCTGGTCGATGAACTCGCAACCCATAAATCAGCAACTACTTGCAAGACAACCAATTATGAAAAACCAAGCAAACTGCTGGGTTGGGCCTTGGCACAGCGCTTGCCTTGGATAGGACAGACGCGTCGCTCTTTTCCTTTCCACTTTTCCTCTACTTTTCCCATGAAAGCCTCCCTCTTTTCGTTCGTTGCCGCCCTCGTCCTGTTTGCCTCTACTGCTGCCTCAGCCGCCACTCCCTTCGACCACGACCATGACCGCGACCGCGACCGCCGCCTCTCGCCCCGCGAGCGCGCCCGCTACGAGCAAGCCCAGCGCGAGCACGAGCGCCAGCAGGCCCGTGAGCGCGCCCGCTGGGAAGCTCAGCACCGCCACGACCGCGGCCCGGCCTACGGCTATGGCTACGGGCACCGCTAAGCACCCATTGCCCCGAACAAAAAGCCCTCGGCTCTCCCTGAAGAGCCGGGGGCTTTTGAGTTGTACTTGTTTTAGCAAGTCACTGCTAATCAGTTTTTTAACTAACAAGTACAAACGTTGCTAAATGGCCTGGTTACCCTACTTCTGCCAAAATCACCACCTGCCAGCGAAAGGCCCAGCACCAGCGCAGCCCGTACTGCGCAATGCCCGCCTGAGCCAGCAGGCGCCGCCAGTCGGCCCGCGAAAAGGCGCGCGCTACCGAGAGCGGCGCATCATTTTGCACCAGGCGCGAGCCCCCCAATAGCCTGGTTAGCAGTTTGATGCTGTAATAAGCCAGCGGGTGGCGGTGCAGGTCGTTGATGACGACGGCCACGGCGGCCTGCTGGTGCCAGCGGCGCAGCAGGCCCACCAGCTCGGCATCGGAAAAGTGATGGCAGAAGAGGCTGGCCGTGAGCACATCGTAGGGCTGGGCGGCAAACTCGGGCGAAAAAATATCGAGTTGCCGGTAGCTGATTTCGGGGTACGCCGCGCTTTTGGCGGCGGCATAGCGCAGCATAAACTCGTTGGCGTCGATGCCCGTGAGCGCCACGGCTTGGCGCTGGCGGCGGGCCCAGCCGGCAATGTGGCGCAGGGTGTCGCCGCCGCCGCTGCCCAGGTCGGCCAGGCGCAGGGGGCGGCCCCCAGGGAAGCGGGGCCGCAGGCGGGCCAGCGCGCCCAGCACGGGCTGGTAGCCCCCCAGCCAGGTATTAATGGTCTCCAGCTCATCCAGGTTTTGCCGCAGCTCGTCGGTGGCCAGGGTGAGGTCGTCCATCAGCTCGGGCGTGGTGGCGCGGGTCGCAAAATTCATACGGGCAAAGGTGGTAACGGAAAGCTCAGCAACCTTATTGTAACTAAAGCGGTAAAGATTAGCAGATTATCAGGACCAGCGCCTACCTTTGAAACAGTTACCCGCGCTTTTTATTGGTGAAAACACTACTACTACGCTATACCCTGCTGGCGGCGGGGCTCACGGCGGGCCAGCCAGCGGCCACCCCAGCGGGGCCATTCAGCTACCCCGACGGAGTGGCCGTCGATAGCACCGGCAACGTGTATGTAGTGGACACCGACAGCCACGCCGTGCAAAAGGTGAGCCCCACTGGCGAAGTGAAGCTATTGACCGACAGCAATCTAACTTACCCCACGGGCATTGCCGTGAGCGCCGCGGGCGTCGTGTACGTGGCCGATGCCGGGGCCCACTGCATTGTGCGCATCGACCCCGATGGGCAGGTGGCCACCCTCGCCCACAGCCGCAGCCTGGTGTACCCCACGGCCCTCAGCCTCGACTCGGCCGGCAACGTGTACGTGGCCGACGCCGGGGCGGCCCCCAACAGCGGCACCGTACAAAAAATAAGCCCCCGCGGGGCGCTCAGCACGCTGGCCGAAGGCCTCAACAAGCCCGCCGGCATTGCCGTGGCTCCCCAGGGCCTAATTTATGTAGCTGATACGGAGAATAATACCGTAAAGCAGCTGAATGCGGCCGGGCAGGTGAGCGTGCTGGCCACCGACTTCAACCACCCGCGAGGCCTGGCCCTGGAGGCGAGCGGCGCGCTGGTAGTGGCCGACACCTACGGCAACTGCATTCGCCGGGTGAGCCCCACCGGCCAGGTAACGCTGCTGGCCGCGGGTTTCAAGTTTCCGGCGGGCGTGGCCACCGACCGGGCCGGAGCCGTGTACGTGACCGATACGGGCAGCGGGTCGCTGCGCAAAATCAGTCCGGCCGGGCTGGTATCAACGCTGGCCGGTGGAGCCACGCCGCCGGTGCCGCCCACCAGCACCGCCGATAGCAATCCGGCTGCTACTAAGCAGTAACTAATTGCCAAACAGGCTTTTGCGCATAAAAAGAGCGTCCTGCTCATCTGGCGTCCGCTTGCCGAAGCAGGACGTTCTGTAGTATGCAGCTCTAATAGCCTATCAATCAAGCTAATACCTCAAGCCACATAATCAGCCAGATAAGCGTAGCGGGGCAGCAGCGCGCCGTCCTGGGCAATGGTGGCCCGTGCCAGCACCCCGGCGGGGTCGCCGCTCATCAGGGCCGGAAAAACCTGGTCGAGCAGCTGCCGGCTGAAGTCGCGGCTGGCGTTGCGCGGCAGCTCGCAGGGCAGGTTGTCCACGGCCATCACGGTGATGGTGCTGGCTGCCGAATATGCCGCCGTGAGCTCGCCGGTGGCCGGCACGTAGTCGAAGGCGGGCTGGTTGATGGTGGTGCTACGCTTGGTGAGCGGAATGGAGCCGTTTACATCGCAGGTCACGTCGGCTATCGTATTTATCTTGAAATCAATACGTTGCGTGTCGGCTTCGGTAAAGAGGCGCGGGGCGGCGGGGTCCCAGTAGGCGCAGGCGATGAGCAGGTCCGTCACGGGCACAAACTTGCCGAACGTGGACTCGTAGGCGGCCGGCTCGTGGTGAAAGTTGGCCGTGTCCCATACCCGGCCGTCGCGGCGGCGGTTGTAGTCCGAGCTGCGCAGCTGGGCATACACCGGCTCAGTGAAATCGAGGTAGAGGTAGTCGTACACGCTCACCCGCCGGATGCCCATGCGGCCCAGCACCTCCACCGCGCCCTGCGCCACCCGGCCCGAGCCCGTCACGGCTATCTTGATGGCGGGCAGGCGCTTAACTTTAAAAAACTCCTCCTCCATGTCCTCCATATCCACGCACTGCCAGGCCGGCTTCAGCGTGAAGAGGCCATGCTTGCGGCCGTAGGTGAGCAGGCCGTTGTAGGCCCCCACAATGCCGGCCCAGTGCCCGAAGGCCACCACGCGCTCGCCAGCCGCGTTGGTCAGCAGCTCGTAGTCAATCAGCGTAATATGCTCGCGCAGAATAACTTGCAGCAGCTGGCGGTTGGCGGGCTGCTTTTTGATGGTGTGCGAGAAAAACAGGTAGGTTTTACCGGGCAGCAGCGCGGCCACGGGCACTTCCTTCACGCCGAGCAGCACGTTGCAGGCCGCCATATCGTCGCTCACCTCCAGGCCCAGGTCGCGGTACTCCTGGTCGGCGAAGGCGCGGTGGGGGCTGGGCTGCACCCGCACCCGCAGGCCGGGGTAGGCGTCTTGCAGCTCGACGCATTTTTTGGGGGTGAGGGCCACGCGGCGGTCGGGCGGGGTGCGGCCTTCGCGCAGCAGGCCAATAAGGGTGGGAAAGGGCATGGAAATAGAACGGTTGAAAAAGAACGTCCTGCAGACTGAAGGGAAGCAGCTCGCCCGCGTCGTTGCAACGATACCCAAACGACGCGAGCGAGCTGCTTCCCTTCGGTCTGCAGGACGTTCTTTTAACCAAAAGCTTGGGGTTACGCCCCAAAACTACGCCCCGCGCCGGGCCAAACCGGGCTTACCTTTGTTAAGGAAAAAGTTGCCGTCTTCTCCCCTACCCCAGCCCCCGTTTATGTCGTTTAAATTCAAGCCCGCCGACGTGTTTGAAACCCGCCACAACGCCCCCACCAGTGCCGAGCAGCAGGCCATGCTGCAGGCCATTGGGGTGGAGTCGGTGGCGCAGCTCATCGCCGAAACCGTGCCCGCCGCCATTCGCCTGCCCGAGGCGCTGGCCCTGCCGCCGGCCCTGAGCGAGCGCCAGTTTTTGAAGCGCTTCAAGCAGCTGGCCAGCCAGAACAAGGTGTATAAGAGCTACATCGGCCTGGGGTATCACGACACCACCCTGCCGCCGGTTATCCAGCGCAACATCCTCGAAAACCCCGGCTGGTACACCGCCTACACGCCCTACCAGGCCGAAATTGCCCAGGGCCGCCTGGAGGCGCTCATCAATTATCAGACGCTGATAATTGACCTCACGGGCCTGCCCATCGCCAACGCCAGCCTGCTCGACGAGGCCACCGCCGCCGCCGAAGCCCTACACCTGCTGCACTCGCAAACCAAGAAAAAAAACGCCACCAAGTTCTTCGTGTCGGAGCAGGTTTTGCCCCAGACCATCGACGTGCTGCGCACCCGCGCCACGCCGCTGGGCATTGAGCTGGTAATCGGTGACCACCGCACCGCCGACCTCAGCGACGAGGCGTTCTTCGGGGCCATGGTGCAGTACCCCGGTGCCAACGGGACGATATTCGACTATCAGGAATTCATCGCTAACGCCCACACCAATAACCTGTTCGTGGTGATGGCGGCCGACCTGCTGGCCCTCACGCTGTTGACCTCGCCGGGCGAGCTGGGCGCCGACATTTGCGTGGGCTCATCGCAGCGCTTCGGGGTGCCCATGGGGTTTGGCGGGCCGCACGCGGGCTTCTTCTCGTGCAAGGACCAGTTTAAGCGCGTCATTCCGGGCCGCATTATCGGGCAGAGCATCGACGCGGCCGGCAACAAGGCCTACCGCATGGCGCTGCAAACCCGCGAGCAGCACATCCGGCGCGAAAAAGCGACGAGCAACATCTGCACCGCGCAGGTGCTGCTGAGCGTGCTGGCCGGCATGTATGCCGTGTACCACGGCCCGAAAGGCATCCGGCAGTTTGCCGTGAACACGCACTTGTTTGCCCAAATTCTGGAAGCCGAGCTGAAGGCCCTGGGCGTAGAGCAGCTGAACAGCAACTACTTCGATACCCTGAGCCTACGCCTCGAAAGCCACGAGATGCAGCAGGCCCTGAAGACGGAAGCTGAAAGCGCTAACATCAACTTCCGCTACTACGAGGAGACGCTGGTGGGCATCAGCCTGCACCAGAACGTGGAAATCGACGACGTGCGCGACATCGTGGACATTTTCGCCAAGGTGCTGGGCAAGGAGGTAGCCACCACGGCCGCCCCCACCGCCGAAGCCGAGCTGACCCTGACCTGGCCCGAGAGCCTGCAGCGCACCAGCGAGTACCTCACGCACCCGGTGTTTCATTCGCACCACGCCGAGCACGAGCTGCTACGCTACATGAAGTACTTGGAAAACAAGGACTTGAGCCTGGCCCACAGCATGATTCCGCTGGGCTCGTGCACCATGAAGCTGAATGCCACGGCGGAGA
>CAXTFI010000028.1:0-33118 GCA_964243255.1 uncultured Hymenobacter sp.
GGCTTTACTTCACCGGGCGGCTGCCGGCCGACCCGCTGGGGCGGCTGTTTTCGACCGTCGATTATGCCCGCCGCATTGTGTTTGCCGACCGGGCCGGGGCCGAAAAGGCCATTGATGCCATCGCCGCCATCCACGGCGCGGTGGAAGCCAGCCGGGGCCGGGCCATTCCGGCCTGGGCGTATCGCGACGTGCTGTACCTGCTCATCGCCTACTCCATCCGGGCGTTTGAGGTGCTGGAGCGGCCCCTCACGCCGGCCGAGTGCGCCGAGATAACGGACGTTTTTTGCCGGCTCGGGCGGCGCATGGGCGTGCCCGACTTACCGGCTTCCTACGCCGCCTGGCAGGTCGACCGCGCCCGGCACCTGGCCGCCAACCTGGCCCCCAGCCGCTACACGGCCGACCTCTACCTACAATATCGCCAGCACCTGGGCGGGGTGCGCTACGGGCTGCTGCGCGGCGTGCAGGGCCTGGTAGTGCCGCCCCCGGTGGCCGCGCAGCTCGGCCTGGGCCGCGGCGCGTGGCTGCGCCCGGCGCTGGGGTTTTACCGCCGCACCAAGCAGCTGGCCGTAAGCCAGTGGCTGAAAAATACGCTGCTTCCTACCGCGTACGCGGCCCGCATAAAAGCGCTGGATGAAGTTCCCAGGGCCTACCAGGCAGCTTAATCACTGCTTGCTGCTAGCCGGCGTACTAGGCTATTTATCAGGTTTTTAACAAATATAAACAGCAAATGTATGCTTGGCTTTCCCAAAGGTTACCTGAGCTGGGCAGCGCTCTTACTAATGCTGGAAGTTATTATTGGCACATTTGTGAACGACCAGTTTGTGCGGCCTTATGTGGGCGATTTTCTAGTCACCATTCTTTTGTATTGCCTGGTGAAGGGCCTTTGGCAACTGCCCATCGGGCGCGCACTGGCGGGCGTGCTCTTACTATCGTATCTGATTGAAATCAGCCAGTACTTCCACCTGGTAGACCACCTCGGGCTGGGGCATTGGCGCGTGGCGCGCGTGGTGCTGGGCAGCTCCTTTGCGTGGGCCGATATGCTGGCCTACACGCTGGGCGCGCTGCTGGTGCTGGCGGTGGAGCGGGGGCGGGCGGCACCCGCAGCGCAAGTAGCCTGAGCGGTAGCTGGTTTGCCGTTGGGTTAGCCTCATCTGGCGAACCAGCTACCGGTTAGCCACCTTTTAGGAAGCTGGCCAGGTAGGGCGCGGTGCGGCTGCCGGCGGCCCGCGCTACTTCGGCGGGCGGGCCCTGGGCTACTACCCGGCCGCCCTCGTCGCCGGCACCGGGGCCGATGTCGAGCACCCAGTCGGAGCCGGCCACCACGCGCATGTCGTGCTCTACTACCAGCACCGAGTGGCCGGCCTCGACCAGGCCGTTGAGCTGGGTGAGGAGCTTTTCGACGTCGGCGGGATGCAGGCCAGTGGTGGGCTCGTCGAGCACGTAGAGGGTGTGGGCGCGGGCCTGGCGCTGCAGCTCAGTGGCGAGCTTAATGCGCTGGGCCTCGCCGCCGCTCAGCTCGGTGGCCGACTGGCCCAGGCGCAGGTAGCCCAGGCCCACTTCGCGCAGCACGGTGAGGGCGCGGCGCACGCTGGGCTCGTCGGCGAAGAACGCCCAGGCCTCGTCCACGGTCAGGCGCAGCACATCGGCCACGTTTTTGCCCTGGTAGTTGATTTCGAGCGTTTTAGCGTTGTAGCGCGCCCCGTGGCAGGTGGGGCAGGGCGAGTACACGCTGGGCAAAAACAGCAGCTCGACCATCACAAAGCCCTCGCCCTGGCAGGTTTCGCAGCGGCCCTTGGCCACGTTGAACGAGAAGCGGCCGGCGTCGTAGCGGCGCTTGCGGGCTTCGGGCGTGGCCGCAAACAGCCGGCGCACGTGGTCAAACAAACCCGTGTAGGTGGCCATATTGGAGCGCGGCGTGCGGCCGATGGGCTGCTGGTCGACGCGCACGAGGCGCTTTATCAGGGAATTTTGAATTTGGAAGGAGGCAGGAAGAATTGGTTCGGAAGCGGCAAATGACTCTTCGTTTGCTAGTTCCAGCTCTGCATTTTCTGGCCCTAACTCTTCATTCTTCATTCCTAATTCCAAACTCAGCGCCTCGACCAGCACCTGGCTCACCAGCGTCGATTTGCCGGAGCCCGACACGCCCGTGACGGTCGTGAACACGCCCAGCGGAAAGGCCACGTCGAGGCCGCGCAGGTTGTGGCGGGTGGCCCCGGTGAGCTGCAGCCAGCCCGTGGGCTGGCGCAAGTCGCGCCGTGCAAAAGGCTTTTGCTCAAGCAGATAGTGGCGCGTCTGGGAGTTTTCGACGGCGGCCAGGCCGGCGGGCGGGCCGCTGTAGAGAATGTGGCCGCCCTGCTCGCCGGCGGCGGGGCCCACGTCGACAAGCCAGTCGGCGCGGCGCACCACGTCGAGGTTGTGCTCGACTACGAAGAGCGAGTTGCCGGCTTTTTTGAGGCTGGCCAGGGCCGCCAGCAGCGCCTGGGTGTCGGAGGGGTGCAGGCCGGCCGAGGGCTCATCGAGCACATATACTACCCCAAACAGGTTGGAATACAGCTGGGTAGCCAGGCGCAGGCGCTGCAGCTCGCCGGGCGAGAGCGTGGGCGTGCTGCGCTCCAGGGCCAGGTAGCCGAGGCCCAGGTCGAGGAGCACGGCCAGGCGGGCCACCAGGTCCTGGGTGATGCGGCGCGTGACTTCGGCCTGCTCGGGGTGGGCCGCGTCGTGGCTTTGGGCGCCGGCCGTGCCGTCGGCGTAGGGCCGCAGGCGGGCCGCCACCTGCTGCAGGGGCAGCCGCGCCATGTCGGCAATGTCGAGGCCCGCGAATTTTATGCTCAGCGACTCGGGCCGCAGGCGCTTGCCGTGGCAGAGCGGGCACGCCTGGCTGAGCATGTATTGCAGCACGCGCTTTTTCATGAGCGCGCTCTGGGTGTTGCCAAAAGTATAGAGCACGTGCCGCCGGGCGCTCGAAAACGTGCCCATGTAATTGGGTGATTCCTGGCGCGTTAGGGCCCGCTGGGTTTCGGCCGGCGAGTAGCCGGGGTACACCGGCACCACGGGCTGCTCGTCGGAGAACAGAATCCAGTCGCGGTCCTTTTGGGGCAAGTCGCGCCAGGGGCGGTCCACGTCGTAGCCCAGCGTGACCAGGATATCGCGCTGATTCTGGCCGCCCCAGGCCTGGGGCCAGGCCGCAATGGCCCGCTCGCGGATGGTGAGCGACGGGTCGGGCACCATCGAGTCTTCGGTCACCTCATACACCCGGCCCAGGCCGTGGCAGCGCGGGCAGGCGCCCTCGGGCGTGTTGGCCGAAAAGGCCTCGGCGTAGATAATGCCCTGGCCCGGCGGGTAGTCGCCGGCCCGCGAGTAGAGCATGCGCAGCAGGTTGGAGAGCGTGGTGACCGAGCCCACCGACGAGCGCGTGGTGGGCGCGCCGCGCTGCTGCTGCAAGGCCACGGCCGGCGGCAGGCCGTCGATGCTATCTACCTCGGGCACTGCTAGTTGGTGAAACAGCCGGCGGGCGTAGGGCGACACCGATTCGAGGTAGCGGCGCTGGGCTTCGGCGTAGAGCGTGCCAAAAGCCAGGCTCGATTTGCCGGAGCCCGACACGCCCGTGAACACCACCAGCGCGTCGCGCGGGATGTCCACGTCCACGTTCTGGAGGTTGTGCTCGCGGGCGCCGCGCACGCGCACGAAACCGGTATACTCGGTAGTAGCAGCAGGAAGAGGCGGGTTTGCCATAGGGTACTAAAGCGGGGAAAAGCGGCGGGCACGGGGTGGCCCGGTGGTGCATACGCAGCCCACGCGGCATTATCCGGGTTTTTGCGCGCTACTTGCGGCCCCGGCGTTTTGGTGGCCCGTGCCAGGGCGGGCCTCCACCGGCCTTAACCCCCTAGTACCCATGCTTATCCAACTAGCTACCAGCCTGCTAATCGCCGCCGGGCTCAGTTTATCGGTGGTGCCTGCGCCCCCCGCCTTACCGGGCGCTTTTCAGCGCCGGCTGGCCGCCAGCCAGCTACGGTTTCGCAGCCCGGCCGGCGCGGTGCCGGTGCCCGTGGTGGCCAATGCGCCGATGAGCTACGACTACGCCGTGCGCCTGCCCAGCAAGGGCCTGGAGGTGCGCTACGCCATCCGGCCGCTCGGCCCGCTGCTGGCCGAGTACCGCAGCGCTAAAGGCAAGCAACACAGCGATATGAGTGACCCCAACGAGCTGTATCCCACGCTGCTGATGACGGTGGTAGCCAATATTTCGGGCGGCCAAATGCCTCAAGTCAGCGACTTCCCGGCCGGGGCCGTGCGCCGCGAATTTCGGGCCGACTGGGGCGGCACGACCCTGGTGCCGCCCGGCCGGCAGTTTGCGCCCGGCTATAAGTACTGCATGGTGGTGGCCCTGCACAAGCGCAACGTGGCCGACGTGTACTGCTTCTACCTGTTCAATAAGCGCGAGGCTATCAACGACTTAATGAAAGCCGCCACGCCCGACGAGGCGGCTTTTCACGCGCTGCGGTTTGAGTGAACGCTGTTGGCTTGAGGGGCGCCCGCGCGGCCAGCCGGCGTGGCCAAGGCCACTATGCCCACCGCCAGCGCTTATAGCCAAAGCGGGCTGGTGCTTTGCTTACGGCTGGCTGCTAATTTTTGCTAATTTTTGCCAAATTATTTAGCAATTATCAATTTTGCACTTCACCTTTGCTAAACGAAAATGCCTCCCAGGCAGCACCTACTTCTACCCGCTATGTCCGACCTCACCTACGCCTACGCCCAGCCATCGGCCCTGACGCACGCCCCGGAGGGCGCGGCGCTGCAACTTGCCGCCTACGCCGAGAACGCGCCCACCAGCGGCGCGGCCTGCTTTTTTCGGGGCCGGCTGCGCGATTCGTGGCTGGCCGCCCGCGGGCTAACCACATTAGCCAAAGTGGTGGCTTCGCGCTTCGTGCCGCAGAGCGCCGCCCTGCGCGACCCTATTGTGACGGCCGGCGCGGGGCGGCTGCGCTTTGAGGCGTTTTCGTCGTGCAACGGCGTGTACGCCCGCCTCGACCTGGGGCCGGCCGCGCTGGAAGGCGAGTTCTTGAGCAGCGGCACTACCAACGTCGATTTCAACGAGCCCATGGTGAATGCCCTCAGCCGGGTGGCCCGCGCCGAGCCGGTGCGCCTGACCGTGGGCCAGCTGGAAGTGACGCTGGAGCGCGAAGCCGGCAAAGTCACCGAGCGCAAGGTGACACTGCCCGAGCGCTGGGTAAAGGGCCTTACCGCCGTGCAGGGCTACCTGGCCCTGATGGAGGAACGCCTAACCCTCAGCCGCGTGCAAGCCACGCAGCTGGTGCAAAGCATTCCGGCGGGCACGGCCAGGGGCGACTTTTTTCTGGTGCTGCGGGGGCCGCGGCCCAGCTTTGCGCCGGTGGGCAGCGCGGGGGCGGTGCGGGTGGGCGGCGTGCACCGGCTGCGGCTGCTCGACGGCCTGCTGCCCCTCTGCGAAAGCCTGCGGGTATTTGCCACGCCCGACGGGCAGGCCAGCGCCTTTGTGCTGGCGCTGGGCGGCGGCCAGGAGTTCGTGCTGGCCTTGTCGGCGGCCGTGAACCGGGGCTTTTCGGGCGAGGGCAACCAGCTCGATACGCTGCTCGAAGACCTGCCCGCCGAGTGGCTGGCGGGGGCCAACAACCTGTTTCGGGGCAACGAGACGTTCAACCCCACCCTGTTTGCGCTGGCGCACGACCTGGCCCCTGGCACCGTGGACCGGCTCTGCGCCAGCCTCTCGGCCATGGGTTTGCTGGGCTTCGACCTGGCGGCGAACCACTACTTCTACCGCCGCCTGCCCTTCAAAACCGACCGCATTCTGAAGCTCAACCCGCGCCTCAAAAACGCCCGCGCCCTGCTCGACTCGGCCGACGATGTGCAGCTGGTGGGCGTGGGGGCCGGCGGGCGCACCGAGGCCCGCGTGCGCGGCACCGACGTGTGGCACACCGTGCTGGTGGGCGGCCCCGAGCCGGCGCGCTGCACCTGCCAGTGGTTTACGAGCCACCAGGGCCAGCGCGGGCCGTGCAAGCATATTCTGGCGGCGCAGCTGCGGTTTGGGTAAGGGTGCGGAAAAATTTTCACCCTTACTAGCTTATTAATCAGCAAGTTTTCCTATGTCGGCTGCTATTGAAGAGTTTGAGCGCCTCATTCGCCACGAAAGCGCGCAAGAGTTAATTCCTTTTTTACTGACGCTGGCAAAAACTGACTTCCCGGCGGCGCGCACTATTCTTAAAAACCTGCGGGAAGAGCTGCAAACCGTGGTGCAGGTTTCGGAAAACGGCTGGGGGACCAGGGCCACCAGCGCGCAAAGCGAAAATATTTTTTTAGCGGGTATAGTGGTGCTTACGCGCCAAGAAATTCTGCGGGGCGCCATCCGCGGAGCCTGGATAATCGGCGCGCACCCCACGGCCACCGCAACGCGGTTTAAAGCCGATTTTCTCACGCTGGTTACGGCCTTGCGGCCCACCTGGCTCACCGAGTGGCTGCTCGGGCTGCAAGCGCGGGCTGATGGCTGGGCCGTGGACTATGCCCTGCTGCGGGCCCTGGAGCAGGCGCAGCTTGTTGCGTACTCGCCCCCGCTTGCTGTGCGGGCACTACCCAGCGCCCTGCACCAATGGGGCTGGGACTTGAGCCTGGCCCCCACTATGCCGGCCAATGCTACGGAGGCGATTGCTGACCAGCTACGTGCCGACCACGTGTTGCTAATCAGGGACTTGCCGCTCATTTTTGACTTCGATAGTCCCGTTTCTAGCATCCAGGCCCGTATTCAGCCGCCCCTGCCTCCAAGGCAGGAAGCCGATAACTGGGCCCCGCACGGTGAGCGTCCCTGGCAGATTTGGGACCGTACTTACCCGCCCCAGCATGTCAACTGGCACGCTATCCTGCTAAGCCTCACTGCCTCAAGGCACCTCGACCGCGCCGACCTGCTCACGCGCTGCCTGCTGGCCCTGCGGCGCGACTTCCGCCGCCCGCTGCTCACCTGGTTTAAAGAGCTGTACCTCAGCCTAAAGCCTACTCTGGCCGAGCGCCTGGCCCGCCAGGCCGAACTAACGGAGCTGCTGGCCCACCCGCTGCCGCTGGTCGTCAATTTCGCCCTCGACCAACTGAAAGACCTGCTGCCGGAGCCAGGCTTTATCCTGGCTCCCTGGCTGGTTTCGGCCGATAGCCTGCTCACCCGGCCCGACCTCAAAACCGGCCTGCGCGCCCTGCTGGCTAGCCTAATTAAGCTGCCCAAGCAGGATGCTGCCCACGCCCCGGCCGTGGCGCGCCTGCTGGCCACCGCCCTCGCCCACCCCGATGCCGCCGTGCAGGAGCGCGCCGCCAAGGGCCTGGCCGAGCTGCTGAGCGCCAGGCAACCGATGCTTTCGGCTGCCGAAACGGCTGAGGCACTGGCTACTATCGGCCAGCAGGCCGAGTTGCTGGGTTCGGCGGCGCGCACGCTACTCGGGCCGTGGCTTTCGGCAACTCCTGCAATAACTATCAGTAATACTGATAGTTATAAACCCCTGACGCAATTCGTGCCCGACCTCTCGCCCGCTACGGCCATTGCGCCGGTAGCCGATTGGCACGAGCTGCTGTTCCTCACCGGGCAGGTGCTGCGGCACGACGACCCGGCCGCCACCGAGCGCTGGCTCGACGGGCTGCTGCGCCTGCACGGGCAGTTGCCTGCTGGCTACGCCCAGCAGCTGCAACCGTATTTGGGGCAAGTGCTGCCGCAGCTCAAGAAAGCCAGCGCCGCCGAAGCCGCCGCCTTGCTGGCGGGGCCTATTGAACTGGCGGGGCACGAGGGGCTGGGGCTGGGGCTGCTACTCAGCTGGGCCACCGGCTTTGCCGCGCCCCGCGTGGCCAGCGTGCAGGTACTAGCCGCCACGCGCTCGCCCCTGCTGGGGCTGGAGCAGCAGCGCTACCAGCTGGCCGAGGCCCGGCTGCGCGCGGGGTTGGCGCTGCCGCTGCTGAGCACCCCTACCCACCGGCCGTATTGGGTAGCACCCGGTGCCTTGGTTAGCAGACTATTGGCCTACCAGGCGGTGGGGCTTGCTCCCAGCACCGCCGACCTGGTACTGGCGCTGACCCGCACCGCCCACGCCCACCCCACCGAAGCGGCCGAGGCCCGGCGCCTGCTGCCGCAGCTGGCCGAGGCGGGGCTGCGGGAAGTACTGGGGTGGTTTTTGGGGGCGCCGGGGCAGCCGCTGCCGGCGCTGGCACCGGCGGGCGGGCGGGCCGCCGCTCCTCTGCACGCGGCACCGCTTACGGCGCTGCCTGAGCTATGGGCCGTGGCCGCCCGCACCAAAGCGCCCACCGAAACCTTCGCCCCGCTGGCGGCTAGCCTGGGCTACGACCACCCCGGCGTAACACAGCCGCTGCGCTCAACCTTCGACGTGGTGCCGCGCGAAAACGGGTACCCCGACCCCAGCCAGCCCGGCCAGGTGGGTACCTACCGCTTTATGGAGCTGGCGTGGAGCAACGGCGCTACGGCGGCGGCACCCTCGCCCTTGCTGGCTTACGCGCCGCCCGTGGGCAAAAGCGAGTACGGGTCGTGGGAGGAAAACGCCTTACTAACCAGCGACTTAGGCTTTTTTATCGCCTTGCTGCCCAACTACGCGGCCCCGGTGTACGACCAGATACTGCGGTGCGCCGCCTGGGCCGACAACCTCGAAACCACTGAGCGCGACGTGCTGGCCCAGGCCCTGCGCACGCTGCTGGGCCCCGGCCCGGCGCTGCCCGCGGCGGCCACGGCCGTGCTGGCCAGCGGCCTTATTCACCACACCCCGCTGTGCCGCAGCCTGGCGCAGGAAGTGCTGCTGCAAGCCATTGCCCACGGCCGCCTGCTGCCCACGGCGCTGGGCCAGATTCTGGGTCAGCAGCTGGCCATTGGCTACGCGCCCGCCCCGCGCCTGGCCGACAACCTCTTGCCTCTCAAAGGAATAGATGCCCTAACCGACGACGCCCTGCGCCAAGCGCTCGATGCGCTGCTGCCCGTGCTGCCCGCCACCCCGCCCCGCAACCTGCGCCCGCTGCTCGACACCTACGCCAGCCTGCTGGCCCGCACCCAGCAGCCCGCGCCCGCGCCGGTGCAGGCCCAGCTCGGCGCGTGGCAGGCCACCGCCAGCCTGCGCAAAATCAGCAAGGCGCTGCTGGCACAGGGCAAGGCTTAGTACAACCTATTATTAATCAGTAAGTTAATTTTAATTCTGCTTTTCATGGCTCCGTCTTCCGTTGTTGAAACCTTTGACCAGCTCGTGCGCCACCGGCCCATGGCGGAGCTAATTGACTTTCTGCTGCAGCTGGATAAGCAGGACGTGGGGGCGGTGCGGCTCAAAACCAAGGCGTTGTATAAGGAGCTCAACGACTGGCGCAACCCGAGCGCGGAGGCGCAAAAGCTGCGTAACCGCACGGCCCAGCTCTTCATGGCCGGGCTGGCCACCTACTCCAAGCAGGAGGCCATGGGCCGCAGCTTCGAGCTGCCCTGGGGCATCGACCTGGACAATGCCAAGGATAACCGCGGCTATAAAGAGCACTTTATGACGGTGCTGCGCCACAGCCGGCCCGCCTGGCTCACCGACTGGCTGGTGCGCCTCACGCGCAGCAGTACGTGGATTAACTTGAGCTACAACCAGTTGCGTGAGCTGGAAGCGGCCGGCCTGGTCAGCTACGACCCCTGGCTGGCGGCCCAGCTGCTCGGCCACCGCCTCAACCGCCACAACCGCACCGACAAGGAGCGCGGCCAAAGCCTGGCGGCCTACGTGCTCACCCAGCTGCAAGCCGATGCCACGCTGCTAACCCGCGACCTGCCGCTGCTCTTCGACTACGACACGCCGGCCGATTCGGCGTCCGTTTACCTGGATAAAAGCCGCGCGCCCATCACCTGGCTCACGCTGCTGCCGCAGCTGGTGGCCTCGGGCCACCTGGAGCGCGGCAACCTGCTCACGCACAGCCTGCTGGCGCTGCGCCGCGACTTTCGGCGGCCGTTGCTCACGTGGTTTAAAAACGTGTTTCTGGCCTTCGCGCCCACCCCGGCCGAGCGCCTGGCCCGCCAAAGCGAGCTCACCGAGCTGCTGGCCCACCCGCTGCCGCTGGTCGTCAACTTCGCCCTCGACCAGCTCAAGGACCTGTGGGCCGACCCCGGCTTTGCGCCCGACCTGCTGCTGCGCTACGCCGACGGCCTGCTGACGCGGCAGGACCTCAAAACCGGCCTCAAAACGCTGCTGGCTGGCTTTGGTAAGCTGTTGAAAACCAACCCCGGCCTGGCCCCCACGCTGGCTCCGCTCTACGCCGCCGCCCTGGCCCAGGCCGATGCCACCGTGCAGGAGCGCGCCGCCAAAGGCCTGGCCGAGCTGCTGGCCAAAAAGCCCCTGCTCACGCCCGCCGAAGCGGCCGCTGTGGCGGCAACTATTGCTACCTACGCCGACCTGCTGGCCCCACCCGCCCGCGCCGTGCTGGCGCCGTGGCTAGCTATCGCCGCCGACGCTGATATAACTGACAATTTTACAACCACTTACGAGCCAATCGCAGACTTTGCGCCGGATATCTCGCCGGCCACGGCCATTGCGCCGGTGACCGACTGGCACGAGCTGCTCTTCCTTACCGGGCAGGTGCTGCCCGCCGACAACCCGGCTGCCTTCGAGCGCTGGCTCGACGGGCTGCTGCGCCTGCGCCGCCAGTTTCCGGCCGACTATGCCCAGCAGCTGCGGCCCTACCTCCAGCAGGCTTTCCCGTGGGAGCTGCGGGATAAAACCGAAGCCGAAAAAGCCGCCACGCTGCTCCACTACCAGTTTGGCGGCAGCCACGTGGGCCAGCCCGATTTTATCAAAGCCCTGCTGGCGAGCTGGTTTGCTGATTTTGAACACCCCCGGCTTCCTAAACTAACGCTAACCGAGCAGCCCCACAACCACCCCGACCCGCTGCTGACCCTGGAGCGCCAGCGCCTGGCCGCCGCCGAGGCCCGCCTGCACCCCGCCCACACCCTGCCCCTGCCCTTACCCCTGCCGCTACTAAGCACGCCCAGCCACGCCCCGCACTGGGTGGCCCCTACTGCGCTGGTAACGAAGCTTTTAGCCCACGAAGCCGCCGGCCGGGTGCCCGACCCGGCCGACCTGGTGCTGGCCCTGGCCCGCACCGCCTACGCGGTTGAGGCCGATGCGGCGGCCGCCCGGCTGCTGCTGCCCCAGCTGGCGCACGCCGAGCTGCGCGCGCTGCTGACGTGGTTTTTGGCCCCGGCCGCCGAAGTAGCGGCCGTGCCGCTGCCCGCCCCGGCCACCAAGCCGGCGGGCCAGCTGCTGGCCGGGCTGGTGGGCCGGCTGCTCTCGTTTAAGGGCAGCGCCACCCCGGCCGGGCCGCTGGCCGAGGCCCTGCCCTGGCTGTGGGTGGCGGCCGCCCGCACCCGCCGCCCCACCGCCAACCTGCCCGAGCTGCGCCCGCTGGCCGACTACCCCGGCGTGGCCGCGCCCTGGCAGCCGGCCTGGCACTTCGAGCTGAAGTCGCACACCTATAAGTACCCCTGGAACAAGCAGCAGCCCGAAGTCACCACCACCTGGACCGAGCTGACGGTAGCCACCGAGCACCCCGGCCAGCGCCCGCTTTCGCCCCTGCTGCTGTACTCGCTGCACGCCCGCCTGCGGCAGGATAAGCAATATTACCTGTGGTCGCTGGGGGCCAGCCTGCCCTTTTTGCTCACCCTGGTGCCCAACAACCCCGACCCGCTGCACTGGCACCTGCTGCGCACCGCCTGCCGCACCGACGGCGCGGGCGCGGAGGCCCGCCACGTGGTGGAGCGGGTGCTGCAAGCCCTGCTGAGCGCCGGCCCGCGCTTCGCCGAAAGCACCACCGCGCTGCTGGCCGTGGGCCTCACGCACGCCGCGCCTACCTGCCGGGCGCTGGCCCGCGAAGTGCTGCTGGCCGCCGTAACCCAGCGCCGCCTGGTGCCCGCCACGCTGGGCCCGGCCCTGGGCCGCCTGCTGGCCGCCGGCTTCGTACCCGTGCCGCGCCTCACCGACGGCCTGGCCGAGCTGCGCGCCATCGACCCGGCCACCGACAACGCCCTGACCCAAACCCTGGCCGCGCTACTGCCCGAGCTGCCCGCCGCGCCGCCGCGCAACACCCGCAAGCTGCTCGACGCCTACGCCGACCTCGTGGGCCGCACCCGCCAGCCCGTGCCGGCCCCGGTGCAGGCCCGCCTGCGCGAGTGGCAAGCCACGGCCGCCCTCAAAAAAGCGGCCGCGGTGCTGTTGGCCTGAAGCCCGGCCGCCAGTCTGCTTTCCCCGTCAGTAGCCACGTATAGCTTACTCTTGCTTTAGTTTATGACGACGCCCACCGACACCTTCGAGCATATTATCCGCCGCCAGACCACCACCGAGCTCCTGCCTTTGTTGCTGAGTCTGGAAAAGAAAGACGTGGTGCCCGTGCGGCAGAAAGCGCTGAGCCTCAAGAAGGAGCTGGAAGAATACAAGCAGCGCGAAGTGCAGCCCGGCAAGCTCGAATGGAAGTGCCTGATGACGGCCGAGCAAAACAAGATGCTGTTTCTGGCGGGCCTGGCCACCTACTCGCGCCAGGAAGCACTGGGGCGGGGGTTCGACATTCGGTGGCAACTCGACTGGGACAGCCCCGCCGCCCCCACGGCTGCTAACTCGCTGGCGCTTAAGGTGCTAGAACACACCCGGCCCGACTGGCTGGCCGAGTGGCTGACGCGCCGCACCAGGGCCAACCTCTGGGCCGCCCCGCCCTACCAGGTACTTCGCACGCTGGAAGCGCGCGCGCTGCTAGCTCACGAGCCGTGGCTGTTTGCGCAGTCGGTGGCCCACCTGCCGGTGGCGTACAACTGGCGGCGCAATGGCGTAAAAGGGGGCGACATTGAGAATTACGACCAGCTTATTCTCAGCGACTTGCGCGCCAATGCCACACTGCTAGCGCGCGACGTGCTGGGGCTGTTCGACTTCGACACGATGGCCGATTCGGCCGCCACGTACTCGGGCAAGGCGCGCACCGCCGTTTCCTGGCTCACGCTGCTGCCCGAGCTGGCGGCCTCGGGCCACCTGGAGCGGGCCGACCTGCTCACGCGCTGCCTGCTGGCGCTGCGCCGCGACTTCCGGCGGCCGCTGCTCACCTGGTTTAAGAGCCTGTTTCTCAGCCTCAACCCCATCCCGGCCGAGCGCCTGGCCCGCCAAAGCGAACTCACCGAGCTGCTGGCCCACCCGCTGCCGCTGGTCGTCAACTTCGCCCTCGACCAGCTCAAGGACTTATGGCTAGCACCTGATTTTCAGCTCGATGCGCTGCTGCGCGCCGCCGACGGCCTGCTAACCCGCCAGGACCTCAAAACCGGGGTTACCACCCTGCTGGTCGGCTTTGGCAAGCTGCTGAAAATCAACCCTAACCTCGCCCCCACGCTGGCCCCACTCTACGCCGCGGCCCTGGCCCACGCCGATAGCGCCGTGCAGGAGCGCGCCGCCAAGGGCCTGGCCGAGCTGCTCGGCGCCAAAAAGCCCCTGCTCCCGGCCGCCGCAGTGGCCGAAGTAACTGCCACCGTGCTTATTTACGCCGACCTGCTGGCCCCGCCGGCCCGCACCGTGCTGGCCCCCTGGCTGGCGGCAGCTCCGCCGGTAGCGCTCTCTAGTGCAGCCGCTGATACTACTCAGTACGAGCCGCTTACCGAGTTTCTGCCTGACCTGTCGGCCGCTACGGCCATTGCGCCGGTGGCCGATTGGCACGAATTGCTATTTCTCACCGGGCAAGTTCTCCAGCACGACGACCCGCTGGCCCTGGAGCGCTGGCTCGACGGCCTGCTGCGCCTGCGCGGCCAGTTTCCGGCCCAGTATGCCGACCTGTTGCAGCCCTACGTGGTGCAGGCGCAGCCCTCCCTCACCGGCCCACCCGCCGAGCGGGCGGCCCACCTGATGCAAGACGCGGCAAATGGCCGGGTGGGCCATGCCGTGCTCACGCAGGCGCTGCTGCTGAGCTGGGCCAACGGCTTTGCCGAGCCCTTTGTGGCGCGCACCACCATCGCCGACACCTACTTCGTGCCCGACCCGCTGGTGGCGGTGGCGCAGCAGCGGCTGGCCTTTGCCGAGGCCTTATTGGTGGCGGGGCCCGCCTTGCCGCTGCTCAGCACGCCCACCCATGCGCCCTCCTGGGTAGCGCCCGGCAGCTTGGTAGAGCGACTTTTAGCGTACCAAACCGCCCGGCACGACCCCAACCCTACCGACCTGGCCGTGGCCCTGGCCCGCACCGCCTGGCGCGCCCCGGCCAGCGCGGCCGCCGCGCGGCAGCTACTGCCGCAGCTGCAGCCGGCCGGCTTGCGGGCGCTGCTAACCTGGCTGCTGGCCCCAGCCGATGAGCCGCTGCCCGCCTTGCCCACCCCCGCCGAAGCCGAACCCGCGGCCCTGGCCGAGGCGCTGCCCTGGCTGTGGGCCGTGGCCGCCCGCACCCGGCAGCCGGCGGGCCACTTCCCGGCGCTGGCCGGCCTCACGCCCCGCCCGTGCCCCAACGTGGCGCAGCCCTGGCAGCCGGTATGGGAGCTGCACCCCAAGTCGAACACCTACGTGGAGCAGTGGAAACCCGGCAAGCCCGAAGTAACCGAGCGCTGGCTGGAGCTGCTTGTTGTGGATAAAACTGCGCGCTCGCCAGCACCTAACAGTTTGTTAATCTACTCTTTACACGGACGCCTTAAAAACACGGGGCTGCCTCATCAGTGGCGACGCCTGCAGGCGCTGGCGGCCGATTTTCCTTTTTTGGTGGCGCTGCTGCCGCAGTGCCCGGCGCCGCTCTACTGGCACACGCTGAGCCTGGCCGCCATCCGCGACACGGTAGACTCCTCTAACCGCGGGGTGCTTTTGCCGGCCCTGCGCAGCCTGCTGGGCCCCGGCCCGCTCTTCGACGAGCCCACCACCCTGCTGCTGGCTATCGGCCTCACCTACAACGCCCCCACCTGCCGGGCCCTGGCCCGCGAAGTGCTGCTGGCCGCTGCGGCAACGGGCCGCCTGGTGCCCGCTAGCCTGGGCGCGGCGCTGGGCCGCCTGCTGGGCGGCGGCTTCGTGCCCGTGCCGCGCCTGGCCGACGGCCTGGCCGAAATTCGGGCCGCCAGCCCCGCCGCCGACGCGGCCCTGCACCAAACCCTCGATGCCCTGCTGCCCGAGCTGCCCACCGAGCCCCCGCGCAACACCCGCAAGCTGCTCGACGCCTACGCCGACCTCCAAAGCCGCACCCAGCAGCCCACGCCGCCCCCCGTGCAAGCCCGCCTGCGCGAATGGCAGGCCACCGCTTCCCTCAAAAAAGCGGCTACGCTGCTATTAGTTTAACTATGTTGACCCCTCAATTTATAATTCCAAGACTTACGCAAAGTTGTTGAACGGGCTTTCACGCAGTGTTTCGCAGAGTTTTAATCGCTAGCACTGCGGAACACTGCAGTTTAACACTGCGAAACACTGCGTGAAATAGCTAGATGGCAAGCGAACGCAAATTCTAAACTCACCACTCACCACTCACCACTCACTACTCACCTCATGGCCCTGCTCACCATTCAGGATGAAACCGCGACCGGCAGCATCCTCGCCCGCCTGGAACTCGAAATTGCCCAGAAAATGCTGACCGTGCGCGAGCTGATAGCCCGGCGCGTGCACGACGAAGTGGCGGCCTACAACCACCACCAGACCGGCGTTTTCCGGGGCTTCATTCAGCCCACCGACTCCGAGCGCCTGCTCAACGGCGACACCTACCGCCTGCGCCCCACCCGGCGCATCGACGCCGAGCAGCAGGTGTACCGCGCCCTCGAAGCTTTCCAAAACAACGGTTTTTTCCTGCTCGTGAACGACCGCCAGGCCGAAACCCTGGACGAGGAAATCTGGCTCGGGGCCGGGGCCGCGGCCAGCTTCGTCAAGCTCACGCCGCTGGTGGGCGGCTGAGGGCAAGTTATTGATTAATAATATTTTATAAATAACAAACAGGTTGCCAGCCGTTTATGTCGAGTTCCGAAAAATTTACGCTAGCCGCCCTGCCCGAAGATGCCAGCGCCGAGTCGCGGGAGATGCAGCCCGTGCTGCAACAGCTTATGCAAGAGGCCGGTAGCACCTTCAACTGGCACAGCGCCGTTACCGAGCTGCCGACCTACCAGGCGGCGCGGGCGCAGGATGCCGCCTACCGGGGCCGCCTGGCGCTGGCCGCCGTGGTAGCCCTGCGGGCCAATGCCGGCCGGCTGCGCACCACGCTCCTGCGGCTGCTCGAAGGGCTGATGCGCACCACTATTTCACTGGGCGACGCTGGTTTTATTGCCCTGTTTCAACACTACGGGCTCACGTTTGACGCCTCCCGGCCCAATAGTATCCGCGACGCGACGGGCGCGTTTCCGGTGGGCCTCACCCTGGGGCAGGTGGAGAAATCGGTGAAGAAAAATGGCCTCAGTGAGCCGCTGGCCGCGTATTTAACCCGGTTTTTGGCCGCCACGGCCCCAGAGGTCGGCGGGTTTCAGGCCAGCGAGCTAATCGCCACGCAGCGCCGCCTGCAAGCCATTTTGAACCTGGGCAATGCGCAGGGGCGGCCCACCCTCCTCTTCGCCGAAGGCGACGCCTTTGGCCAGCAGCTCACGCAGTTTGCCGCCGGCCTGCCCGATACCGCGCCCACTACCCGGCCCTGGCTGCACCTGCTCCAGCTCTGGCAAAAAGCCAGCGGCGGCCAGCCCACCGCTAAGTTTCGCAAGGAGCTCGATGCCGCCACGGCCGCCGTGGGCGCCGCGGCCGTGCGCGAGCAGGGCCGGGCGCTGCTAACCTTCCTGCTTGCTATTCGCCCCGCCGAAACAAGCTATACCACTGAGCACCAAGGTTATTTTACCAGTGCGCAACTAGCCAGTATGTATGGCCCGGCGGCCACCATCACCCCGCAAGGCTATAGCGTCACCCGCACCGAAACCCGCTACCTGCTCGAACCCAGCCAAACCGTAGCGAAGGGCCTCATCTGGACCCTAATCCCGCTGGCCGACGACCCTATCCTGGCCCAGCTGGCCAGCTACGCTACTTACTGCTACCACAAGGTTCCGGGCAAGGGGCCGCTGGCCCTGGCCCTCGGCAACGCCTGCCTGCTGGCCCTCTCGCACGGCGGCCTGCCCGGCGTGGCGGCCCTGGCGCGGGTGCGCCTCAAAATAAAGCAAACCAACACCCAGGCGCTCATTGCCGGCTACATCGAAAAGGCCTCCCAGGAGCTGGGCGTGAGCCCCGACGAGCTGGAGGACATGGCCGTGCCCGACTTCGACCTGCGCGACGGCCGGGCCGAGTGGCTTTTCGGCGACTACACCGCCACGCTGCTGCTCGAAAACGGCCAGGCCGACGTGCGCTGGGCCAAGGCCGGCAAGCCCCTCAAAGCCGCCCCCGCCGCCCTCAAGTCTACCCACGCCGCCGAGCTTAAAGGGCTCAAGAACAGCCAGCTGCAAGCCCAGCAGACCTACACCGCCCAGCGCGAGCGCCTCGACCGCAGCTTCGTGGCCGGCCGCCGCCTGGCGGCCCCGTGGTTTGGGCAGTACTACGCCGGGCACGGCCTGCTGGGCCTGCTCACGCGCCAGCTCATCTGGCGCTTTCACCACCCCGACGGCACCCACACCGATGCCCTCTGGCTGGCCAATGCCTGGCGCGATGCCCGGCACCAGCCCGTGGCCCCGCCCACCCACGACGACGCGGCCGAGCTCTGGCACCCCGTGCTGGCCACCCCGGCCGAAGTATTGGCCTGGCGGGCGCTGCTCGAAGCCCAGCAGGTGCAACAGCCTATCAAGCAGGCGTTTCGGGAAGTGTACCTGCTCACGCCGCCCGAGGAGCGCACCCGCACCTACTCCAACCGCATGGCGGCGCATATACTTAAACAACACCAGTTCAACTCGTTGGCCAAGCTGCGCAGCTGGAAGTACCGCCTGCTCGGGGCCTACGACAAGGGCTACGAAACCGAAACGGCCACCCTGGCGCTGCCCGCCCACAACCTGCTGGCTGAGTTTTGGGTGAGTGAGGTAGACGCCGACCACGCCTTCAACGACGCCGGCATCTGGCTCTACGTGAGCACCGACCAGGTGCGCTTCACCCGCGCCGGCGCGGCCGTGCCGCTGCCCGAAGTGCCGGCCCTGGCTTTCTCGGAAGTGCTGCGCGACGTGGACCTGTTTGTGGGCGTGGCCAGCGTGGGCAACGACCCGCAGTGGCGCGACAACGGCGGCCTCACCCAGTTTCGCACCTACTGGGAAAACTACAGCTTTGGCGAGCTCGGCGAGGTGGCCAAAAACCGCAAGCTGGCCCTCCAGCGCCTGGTGCCCCGCCTCAAAATCGGCAAAGTCAGCACCCTTACCGACCGGTTTTTGGTGGTGCAAGGCAAGCTGCGCACCTATAAAATTCACCTGGGCAGCGGCAATATCCTGATGGAGCCCAACGACCAGTACCTGTGCATCGTGCCCGACCGCGCGGCCAAAAACGCGGGCACGGCGGACGTGTTTTTGCCCTTCGAGGGCGACGCCGTGCTCTCCATCATCCTCAGCAAAGCCCTGCTGCTGCTGGACGATGATAAGATTACGGATGATACGATTAAGCGGCAAATACAGCGGCCTTAGATTTGAAGGAATTAAAAATCTGCCTGTCAATTTCTGATTTTTAACTGCTTCAAAAACTGTAAAGTAGGCAGAATACCAGCGTGGTTCTTCGCTCCGTGTGCCGGCAGCCCGCCCCGTACCCTGACCTGACAACCTTTCCAACAGCTCCTTAAAATATGCAGCAGCTACCGGGCATCATCATTGGCGGGGGCATTGCCGGGCTCACGGCGGCCATTGCCCTGCGGCAGCGCGGCCTGGCGGCCACCGTGTACGAGGCCGCCCCGCAGATACTGCCGCTGGGCGCGGGCATCTGGCTGGCTCCCAACGCCATGCAGGTATTTGCGCGCCTGGGCCTGGCCGCCCGCATCAACGCGGGCGGGGTGCCGCTGCACGCCATTGAGGTGGTCGATGGGCAGATGCGCCCCATCCTGCGCACCAACCAGGACCGTATTCGGGCGCGGTTTGGGCACAGCACCACGGCCATCCGGCGGGCCACGCTGCAAAGCCTGCTGCTGGCCGAAGTGGGCCCGGCCCACGTGCAGCTGGGCAAGGTGTGTACCGGGCTAACCGAGGACGCGGCCGGCGTCATGGTCACCTTTGCCGATGGCAGCGCGGTGCGGGCGGCTTTCGTGGTGGCGGCCGATGGCCTGCGCTCGCCCATTCGGGAGCACCTGTTTCCGGGGGTGCGGCCCGCCGGTACGGGGCATTTGGTGTGGCGCGGCATGGCAGCGGTGGCGCTCACGCCGCACTTCAAGCGGGCCATTCGGGAGGCTTGGGCGGGGGGGCTGCGGTTTGGCTTTTCGGAGATTGAGGACGGCGTGGTCGACTGGTTTGCCGCCGTGCCGGGCCGCTTCGGCGGCACGCGCGACGGGCTGCTGGCGCGGCTGCAAGCCGCGTTCGCGGGCTTTGCCTACCCCGTGCCGGCCATTCTGGCGGCGGCCACCGAGGCCGCTATTATCAGAAATGAGGTACTCGACATCGACCCGCTGCCGCGCTGGCACCGGGGCCGGGTGGGCCTCATCGGCGATGCCGCCCACGCCACCACGCCCTACCTGGGCCAGGGCGGCTGCCAGGCCGTGGAAGACGCGTACGCGCTGGCCCTCAGCCTCCTGCAACACCCCACCGACCCGGCCGCCGCCTTCGCCGCCCTGCAGCAACTGCGCCAAGGCAAGGCCCGGCGCGTTGTACACACCTCGCGCCTCATGGGCCGCGTGGGGTACCTGGATGGGGCGCTGGGCGCGCTCCGCAACGTGGCCATGCGCGCCACCCCGCAGTGGGTGAGCGAGCAGCAGTTTCGCGCGGTGTATACCCTCAATTTTTGAGCAGAACGCAGGTAGAATTACCTTAAGGGCGAAAGGCACTTTCTACAAAACGTCCATTTTTCTCCTGGTGCAAATGATTTTGATAAGCCTGCTATTTTTCAATACGTTGTGTTTTTTATTATTTGCCTTAGACAAGCGAAAAGCTCAGCGGGGCCAGCGGCGTATCTCTGAAAAAACCTTGCACCTGGCAACGCTCCTGGGTGCCGCGCCGGGCGCGTGGGCGGCTATATTTTTGCTGCATCATAAAAACCGGAAGGCAGCCTTTTGGGGCGTTACGCTCCTGCTTACGCTGCTGCAGGGCGCGGTTTTTTATGTTGCTATGCTGCCGCATCGGGCGCGGGGCTAGCGGCATAAAACGCCCGCAGCCGCGCCGCTACTTCCGGGGCCCGCGCCAGCACCATCCAGTGCGTGGCGGCGGGCAAAATCGCCACCTCCGCGTGCGGAATCTGCGTCGCTAAAAAGTGCGCCTGCGCGGGCGGAAAGTGCTTGTCGTGCTCGCCCCACAAAATGAGCGTGGGGCACTGCACGCGCCGGTAGCGGGCGGGCAGGCGCGGCAGCTGCGCCTCGTAGCCGGCGCACATCCGCACTACGTAGGCCCGCACGGCCGGCCGCCGAAACGTGCGCCACAGCTCGCGCCGCAGCGGGCCGCTCAAGCCCGGCCCGCCAACGGGCAAAAACGTGCGCAGCGCCCGCCAGTACACCAACCGCGGGAAGTGCCGCAGCAGCAGCTTATTCACCCCAAACCGGCGCAACCACTTGATTTCCCAGGAGGTAGCTTCGTCGCCGCCGGCCAGGCAGTTCAGCACCACCAGGCTGCGCACGCGCTCGGGGTAGGCGGCGGCGAATACCAGCGCGGGCTGCCCGCCCATGTCGTGCCCCACGAGGTGCACGTTGGCCAGCCCCCAGGCGTCGAGCAGCGCCAGCAGGTGGCGCGCCAGCACTACCGGCGTGGCCCCGCCGGGCCAGGCATCGCTGTCGCCCAGGCCGGGCCAGTCGAAGGCAATAGCCTGTTTATCAGCCGCCAGCAGTGGTAATAACTCACTGAATACTTGCAGGTTATCGGGGTATCCGTGCAGCAGCACTACGGCCTCGCCCTGGCCCTGGCGGGCCACCCGCACCCGGCCGGCGGGGTGCGGCTCCAGGGTGGTATCAAGCACGGGGCGCGGGCAGGTCGTGGGTGAGGCAGTCGGCGGCCAGCACCCCGGCAACGGCGCAGAAGCTCACCCACTGGCCGGGATGCGTGGCGCTGCCAGTGAGGTAGAGGCCCCGCACGGTGGGGCTGCGGTGAGCCAGGCGGCCCTTCAGCATCAGGCGCGAGGTCATCACCGGGTTCATGCTGTCGCGGTAGAGGTTATAGTCGCGGCCCCACTCGCAGGTGGTGCGCCGGTGCAGCACTCGGTATTCGGCAATGCCCTCCTGCCACCAGGGCTCGGCCAGCTGCTGGTCAAGGAGTTCGCGCTGGCCATCGGGGCCCAGCGCGGCGGCTTCGGCGTGGGCCAGCGGTGAGATGAGCCGGGCCGGGTACCAGCCGTTCTGCGCCAACTCGGGGGCCAGCAGGCCGGGCTGCACAAAGGCCGTGCAGCCCGCGCCCCGCAGCTTGAAGCGGATGTAGTACGGCGGCTGCCGGCCCCGCACGGCCAGGTAGGCGCAGGTGCCCGGCGATTGCAGCGGCAGCTTTTGTAACTCCTGGCGCTGCTGCTGCACTTTTTTATTAGGCTTCGGGTCTTCTATCAGCTCCAGATAGGTGCCAATGCCGGCCGCATCCGAAACCACGGCGGCGGCGGGTAGCAGGTCACCGTCAGTTGTCCTAACAGCGCTTACTCCCCCCGACATTACTTCGATGGTCTGCACTTTCGTATTATACTGAATAACAACTCCTTCCTGCAAAGCCGTAGCCGTCAGCAGCTCGGCCACGGCGCGCATGCCGCCCTGGGGATAGTACGCGCCCGCGCCGTGCAGCAGGCCGGGCACGAACGCCATCGGGGCCGGGGCCTGGCTCATGGGCTGCCCGGCAATGTGCGTCCAGATGCCGATGCTTTCCTGCAATTCGGGCGGCAGCGCGGCCCTATTCAGCACTGAGGCCAGCGAGCTGAGCATAAACGGCACGCTGCCCAGCGAGCCGTGGCGCAGCACGTCCCACACCCCTGGGTGCGAATGAAACGTGAGCGGCTGCACGTTGGCGTGGGTGGCCATCATCTGGGTTACGAAGGCTTTATAGCGCGCGGCGCTGCCGGGGTAGCGCGCCTCGAAGCCCGCCGCGGTGGTGTCGAGGCTGCGGTCGAAGGCGGTGGCCGTGCCATCCGCGTGCAACACCTGGTACACGTGGTCGATGGGGGTCAGCGGCAGCGCGCCGGCCGCAATGCCTAGCTCATTAAACGCCCATTCCAGCCCTGGCTTATCGAGCAGAATGTAGGGGCCCGCGTCAAACGTAAACCCCGCCGCCGTGAAGCCCGAAGCCAGTCCGCCGGCCTGCGCCCGCGCCTCCAACACCTGCACCGCGTAGCCCTGCCGCGCCAGCCGGATGGCGGCGCTCAGGCCTCCAACACCGGCCCCAATGACGATAATTTTAGGGGAAGTAACAGATGTTAACATGCTAAAGCAAAGCGAGAACTTGTTAATGACAAATTACTGTCCTTGAGGCTTCTAGTTGAAATTATTATCAGGCCATGGCGCGGGCGCGGTAGAGACGCATCTTTGCGTCTTGTCGTTGTTTAGTTGTTCCTTACCAACTCGTTCAACGACGAGACGCAAAGATGCGTCTCTACCGCGCCCGCATCCTGCCACAGTCAATCCCTCGCTGAAAATCAACCCGCTACCCAGCCGCCCGCGGCCTGCACCCGCGCCAGCAGCGCGGCGTGGTGCGGGCCGCGGCTCAGCACCAGCTCATTGCCCAGCAGGATGAGCTGCTGGCGCGCGCGCGTCACGGCCACGTTGAGCTTGCGGTCGACCTGCCCGGTTTCGTCGGGCGACACCATCAATTCTAGCTGGTGCTCGTGGTGGCAGCAGAAGCTCACGATAATTACCTCGCGCTGCGAGCCCTGGTAGCGCTCCACGGTATCGACGCTGACCTGGGCCAACTTGGGCAGCGCGTGCGCCTGGGCCAGCTGGGCCAGCCGCGCCCGGATACGGGCCGCCTGGTTGCGGTAGCTGGCAATGATGCCCAGCGTGGCCTCGGGGTCGAAGGCCGGGCCGTAGCCCTGGGCCACGGCCAGCGCGGCGCGGGCCGCCAGCTCGGCTTCCTGGCTCGACTCCTTTTGCGAGAGGTCGTCGGGCTGGCGGCGGGTGGGCACAAACACGAGGCGCTGGCGGCGCAGGGCTTCGCCAAAGGCGTCGGCCGCGGCCGCGGCGGGCCAGGCGTGGGGGTTGAGGCTGGCGTGCTGCCAGGGCGAGGGGCTACGCAATTGGCCGCCGTAGAAGTCGTCGTTGACGAGCGCGGCCAGGTCGGCGTGGGCGCGGTGCTGGTTGGCCAGCGTGCCGTGGGCGTAGGGCCACTTGGCCTCCGCCAGGCGAAACAGGCGCTCGAAGTACGAGTTGCGCAAGTTGCTGAGGCCCAGCTGCTCGCGCAGCAGCTCGGCCACGGCGGGGGCCACGGCGCTGGTTTCGGCCTCCTGGGTTACCACGGCGGGCAGCTGGCGGTGGTCGCCGATGAGGATAAACTTTTTGGCCTTGGCCAGCAGCGCCAGCATGGGGCCTTCGAGCACCTGGCTGGCCTCATCGACTACCGCCACGTCAAAATTCTTGAGCTGAAACAGCTCGGGCCGGCCCAGCAGGCTGCTGATGGTGCCCACGTAGAGCGGCGTGCTGGTGAGGCGCGCCCGCACCATCTGGCGGGTGGGCAGGTTGCGAATCATGTTGTCGAGCAGGTACGGCCGGTAGGCCGGCGAGGTGCCCAGCCGCGAGCCGATGCGGATAAAGGGCAGCCCGGCGTCCATGAGCTGCTCGCATATTTCGTCCACCGCGCGGTTGGTGTAGGCGGCCAGTAGCGCGTGCTTATCGTCGGCCACGAGGCGCACGGCCAGCTCGCGCAGCACCGAGCGGGTTTTGCCGGTGCCGGGCGGGCCGCAAAGCACAAACCAGTCGGGCGCGGCCAGGGCGCGGGCCACCACCGCGGGGGCCGCGGTGGCGGGCTTGGCGCGGGCGGCGTCCCAGCCTTCGGGCGGGCGCGGGGCGGTGCGGGCCAGCAGCTGCCGCCGTCGCGCCGAGGGCAAGCTCAAAAACGCCGTGAGCCCTGCCCACTCGCGCCGAAAGGTGTCATAGGTATCTGGTTCTAAAGCCCAATGCGAGTGGCCGTGCAGGTAGCGCGGGGCCATGCGGCGGTTGCGCACGGCCAGCACCACGCGGCCATCGGTGCCCAGGTCTTCGGCCAGGGTTACCTTCACCACCTGGGCATCTAACGCACTGAGAGGCAAGCTGTTAACAGCACACAACTCGGTAGCAGCCCGCACGTCATCGGCCTCTGCAGTTTCACTGCCACTCGCCGGCGCGCCGGTGCCTGGCCCGGTCGCGGCAGCTTTGGCACGGCGGCGCGGGTAAAGAATGAGCGTGTCGCCGGCCCGAAAATTCACTTCCCTACCTCCCGCCGGGCGCTGAAAAATGAGGTGCGGCCCCAGGCCCTCGCGGGCATCGTCGGGGGCATTGCTGTGGTCTTCGATGAGTTCCAGCTCATCGAGCAGGCTAAAGTTCTGATGCTTACGGGCTTGCGGCAAGAGCCAGAGGCCGGCCTGGCCGCCGGCGTCGCCGGGCCGGCCTTCGTCGCCGAGCAGGGCCAGGCGCATTTCGCGGGCCGCAAAGCGGGTCAGCTCCAGGCAGTAGGCGCGCTCGGTGCGGTCGGCGTCGGCCCACACGCGGGCGGTTTTTTCGGCCTTCTCGCGGTTGAAGGGCGGCACGGCTTGCAAATTTGGGCGCAGCACGGGGGCCAGCAGGGCCGCCACCTGGCCGGGGCTGGTGGCGCGGGCCAGCTGCAACTCGGTGCCCACCAGCTGGTTGCGGGCGGCCAGCAACTGGTCCACAAAGTCCTGGTTTTGCACCACCGGGCGCACGGCGGGCTGGTCGTCGGCGGCGTTGGAGTACAGGATGCTGGTGCGGCCCCGGCCGGCGGTTTCGCCATCGGCCCCGAATACCGACTCCAACAGCAGGCGGTAAAGCTGGGCCTGGGCGGCGTGGTTGGTCCAGGGCTCGGCGGCGGGCACTTTCACCGAGCTTTTCAGCTCCACGAGGTCGTAGCCGGTGGGGCTTTCGTGCAGCAGGTCGAGGCGGCCCTGCAGCCCGTAAGTAGCTGACAGAAAGGTGGGTTCGAGAAAGCAATCGACCAGGCGCAGGGGCTGCTGCTGGTAGCCGGTGCGCGACTGCGCCGCGAAGCCCTGCCGCTGGGCCAGGCGCAGCGTGCGGTGGTGGCGGCGCAGGTCGTTGAGCAGCTCAGGCACGCCGGTGCGGGTCTGAAACTCGGGCAACGTGCTGAGCGTGAGCGGCTCGGTGCGAAAAAGCTGCTTGGTCAGGAAATGCTCCAGGTCGAAGTCTGGTGCTTGGTGCTTGGTGCTTGGTGCTTGGGTGGTAGCAGGGCCACCAGTTGGCTCCTCTCCTACCACAACGTCCTTGCTTTCAGCGGATAACTGATAATTGTTAACTGATAACTGATTAGCCGCGTGGCTTACCTCCTCGTCGAGCAGGCGGTTGACGAGGTTCCCGACTACCAGCGAGCGCGAGGTTTCATCGGGTAAAAAAGCCTTGAGCAGCGCCAGCTCGCCGTAAGTGCCATCGCGCTGCGCGCACTCGGCTAACGTGGTGACGCTGATGAGGTAATCGGGCTCCAGCACCACGCGGCGGGGGCGCACGCGCCCGCCCGGCAGCACCACGGGGCCAATAAGGTTGAGGGCCGGGTGCAGCGCGGCGGCGGCCAGCAGCAGGCCGTCGTAGGCGGCCGGCAGCTCCAGCTGAAACGGGCCGGCCGGGCGGCCGTCGGCCGGCGTGCTCAGCTCCACGGTAATAAGGCCGGTGGGCAGGTCGGCGTGCAGCACCTGCACCCGCCACACGGTGCGCGGGTCGGCGGCCAGGGCGGCGCGAGCCGGGGCGACGCTGGCGGCGACGGGGCTCGCGGCGGCATCGGCCAGCTTGCCGGGGGCGACTGGCTGCGGCGGGTGCGCACCCATATAGGGCTCACCAGTAAGCACTTTCAGCAACTCGGCCACGGCCCAGAAACCGGCGGCTACCTCGGCGGCGGTGCCCAGGTAGCTTTCGTGCAGCACGAGGTTAGCGGCCACGCGCAGGTCCTGCAGCTGGTCGCGCAGGGCGCTGGGCAATTCCAGCGAGTAGCAGGCCCCGCCGATAGCCTGAAACAGGTTGCCAAACGGCGCTTTGCGGCGCTTGTAGTCGGCGCGCAGCAGGGTTTCGAGCAGCTTGCGCAGGCGGGGCAGCTGGTCGGCGGGCGCGGCGAGCGGGTCGGCCAGGGCGGCGAGGCGGGCGTGGGGCGTGTCGGACAAGGGGAGTAAAAGCGGGCAGACCTTAAAGATAAGCCCAGGCCGCAAAAATAGCGATTACTGCATTCGGCGCGCCCCTACTCGCCCAGGCGACAACCGCCACTACGTCAGGTAATAATGCCGGATGCGGTTGAAATCCTCGTCCAGCTCGTACACCAGCGGCACGCCGGTCGGGATGTCGAGGCTGGTCACTTCCTCGTCGGTCAGGTGGTCGATGTACTGCACCAGGGCGCGCAGGCTGTTGCCGTGGGCGGCAATAATCACCTTCTGGTTGCGGCGCAGGGCACCCATTATTTTCTCGGTCCAGAAGGGCATTACCCGCGCCAGCGTCTCGCTCAGGTTTTCGGTGGTGGGCAATTCGCGGGCCGTGAGGTGCTGGTAGCGCAGGTCGTGGCCCGGAAAGCGGGGGTCGTCCTTGGTCACGGCCGGCGGGTAGGCGTGCGGCGAGCGCCGCCACTCCTGCACCTGCGCGTCGCCGTACTGGGCGGCGGTTTCGGCCTTGTTGAGGCCTTGCAGCGCGCCGTAGAAACGCTCGTTGAGGCGCCACGACTTTTGCACCGGAATCCAGAGCTCGTCCATGTTTTCGAGGGTGATATCCAGCGTTTTAATGGCCCGCTTGAGCACCGACGTAAAGCCGATATCAAAGGTGTAGCCATGCTGTTGCAACAGCTGGCCCGCGTGGGCGGCCTGCTGCTTTCCCAGCTCCGAGAGGTCCACGTCGGTCCAGCCGGTGAAGCGGTTTTCCTGGTTCCACACGCTTTCGCCGTGGCGCAGCAGCACGAGTTTTTCCATATTTTATTGATTATCAGATATTTATTAAAAAGCAAACAACAGAACGTCATGCTGAGCTTGCCGAAGCATCTCGCTCGCGCCATTGGTTCGATAAGCCAACGAGGCGGGCGAGATGCTTCGGCAAGCTCAGCATGACGTTCTATAGGGCAGATGAAGCCGGCAAAGCCGGCCTACCTACTTCACCATAAAGTCAGCTTCCGACTTGGCCCACAGCAGGGCTACTTTGCCGGTTTTGTCGGCCGTGATGGTGAACTGCTCCACGGGCGCAGCCAACGCGACGGGCTTCACTTTCACGCGCAGGGCATCTTCCTTGGCGTCGTATTTGAAGGCGCCCCACTGCTTGGCCGTTTTGTTGAACACGATGGTCCACTCCGTGGCCGCGGGGATGGTAAACAGCGCGTAGGTGCCGGCCGCCAGCGGCTGGCCGTTGATTTTCACGGCCTTGCTCACCGTGAAGGTGGTGGCTTCGTTGGCGCCGGTGCGCCACACCTCGCCGGCCGGGGCCAGGGGCGCTTTATCACCAAACGCCGCGCGGCCCTTCAGGGAGGGGCGGCTGTAATCGATGGTGACGTCGGTGCTGCCCACGGTAGTTTTCACGGTGGCCGGCGGGCTGGGGCGCTTCGATTTGTCTTCCGGCATTTGGGCGGCTGGCTTAGTGGTGGCCCCCATCATTGGCGGCTGCGGAGCCGCCGGGGTGGTTTGAGCCTGGGCGGGGTGCAGTAGCAGGGTGGTGCCGCCCAAGGCAGCGAGGAGCAGGAAACGCATGGGAAAGAAAATAAAAGTGTGCGTGAAGAAAAGGTGTGCGCTGGGAAGCCGGAAGCCCGGCCAGATGTTTGGCAAAGACGCCTGAACTACCGGGCCGTTGCAGGGGCCGCGGCGGCGGAAGCTGGCATATGCCCGCGCGCCTTGGTTTCGCCCATGCGCCAGTACACGAGCAGCGACACAAACGCGCAGCCCGTCACATACCAATAAAAGTAGTCGGCCACGCCCTGCTCCTTGGCCAGCAGCGCCAAGTACTCGGCCGTGCCGCCAAAAAGGGCCACTGTGAGCGCAAACGGCAGCCCCACGCCCAGCGCCCGCACGTGGGTCGGAAACAGCTCGGCCTTCACCACGGCCGAGATGCTGGTGTAGCCGCTCACCACAAACAGCGCCGCCACCAGCAGCCCCCACGCGCCCCATGCGCTGCTGGTGTGGCCCAGCGTGCGCAGCAGCGGCACCGTGCCCAGCGTGGCCCCGATGCCAAAAAACAGCAGCACCGGCCGCCGCCCCACCCCGTCGGAAATGGCCCCCAGCAGCGGCTGAAACAGCAGCGCCACCGCCATCGCGCCAAACGAAATAAGGGTGGCCTGCTCCTTGCTGAAGCCGCTGGTATTCACCAAAAACTTCTGGGCGTAGGTGGTGAAGGTGTAAAAAGCCAGCGTGCCGCCCAGCGTGAGGCCCACCACGGTAAGCGTTTCGCGCGGGTACTGGCTAAGCTGCTGAAATACTGATAGTTTGGCCGGCCGCACACTGGCTTGCGCGGCAGCCTGCTCCTGCTCGAAAGCCGCCGTTTCGCGCATGTGGGTGCGCAAGAACAGCGCGCCCAGCGCCGCGCCGGCTCCAATGACGAACGGCAGGCGCCAGCCCCAGGCCGTCAGCTCGGCTGGAGTAAGCAGCTGCTGCAAAGCTAGTTGCACCACCAGCGCCAGCAGCTGCCCGCCCATCAGGGTCAGGTACTGGAAGCTCGACCAGAAGCCCCGGTGCCGGGCGCCGGCCATCTCGCTGAGGTAGGTGGCCGAGGTGCCGTACTCGCCGCCCACGCTGAGGCCTTGCAGCAGCCGCGCCAGCAGCAGCAGGGCCGGCGCGCCCAGCCCGATGGTAGCGTAGCCGGGCGCCACCGCAATGAGCAGCGACCCGCCCGCCATGAGCTGCACCGAGAGCAGCAGCGCCGCCCGCCGGCCGTGCCGGTCAGCATAGCGCCCGAGCAAAGCGGCCCCGAGCGGCCGCATCAAAAAGCCCACCGCGAAGATGGCGGCCGTGTTGAGCAGCTGCGCCGTGGGGCTGCCCTTCGGAAAAAAGACCGGCGCGAAGTAGAGCGCAAACGCGGAGTAGGCGTACCAGTCGTACCACTCCACGAGGTTGCCGATGGAGCCGGAGATGATGGAGCGCAGCGGGGAAGCGGACATAGCGCCAAATGTAGCGGGCCACTACGGGTACGGCGGGCTTTCTGGCAGGCTCTGACGCTACTTAGCGGCTGCCTTCACTGGCAACAGGCTCCCAAAGCTCAATCTTGTTGCCTTCCACGTCCATAATATGGACGAATTTTCCATAGTCGTACGTCGTAATGCTGTCAAGGATAGTTACCCCGTTTTCCTTAAGCTTATTTACGAGCTCTTCTATATGCCGAACCCGATAATTAATCATAAAATCTTTCCCGGATGGGGAAAAATACGCATCTCCTTTTTTAAAAGGACTCCATTGCAGCGCGTCTATTTCATCGGGCCTGTTAACGTTTCTGGATTCAAAGCCAGCCGAACCCCATTCATTGATTTCAAACCCTAAATTTTTGGCGTACCATTCTCTCAGGTCCTGCGGATTGTCGGAGAAAAAGAAAACGCCGCCAACTCCGGTCACCTTCGGTGTAGCGTCAAGCGGGGCAGTTGAGTTGTCTGTTTGGTTTTTTGGCTCCTCCATAGCATTTGCCTTTTTAAGTTATCAAATCACCGCTTGCAAGAGGTTGGTAGCCGCGGCAACTACCTTACCATTTGCATGATACCCACAAGTATACGCCATAATAAAGCAGCGCCAGCTACCCAAGCTACCCGGCACTTACCGCAAACCGCCGCCGCTCAGCAAGCGCCTTCGGCCACTTCACCGCGCCGCCCGAATGGCCTGCTCCAGCAGCGGGTCGTTACCGGTCTGGCCTTCGCTAGCCTCCCGAAAAAGGACGGGCACGAAGTCCTCGCGGGGCTGACCATTCACTTGAAATAGCTGCTCCTCGCCCAGGTCAACCTTGGCCTCGCTGAGGGCCAGGCGCTCGTTGAAGAGCGCGCCCAGCAGGTCGGCCAGCCCCGAGCCGGCCGTACGGATGCCGAGCGCGTGGAAACCCACCAGCAAGCCCTCGCCCATGCTGCCGGTCCAGTGGCCGCCGAGCACCACGAGCCGGCCGGGGTAGTAGGGCGCAATAGGCAGCACGTACTCCACAAACTTGCGCGGCACGCCGTAGCGGCGCGCTTCGCTGGGCACCACGTGCACCTGGTAGGGCCGCTCCTGCTGCACAAAGTGCCCCATAATGCCGCGCGCCACGGTGGTATTGCCGCCGCTGGGCGTATTGCGCAAGTCCAGCACCAGCACCTTGGCCGCCTGCACTTCCAGCAGCGCCGCCCGGAAGGCGGCAATCGTTTCGTTGTTGCCCAGCGAGTTATATAACCGGATAATGGCCGCCTCGCCCCGCTGCTCCACGCGCAGCGGCGGGGCCGCCCGCACCCGCTCGGCCTGCTCGCCGGGCGAGCGCAGCGTGTAGTCGCGGCGCCCGGAGGCTACCGCCAGGGTTAGCTGGCGCGAATGCTGGCGCCGGCCGGCCAGGGCGATGTTCAGGCCCGCATTAATCTGCGGCGCGGTGAGGGCCGCCAGGGGCCGTCCCATGGCGGCCGCGATGGCCGCCTCCGGGGTTTGCCCGTCGATGCTGATGATTTCGGCGCCGGGCACGATGCCTTGCTGCTGGGCATCGCTGTCGCGGCGCACGTCGGCCACCTCGAACCCTGGGGCGCGGTAGCGCGCGTACAGGTCCGAGCTGGTCGGAATCACGTTGTAGTCCTGGGCATCGAGCGGCCCCACCACAAAGTGCGGGTCGGCAAAATTGTGGGCCACCAGTTGCAGCACCTCCCGAAACGCCTCCTTGCTCGCCGCTGCCTTAGCCTGCGGCTCGAAATACGCCAGAATGGCCTCGCCGTCGATGCCGGGCCGCGTGAAGTAGCCGTACTTCAGGCGCAGCAGCTCGGTAAACTCAGCCCAGGCCGCCGGGGCATCGAAGGGGTCGCGGGCCAGCCGGGCCAGCGGCGGGTGGGCGGGCGGCGGGTGGGCATCGGCCGCTAGCCCGCTGGCCGCTAATAATACCAGGCTGCCCGTAGCGGCTAGGGTCGCCAGGTGGCTGAGGCAGGGCGCGAAGTATAGGTAACGGAGAACGGATTTGCGATGTGAGGGAATTCCGTGTTCCGTCTCTTTAAATTTATTACTAAGTTTCAATAGTTGTACAATTGTACAGTACTTATCCATCAGCCATCATATTGCAAAACCGATGTTAGCTGTTGGTTAGTTTGGTCTTTAGCACTATTTGTCCCAATAACGATTTTACCTCTTTGTCGAAATAATAAGATACAGAGGAATTAGTCTGACGGCCTTGTAAGTGCAAACTAAGTAAAGGTTCGTTATCATCTCTGTTAGAAAGGTTCAGTTTTAGTTCGTTCCATCCAAAAACACTATAGTATGCCTTTAGGTCTTCTTGTGTAAGAGCTTCATAAAGCTTTTTGGTTTCTCCTACATCGGTATGTCCGATAGATTTTTTGCATTTTCCTGCTGGGTCAAATTTCTTTATTATCTTTTTAATTACGTCGAGCTGAAATTCCGGGTCAACATAGATATCATCCCTATCTAAATAAAACTGAAGAAGTTGAAGAAAAATAGTTTTATCCTCTTCAATGCCTTCGCTCATGTATCTGGTTTCGTCTCTTGTAACAAAGCCTTTTTCGAGAATTACAGTATCTGCCTGTCTTTTCAATTGAATTATATGAATAATATTATCTGTCCAACTGCGAGTCCAACACATAAAATTATCAAGCACCAGGATGTTCCATTTCTCGTCCATGCTATTAGCAGAAACGCCGTTATCAAACAAACGGAACTCATCTGCTGTCAGCTTTAAGTCCAAGTCAAACTCCTGAAACTTGTCAGAAAAGGCAATTGCAATCTGTTTTTGCTCTTGAACTGTCATTTTGAATAGCAGCTAACATTACGATTCCCGTTACTGCCGCGCTGGCAGTAGCGGGAATCATTCCACCGGGGGTATAATTCCCTCAAGTATAAGTGGCAACCATGTTTCGCTAAGCATTCAGCAATAGGCGGAGGCGGTGCCATCCCGCCCCCCATCGTAATTTTGCGCTTGCTTAACGGTTAACTCCCGTTCGCCTGCTTTATGAAACAAGAACTAGACCTGGCCCTCGCCCCCGAGGTAGCCTACGACGAGCTGGCCCGCTACGCGGCCATTCTGGCTGCCGCCGGCCTGCGCCCCGGCGAAGCCGATTTTGTGCACATCCGCAAGCGCTCGCTCGATGCGCGGGGCCGCCGGCCGCTCATCCGCCTGCGGGCCGACGTGTACGACCGCGCCACGCCCGCCCCCGCCCGCGAGCTGCTGGGGCCGTGGTTTGAGTACCCGAACGTGCGCCAGGCCAAGCGCAAGGTGCTGGTGGTGGGCGCCGGCCCGGCCGGGCTGTTTGCGGCGCTGCGCTGCATCGAGCTGGGTATCAAGCCGATAGTGCTGGAGCGGGGCAAGGACGTGCGCACCCGCCGCCGCGACCTGGCCGCGCTTAACAAGGAGCACCTCGTGAACCCCGACTCCAACTACTGCTTTGGCGAGGGCGGGGCGGGCACCTACTCCGATGGCAAGCTCTACACCCGCGCTACCAAGCGCGGCGACGTGGGCCGCATCCTGCGGCGGCTGGTGCAGCACGGGGCTACGCCCGATATCCTGGTCGATGCCCACCCCCACATCGGCACCAACAAGCTGCCCGCCGTGGTCCAAAGCCTGCGCGACGCCATCGTCGAGGCCGGCGGCGAGGTGCGCTTTGACACGCGGGTGGAGGACATCATTCTGGAAAACAACTACTTGCGCGGCGTGGTCACGCACACCGGCGAGGCGCTGGAGGCCGAGGCCACTATCTTGGCTACCGGCCATTCGGCGCGCGACATCTACGAGCTGCTGCACCGGCGCGGGGTGGCCATCGAGGCCAAGCCGT
>CAXTFI010000029.1:0-32889 GCA_964243255.1 uncultured Hymenobacter sp.
TGCCGGTGGGCTCGTCGGCCAGGATAATTTCGGGCTGCCCGGCCAGGGCGCGGGCAATGGCCACGCGCTGCCGCTGCCCGCCCGAGAGCTGCGCCGGAAAGTGCCCGGTGCGGGCCGTGAGGCCCACTTGGTCGAGGGCGGCCAGGGCGCGGCGGCGGCGCTCGGCGCCGCTCACGCCGGGCCGGTAGAGCAGGGGCAGCTCCACGTTGTCGCGCACCGAAAGGTCGTTGATGAGGTGGTAGCTCTGGAAAACGAAGCCGATTTTTTGGTTGCGCAGCCCTGCTAGCTCCTTGTCGGAGTAGGCGGTAACGGGCCGGCCGTCAATCTCGATGGTGCCGGAGCTGGGCTCGTCGAGCAGGCCCATGAGGCTGAGCAGCGTGGACTTGCCGCAGCCGCTGGGCCCCATCACCGACACAAACTCGCCCCGCGCGATGCTGATATTAACCTGGCTCAGGGCCACGGTTTCGATGGTTTTGGTTTGGTACACCTTCTCGATGTTGCGCAGCTGCAGCACGGGCGGGGCCAGCGGGGCAGCGGCGGGGGCTGGTGAGTGGTGGGGGGCAGTTTTGGGAGTCATGGGGGAGGCGATAAGCAAAAGAAAGGAAGCGGCCGGGGCCGGGGGTGGGGCTGCGAGCTAGCGGTAGTTGGCCAGCCGGGCGGGCTTGGTTATAAGGCAAATTTTTTCTATCTTGGATAGGTCATAGTCAACCAGTTAACCCCTTCCAGCCATGCGTACTACAGCCACCAGCGTCCGCAACGAGATTCGGCGGGCCAACACTGCTTTTGAAATCGCCTTTGAGCAGGGCGATACCGACGCCATCGCCGCCTTTTATACCAGCGCGGCCGTGCTGCTGCCGCCGGGCGCGGAGCCGGTGCAGGGGGCCGCGGGCATCGCGGCGTTCTGGGCCGGGGCCATGAAGGTGGGCGTCGGCCGCCTGAAGCTCGACACCCAGGACGTGGAAGAGCTGCGCGACACCGCCATTGAGCTGGGGGCCTACCGGCTTTTCGGCGCCCAGGGGCAGCCGCTCGACCACGGCAAGTACCTCGTGGTGTGGAAAGAGCAGCGGGGCCAGTGGCTGCTGCACCAGGACATCTGGAACAGTAGCCAGCCCGCGCCCGGCCAGTAGCCGGCCCGCCGCCTTTTGGCGTGAGATTTTGGAGCTTTTCATGGCCGTGGGCTAAGGCGCTGCCGCGAGCGGCTGCCGGGTTTCGAAGTCAAATAACGTGAGGCCGCGCAGGCGGTAGTAGCTCACCCAGCCCGCGCGCAGGGCCAGGATGTAGCCGCGCCGGGCCAGGTCCTTGGCCGCCGAGGCCAGGGTTAAGTCGGTGAGGCTGAGGCGGCCGGCCTCGTAGGTGGCGCGGGTGATGGCGTAGCGGCGCTGGGCCAGGGTGTCGGCGCGGGCGGCGCGGCGGGCCTGCCCGGCCAGGGCGGGCACCTGGCTGGCCTGGGTGAGCACGGTTTGCTCAAAGCTGCGCGCATCCTGGCTCACGGCGGCCTGCACCTGGTCGCGGGCCAGCTCGGCGGTGCGGATAGTGGCGCGGCGGCGGCCCCAGTCCACGAGCGGCAGCGAAAAAGCCAGCGCCACCTGCTGCTGGTTTTGCAGCGACGCGTAGCTGTCAGCCAGATACGGGGCCTGGTTGACGTAGCCCAGGTTGGCGGTGAGGGTGGCCAGCAGGCCGGTGGTGCCACGCGCCAGGGCCACCTCGCGGCTGGCTTGCAGCTGCCGCCGCGCAAAGGCCAGCACCGCCGCCCGGTGCTGCCGGGCCTGGGTTAGGGCCTCGGCGGGCACCACGGCCGGGGTGGGCGCGGGGGTGGGCACGGCCAGCGGCGGGGTGGCCGCGCCGGTTTCGGCCGGGCTTGGCAGGGCGCAGTAGGTGCGCAGGCTCACGGCGGCGTTTTCGGCGTCGAGCAGGGCCTGGGCTTGGGCCTGCTGGGCGTCGAGCAGGTTGAGCTCCAGCTGCAGTAAGTCGCTCTGGGAGAGGCGGCCCAGGGCGTATTTTTCGCGGCCCACGCGCAGCAGCTCGGCGGTGGCCTGGGCGTTTTGGCCAGCCACGGTGGCGTTTACCTGCTGCAAGAGCACGTCGAAGTACAGCTCCGTTACGCGCTGGGCAATGGCTTCGCGGTCTTCCAGGTACTGGCGCTGGCTTTCCTGGTAGAGCAGCGGCTCGATGCGGCGGCTCCACTTCAGGCCGTTGAAGTAGCCCAGGGGCTGCGTCAGGCTCAGGGTAAAGGGCTGGGTATTATACTGTTTGGTGTTGCCCACAAAATTATCGAAGCGCTGCACCTGCGAGCCCACCACCACCTGCCCACCCGTGAGGCCAATGTTTTGGGTCACGGCCAGGCCGAGGGTGGAGTTGTTGAGGCGCACCGACTGGAAGGCCGTGGTGCCATCGGGCTGCACCACCGGCACAATCTGCCGGCTGAAGTTGGGCACCGTGCCCGCCAGCGCCAGCTGCGGCCGGTAGCTGGCCTGGTAGGCGCGGTAGGCCCAGTAGCCGCCCTCGCGGGCCGCCTGCGCTTGCCGGCTGGGGGCGGCCGTGGCCAAGGTTTGCTGGATGAGGGCGGGCAGGGTGAGCGCCGGCGCCGCCTGGGCCCGTACTGGCTCAGCCTGGCCCAGCCAGCCACCAGCCAGTAGCAGAGCACCGTAAAAAGCTTTCATAACGAGCGGGTTAGGAATAAAAACTCGCCTACTGGTTTTTGCCCGTGGCGGTCAGTGCCTGCTGCAGCTGCTGGCCCAGCTCGGTGAGGCGGTCCTGGCTGATGTTGTCGTTCACGAGCAGCACCACGGCCACCTCCTGGCCGGGGTAGAGGGCCACCCAGGTGTTGAAGCCCGGGAAGTGGCCGCTGTGGAAAACGCGGCGCTGGCCGGCGGCCACGGTGTCGAGGCGCCAGGCCAGGCCCACGGCGTAGCCAGTGGGCAGCGTGGTAGTGGGCTGCTGGGCTAGGCGCACGGCGGGCTCGCGGGCGGCCAGGTTGGCGGCGGCGTAGCGCAGCAGGTCGGCGGGCGTCGAGCTGAGGGTGGTGCCGCCCCAGTAGCCGGTGTAGTTGATAGGCACCTGGGCCAGTTGGCGCTCGTCGTAGCCGGTGGCGTAGCGACGCTGCTCGGTGGCCGAGAGCACGCGCTTGGTGTCGCGCATTCCATAATGCGCTTTTACATAAGATGTTACCAGTTTTTCATAAGGCTGCTGATACACGCGCTCCAGCAGCAGTTGCAGCAGCAGCGGCCCCAGATTGTTGTAGCGGTAGGTGGTGCCTGGCTGCGCCGTGAGCTGCATATGGTGCAGGTCGGTGAGCAGGCTATCGGCCGAGTAGCGGTTGTAGTAAGCCAGCCGGGCGGGTAAGTCGAGCTGGTCGAGGCGCGCCTTGGTAGCGGCGTTGTACACGTGGGCCACGCTGGGCAGACCCGAGGTGTGGTTAACCAAATCGACGAGCTGCACGGGGCGGCCGGCCAGCTCCAGGTTGGGGTACTGGCCGGGCAGGTAGCGGCGAATATCATCGGTGAGCGCCACCTTTTTAGCGAGCACTGCCTGGGCTAACAATGTGCCTACGAAGGTTTTAGCTACCGAGCCCATGTTGTAGTACGTGTTAGCCGTGGGCCGGCGGCCGGTGCCTTTTTCCACCTCGCCATAGTTATAGAAGTACTGCCGCCCGCCCTGATACAGGGCAATGGACAAGCCCACCGCCGCGGGCTGCGCCATGTACTGCGCGGCGGCCTGGTGCACTGCGGCGTCGAGCGGCGTGCGCAGGCGGTTGTCGGTGCCAGCGGCTGGGTCCTGGGCCGGGGCCGTCAAGGCTTGGGCCTGGGCAACCGGGCCGGTGGCCAGCACAGAGGTAAGGGCGAATGCGGTAGCAAGCAAAGAAGGCAGCATGAGAAAGGAAAAAACACTAGTGAAAGAGAGAAAAGCCGGCGAGCGGCGAGGCGCAGCTTTATTGGCTGACGGTCAGCGCGGGCGTGTCTGCAAACCCTTTCGTGTCCGACACAATCACCTCATCGCCTTTGGCTAACCCGCTCACTACCTGCACGTAGTCGGCGTTGCTGTCGCCGAAGCGCACCACCCGGCGCACGGCCCGGCCGCCGGCCAGCACAAACACCGGCTGCTCCTGGCCGCCCTGGTAAAAGGGACCGTTGCGCAGGCGCAGCACGCCGCGGTGGGCGCGGGTTATCACAAACACATCGGCCCGCAGGTTGGCGCGCAGCGCGGGGTGGTGGTCTTGCTGTAAGGTGGCGTAAAACGTCACCACGCCCTTGTCGACGGCGGGGCTGATGCTGGCCACCGTGCCGCGCAGGTCGGTGCCGGGCCCGAGGCGCACCAGCACGGCATCGCCGGGGTGCAGCTGGTCGGCGTAGCTATCGGAGAGCGTGGCGCGCACCCGAAAGCGGCTGAGGTCGGCCACCCGCGCCAGGGCGTCGCCGGCCTGCACGGTGCTGCCCAGGTTGTCGTTGACCCAGGTGAGCACGCCGGGCAGCTGACTGCTGATGTCGGCCTGGCGCAGCTTGCGGGCCTGCTCGGCAATGCTGCGCTGCTGCATCGACACGGTGAAGCCCAGCTCGCGGCGGTCGGCGGCGCTGGCCTGGCGCTGGTTGGCCAGCTGCTGGCGCAGGCGCTGGGCTTCGAGGCGGGCGGTGCGCAGGTTGAGCTCGGCCTGGCGCACGGCCTCGGCGGTGCCGCCCCCAAGGGCCAGCAAGTGCTGCTCGTCGCGCAGGGCCGACTCCAGGCTATTGACTTTCAGGGCCTGGCTCTGCTGCTGGGCTTGCAGGTCGGTGAGGCTGCGCGCCAGGGTGAGCTGCAGCTGCGAGTTCTTGTTTTGGTTGCGCAGCTGCTCGTCGTCGAGCTTGGCCAGGACCGAGGCGGCCAGGTCCTTGTCGAGCTCCACAATGGGCTGGCCGGGCTGCACCCGCGCGCCCACCGCCAGCAGCACCCGCCGCACGGTGCTCTGGATGGGGCTCACCAGCACCGCCTCCCGCCCCGGAATGATGGTGCCCGCCGCGGTGAGCGCCGCGTCCACATCGCCGGTTTCGACCGGGGCCGTAAGGATATCCACCCGCCGCAGGCTGGGCTGAATAACGGCGCGCAGCCCCAGGCCGGCGGCCAGCAGCGCGGCCAGCGCGCCCAGGCCCAGCAGCCAGCGGCGCAGCTGGCGGCGGTGTTGCGTAGTGGGTGAAATAACTCTGTCCATGAGTGGGCAAGCAGCGAAGGATTACCCCTTGCTTAAGCCAAGCCCCGTGCCAGCGTCATAAACTATTGTTAATCAATTAGTTGCAAAGATATTCTGAAAAGAAGCTGCCCAAAAATGTGTCCATTTTCGGGCAGGGTGTCCGCTACCGGGCAGCCGAAGCAAGCGTTACTTGCGGGCGGCGCGCACCTGCTCGTAGGCCACCTTTTGGAGCTGCACGGCCACTGCGGGCGCGATGCCGAGCGCGGCGGCGGCCTGCTCGTGGCGGCCCAGCTTGCGCGGGTCCCGGCCCGTGATTTCGGCCAGCAGCACGCAGGCGTTGAGGTAGGCGCCGTAGGGGCTGGGGTGGTAGTGGTCGCGGCCCCAGAGGTCTACCTTGCCGGGCTCGGGGGCGTCGTAGGGGTTGGGGTCGGCCACGCCCTGGCGCACGGCGCGCAGCCAGGCATCGCCGGCCGGGGCCACGCCCGCAAAGTGCTGGTCCTGAGCTACTTCCTGGTAGTAGGCGCGGTGCAGGTCGGCGGTCATCGAGTCGAGGGGCAGGCCCGCGTAGGGCTGGCCGGCGGGGTAGGTGAGGTCGGCGCGGGCCCAGGTTTGGTAGAGGTACACCTGGGCCTGGGGGTTGGCCGCGTGCACGGCTTGCTCGAGCCGGGTGGCGTAGTCAAAAAACCGGGCCGGCTGGCCGCCGTGCCGCGCCGGCACCGGCCCGGTGCTGTAATCGTGCATGACAACCCGGTCCCACCGGGGCTGCTGAATAATGGCCAACGCGCTGTCGTAGTGAAACTTAAGGGTTTGCCCGCTGATGGCTTCCAGGTGCACCTCGTAGTGCAGCCCGGCCTCGTCGGTGAGCTTCTTGAAAATGCCGGGGATGCCGCCCCAGGGCCGTTGCTCGCGCTCGTAGCGTCGGCGGCGCTGGCCGGTGCGGTCGGGCTGCAGGCTTTCGTCGGTAATCGCGGCGGCGTTGTAGCTCAGCACCGGCTCGAAGGCCCCGTGAAAGAAGCTGTTGCCCACGAATAGAATAACCGTGGGCTTCGGAGCCGGCTGGGTGGGGCCGGTGGTAGCAGCCAGCAGCAGCGCCGCGGCGAGAGAAAGGGGCATAGAGTGTTGTATAATAGAAAGTTATGAAGTAAGAGCCTCAGGTGGTTTTAAGTTCTTAGTCAACCGTCGATTTAATTGCCAGGACTTACGCACAATTTTTTCACGCAGTGTTTCGGGGTGTTAAACCGCAGGGTTTCGCAGTGTTCTACTCATTAGCACTGCGAAACCCTGCGGTTTAACACCCCGAAACACTGCGTGAAAGCCCGTTCAACGACTTTGCGTAAGTCCTACATTATGCTAAATCAGGCACTGGGTAGCCGCCGCTGCCGCCAGGTAAGCAGCAGGGCCAGCGCGGCCAGCAGTCCCAGGCCGTAGGGCGCGTAGGCAGCTACCTGCACGGCGGCCTGGCCCAGCCCGTTGGCCCGGCCACTCACGCGCTCCGCTAGCCAGCCCGCCGCGGCCAGGGCGGCCAGCGCGGCCCCGCCCACCCGCACCCAGCCGTAGGCGGGCGTGCGACTGAGCAGCAGGAGCCAGGGCAGGGTGAGGGCAATGACCAGGAGCTGCATCAGCTCGATGCCCAGGTTGAAGCCCAGCAAGCTCAGCGCCAGGGGGCCCGCCTCCAGGTGCAGGTTGGCCAGCGTGCTGGCGAAGGCCAGCCCGTGCACCAGGCCGAAGCCGGCCGCTACCCACGCCTCGCGCCCCGGAAACAGCGGCCGCCAGGCGTGCGCCGCCGACACCAGGATGGATACCGCAATCAGGATTTCGACCGGCTGGCCCGGCAGCCGCACCCAGCCCAGCGTGCCCAGCAGCAGGGTGAGCGAATGGCCCGCGGTAAAGGCCGTGACCAGCAGCAGCAGGCGCCGCAGGCCGTAGCGCACCCCGCCAAACTGGCCCCAGCGCCGCCCGGCCACCAGCAGCGGCGCCGGCAGCAGCAGCACCAGCAAAAACAGCAGGTGGTCGGTGCCCTCGGCAATGTGCCGGATGCCGAGCTGCACCATCGCCCGCAAGCCCACCCAGGCGCTGCCCGTGGCCAGGTTCACGGGCAGGGGCGGAATGACATTGTTGCGCACATCGAGCTCAATAACCCCCACCTGCGCCGGCTCGGCATCGTCGGTCACCTGCCCGGTAGCCCAGTCCTGGCGCACGGCCACCAGAATTTTGTGCGTCACCACTTGGTGCACCACGGCATCGTAGCGCAGCACAAACTGCCGCACGTCGGCCCCGGCCGGGGGCAGCATAGCTACCTGCGCTGTGAGCTCGCGGTAGGGGCCGTTAAGCGGGTTTTGGGTTTCGCGCACGCCCAGCGGGCCCACCGCCACGGCCCAGGAGCGCCCGTCGGGGCTTTGCAGCTTGATGTGCTGCGCCAGGTAGGCCCGCAGCGCGGGGCCCAGCCGCTGCACCAGCCCCGCCGACGAGTCGCCCACGGCGTGCCCGAAGGCGGGTTGCAGCTCATTGAGCGGAATCTGCACCACTGCATCGATGCGGTGGGCGTGCACCGTGAGTAGTACCACCGAGTTGGGCATGGGGTGGGCCGCCGCCGGCTGCCGGCTGCCCAACCCCAGCAGCACCAGCAGCAACGTTACCAGGCGGGTAAGGCGGGAGGGTAGAAGAATCATCGGCATAAGTGACCTGGTGCAGCAAGGCTTGGCTGCAGGCGTTACCCGTCGTAAAAACTTGCTAAACATTGTGTTAAGGGTAAAGGCCTCCGGTTAATTACCGCCGTAGTCCTTCGATTTGTCGCGCCACACCGAGTGCGGGTGGGTGGGCGCGAGCACGATGCCGTTTTGGCAGGAGTATTCCAGCCACAGACTCGGCCCGTCGAGGCGCACGTAGTCGTTGCGGGTAGTCATGCCGGTCGTGCCCGAAAACGCCACGTAGGTATTGTCCAGCTCGCTGGTATACTTGGCCAGCAACGTAGCGGCATCCGCATCGTCAATGTCGTACACGTAGGTCTTGATGGCCGCCAGCACCAGGGCTTTCTCGCTGGCCGAGAGCGCGCTGCACTTAATACCCACGGGCGTCGTCGGAAAATTGCCGTCCTGCTGCGGGCCCAGCACCAGGTCGCTAAAGGTGCTGCTGAGCTTGGCCGTGGCCTGCTCAGTGCTGCTCAGGCCGGTGAGCATGGCCGCAAAGGCGGCCTGCTCCTGCTGCAGGGGCTGGTTGGTGGTGCTGTTCAGGGTAAACGTCGCAAACGGCTCTACCCCCCGGAAGGCGGGCGTGGCCCCCACCAGCACGCCGTCTTTGTAGGTGCTGGCGCAGGCCAGGTGGTGGCCGCCAAACTGAATTTCGAAGGTGCCCGTGGTGGCGGGCGTGCCCAGAAAGGCGATGTAGTAGTTAGCCGCCCCGTAGGTCGAGCCGCCCCCATTCGCATTAAGGTACTCGTCGGCGTTCAGCAGCTGCTGAATCTCGTCCCAGCCCTCGTTGGTGGTCGTGCCCGACAGCTCCTTGATAAGCGCCTTGGCGTACTGAATCTGCCCGGTGGTCATGGCGCCAAAGCTGAGCCCAATGCGCTTGTTGGCCCCCTGCACCAAGCCCTGCGGCAGGTTCGACCAACGCTTGGCGCTGGCAACCGAGTAGGTCGTTTGCAAGGTGGTAATTTGCGTGGCATCGAGCTGCGACTTAAACGCGTCGGCCAGGCACAGCACCTTGGCCAGGCCCGTGGCCGAGGTGCAGGTACTCACCACAATCGGGTCGGGGTTGGCACTGCTGCCCGAGCTGGTGGTGGTACCCGTGGTAGTTGTGGAAGTGCTGGTGGTAGCATCTTTTTTACAGGCAGTAAATAGGGTGGCAGTCGAAACGGCCAGCACGGTTACCAACATCTGGAAGCGGCGCTGCATACGTGGGGAGGGATAAAATGTGGGGTACTAGTGGCTTTGGGAGGCGATAAAAAAGGCGCGGGCTACGCAAAAGCCCAACGGCATTTGTGAGAGCCGAACGTCGAATTTCCCGGCCGTAGTCCCAACGCTCAGCTGGCACTCGCCCAGCCGCCCGGCTCATTCGGCCGTTGGGGGGCTTCTCCCGACCAATTACCCGCCACCCCCTCACTGGCTAGCTCAGCGCAGCTGCCGGGCCAGGGGAAGCCCGGCATAAGATTAGCAGGCTAGGGAAAGTAAAAACAATGGCAGGCTGCCGAAAGAAGCAGCGCGCGCATCGTTGGGTTGCTAGTCCAATGACCCGAGCGCTGCTGCTTCTTTCGGCAGCCTGCCATTCTTTATATAGGCTATTCTTTGCTTTACACAAAGTTGATTGTCCTTGCGAGCGCAGCGCGGCAATCGCCCCAGCACGATACCCGAACGATAACGTTCTAGGACGATTGCTTCGCTGCGCTCGCAAGGACAACCAACTTTGTGTAAGTCCTAACTCCCTTTATTGCAGCATAATACGCTGGGTCAGCCCTTCCACGCGCAGCTCAAACTCGCCGGGCTCCAGCACGGGCGCGCCGGTGGGGCCGGCGTAGGCCAGCTCGCGCAGGGGCAGCGTGAAGGTGACGGTTTTGGTTTCGCCGGGCTTGAGCGCGATTTTGTCGAAGCGGCGCAGGCGGCGCATGTCGGGCGCTACCTGGCTGGCGGCCAGGTCGGAGGAGTACAGGTGCACGGCCTCCTTGCCTTCGCGCTGGCCAGTGTTGGTTACCTGCACCGTTACGGTCACCTGGTCGGCGGCCGCGAAGGTGGTTTTATCCACGGCTAAGTTGCTGTACTTGAAGGTGGTATAGCTCAGGCCCTCACCAAAGCGGTACTGCGGGTTGAAGTCGGCGGCGTAGTCGTAGGAGCCCGCGGCGGCCCGCTGCTCCTCCGAATACTTATGAATGTAGCCCACCAGCGAGTTGGGGTAGCGGGGGTAGGTGTAGGGCAGTTTGCCCGACGGGTTCACGTCGCCCCACAGGATGTCGGCCAGCGCGTCGCCGCCGTAGTTGCTGGGCAGGTAGGCCTGCACCACGGCCTTCATGCCCGGCTCGAAGCGGCTGATGAGGCGCGGCCGGCCCTCGTTCAGCACCAGCACCACGGGCTTGCCGGTAGCGGCCAGGCGCTGGGCCAGCTGGGTTTGCAAGTCGCTGAGGTAAAGGTCGTTGAGGTCGCCGGGCTTTTCGGCGTAGCTGTTTTCGCCCAGGCACAACAGCACCACGTCGGCCTGCGCGGCGGCGGCCACGGCCTCGTCGAGGTTGTCGGCCTGCTCGTCGTAGTACTTGGCGTTGGGGCCAGTGCTGTAGCTCACGCCGGGCACGTACTTCACGTTGGCGTCGCCGATTTTCTTCTGCACCGCCTCCAAAATAGTGTTGTACTGGCCCGTGAATTCCGGGGCCTTGATGCCCTGCCACGAGTAGCTCCAGCCGCCGTTGAGGGTGCGCATGGAGTTGGCGTTGGGACCGGTCACGAGCACCTTGGTTTTCTTGGCCAGGGGCAATACGTTGTCCTGGTTTTTGAGTAGGGTAATAGCCTCAGCCGCCGTCTGGTACGAGGCCCGCGTAAACTCGGCGCTGCCAAACAGCGGGTAGTCTTTGGGGTTGGTAACGGGGTGCTCAAACAAGCCCAGCTCCAGCTTCACGCGCAAAATGCGGCGCACGGCGTCGTCGACGCGGGCCTGGGGCACCTGGCCTTCCTGCACCAGCTCGGTGAGGCCCTTGCAAAACGTTTCGTACTGGTAGGGCACCATCGACATATCAATGCCCGCGTTGATGGCCATTTTGATGGCTTCCTTGGGCGTAGCGGCCAGGTGGTCGCGGGTTTGGAGGTTCTCGATGTCCTGCCAGTCGGTCACCAGCAGGCCTTTAAAGCCCATCTTCTCCTTTAGCAGCGTGGTGAGCAGGGCGTGGTTGGCGTGCATGGGCACGCCGTTTATCAGCCCCGAGTTTATCATCATGGTGTGCGCGCCGGCCTCAATGGCGGCCCGGAAGGCGGGCCAGTGGTACTCCAGCAGCGACTCGTCGGAGATGCTGGAGTTGGTGCGGTCCTTGCCCGACTGCGGCACCTGGTAGCCCATAAAGTGCTTGATGCTGGCGGCCACGTGCACGGGGTTGCCCACGTCGTTGGCCTCGCCCTCGTAGCCCTTCACGATTTCGCGGCCCAGCTCGGCGGCCAGGTAGGGGTCTTCGCCCAGCGTTTCCCAGAGGCGGGGCGAGCGCGGGTCGGCGCCCAGGTCGAGCACCGGCGAAAACACCCACGGCATGCTGCTGGCGCGGGTTTCGTAGGCCGTTATCTCGGCCCCGCGGCGCACCAGGGCGCGGTTGCGGCTGGCGGCCTGGGCTATTTCCTGCGGAAAAAAGGTGGCCCCGGCGGTGTAGGTTTCCCCATGAATGGCGTCGATGCCATACAGCATCGGAATGTGGAGGCGGTCCTGGGCGGCCACGGCCTGCATCTGCTGCTGCAAGCCGTACCACACGGCCGGCGAGCAGGCCCGGTCGTCGGTCGAGTTGATGACCGAGCCCACGTGGTAGGTCACCAGCGCGTCGCGCAGGCGGGCCGGGTCGAGGGCAAAGGGCGAGTCGCTGGCGTAGCGGCTCTTGCCCTTGGCCACCACGGCCAGCGTTACCTGGGTCATCTGGCCCACTTTTTCGGCCAGCGTCATCTGGGTTAGCAGGGCCTCCACGCGGCGGTCAATTTCGGCGGGCGGGGTGGGGGTGTAGGCGCGGGTTTTGGGGGCTTTGGCGGGCTTGGCGGCTTTGGCGGGCTTTTGGGCGTGGGCGGCGCAGGTGCCGGCCAGCAGCAGGGCAGCCAGGCGTAGGGTGCGGGAAGAGGACATGAAGGACGGGTAGTTGTGGGCCGGTAAAGAACGGGGCCACGGCCCGGCAGCCGGTAATCAATAACCAGCAATTGCTGCGTAGCCTGGCGTTTTTTGCGCGGCAGGCAGCGCGTTACGTGTTGGCTAGGCGGCCCTCCCGATTACCTCACCCCCTAGCCCCCTCTCCAAAAAAGAGGAGGAACTAGTCTCTGGTTCTAACATAGCGTTTAGAATTAGAGCTAAGGTTAGTTCCCCCTCTTTTTTTTGGAGAGGGGGCTAGGGGGTGAGGTGCCACCAGGGCGACCCACGCTGAGGCGAGCAGAGGGGGTTGGAAGAAGCCGAGAGGGGGGATACTACCAACCCCTGCGGGAAATTACTGGCACCCTCAACTAGCTAACTACCAGGTATAAGTAGCCACGGCCCCGGCCGGCAGCGTGAGCGGCACCACCTGGCCCCGGTAGCGCAGGCTGAAGGCCTGGGGCGTGGGCTGGTCGTTTTGCACCAGCAGCACGTGGCCGCCGCTGGGGGTGCGGTAGGCCACGTTGGGCAGCACCCCGGCGCTGGTCGAGGCCACGCGCACCGCGCCGGGCCGCACAAACTTGCTGGCGTGGGCCACCACGTAGTAGGCCACGTTGCGGACTACCTGGTTGCCGGGGGCCAGCGTGAGGGCCCCCAGGCACTCGGTGCAGCCGCCCGGCGTGTGCGGGTTTTGCTGCGGGTCGGCGGCCAGATTCCACTCCAGCACCACGCGGGCCCAGTTGCGGGGCGCGCCGATGAACAGGGTTTTGGCGTGCCAGCCCAGGTTGCCGGCAAAGTCGGTTTTCGACCCCACCCACTGCTCGGTGAAGTACACGTTTTTGGCCGGAAACGCGTCGTGCACCTGGCTCAGGGCCTCCACGGGCCCGGCGTAGAGGTGAAACGCCGAGCCATCGACGTAGGGGCTGGCCGCCGCATTGCCCAGCACCGCGAGCGGGTAGTCGGGCCGGTCAGCGTTGTGGTCGTAGCAGATAATCTTGGTTTTAATACCCGCCGCCCGGAAGGCCGGCCCCAGGTGCTGGCCGATAAACTCGGCTTCCTGCGCGGCCGGCAGCAGCAGGCTGGGGTTATTGCCGGGGTGCAGCGGCTCGTTTTGGGGCGTCACGGCCTCGATGGTGATGCCGGCCGCCCGCATGCCCCGCACGTACTGCACAAAGTACTGGGCATACGCCCCGTAGTACTCCGGCTTGAGGCTGCCGCCCTTGGAGTCGCCGTTGGTTTTCATCCAGGGGGGTGGGCTCCACGGCGAGCCCAACAGCTTGATAGTGGGGTTGATAGTCAGAATCTCCTTTAGCACCGGAATGAGGTGCTGCGCATCGGGGGCCAGGCTGAAGTGGCTCAGCGTAGGGTCGGTTTCGCCCGCCGGCCGGTCGTCGTAGCTAAACACGGCGGCATCGAGGTCGGAGGCCCCGATGCTAATGCGCAAGTAGCTCACCCCTATATCATTGGCCCCGGTGCCAAACAGCTCGCGCAGCAGCCGGGTCCGCGCCGGGGCGCTCATGGCGTGCAGCAGCGCGGCGCTGCCCCCGGTGAGGCAGTAGCCAAAGCCATCCATCGCCTGAAAGCGCTGGCTGTCAGCTACTTCAATCACGGCCCCGGTAGCCGGGGCGTTGGTAAAAACCAGCTTACCCGGCTGCCGACGCAGCAGCTGCGCCTGGTCGGGGGTGGTAACCCAGGCCACCACGCCCGGCCGCTGGGCGTGGGCCGGCAGCATGAAAGCTGGGCAGGCGGCCAGCCCCAGGCAACTCAGCGCAAAAGCTATCCGGTTGGTTTTCACGGGCAAATGGAGAAGTTGTTACCAAGGTAGCGCTTATAAATACGCGTGCCCGGCGGCTACCGGTAGCCGCTGAAGCTTGGCCGACGGCCGGCATAGGCTAACCAGAGTCGGGTATGTACTTATGGGGGTATTAAGTGTATGGTTCAGAGTTAGGGAGGTAGCAGCTACTGCTAGCGCAAGCAGTAAAAAACTAGTTGGTAGCATCCTCAACAGGATTAAGTATCGGTAAGATAACAGCTAATCTGCCTGCTTAGCTACTAGATAAAAACGGCTTCTAATTAGGTTATAGGCTATTCCACTTCACCCTGGGACATAACAGTTACCCAGTGGATATAATGCGCCGTCGAGCGAGGAAAGACGTGCTTTAAAGTATCCTGCATAAAATTAAGCGCCTTTACTTAGTTCGCTACCTAGCTCGGTTGCGCTCCTCCTGGGCAGCCCCTTGTCGTTGGCGCTTCGTGGTCAGGCCAGTATTGCCCAGTTTATAGGTGAAAGCCAAACGCAGCAGGCGAGTGTCGTTGCGGCGGTAAAAGCCGAAATCCTGATTCTGATAGTGAACATCGGCGGCTCCACGTTCAGTATAGAAAATATCAGCAAGGCTGATACTCAGGACAGCCTTATTTTGCAGCAGCTTAAGAGTAGCTCCGGCATTCAGAGAGTAGTAGGCTACCGACTTATAAAACCCTTGGATAGTGGGCGAATTGTAGTAGCCGGATAGCTGGGCAGTAAGATTTGGCATAAGCGTGAAGGTGTTCGTCACGCTCAAGTTGTACACAAACAAACGCTGCTGCTGTAGCTCAGCAGCGTAGGTCGATTGAAAGGCCTGCTCATACACTGTCACGTTATTGTCTACTTTCCAATAATTGCTTACTGCAAAGGGCGCAAGCACGGTGATGCCATAGTTGTAGGAATAGCCTAAGTTGCCGAAGGTATAGGTGGTTTCACGCGTAGTCAGGTTCTGCAAGGGATATTCAGAGGCAAACTGAGTGGTATAGTTGATGAATGGCGCGGCGCTGAAGTTGCCTTTAAACACGTTAGTCCACTCGACGCCGTGCGTGAAGGAGGGCTGCAGAAAGGGATTGCCCTGATTCGAAAAATATTGGCTCTGATAGCTTAGGAATGGATTGAGCGAGTTGTAGGCGGGCCGCTCAATCCGGCGGGAGTAACTCAGGTTTACTTGATAATTAGCGGAAGGCTTGTACTGGAAATAAACTGTTGGAAAAAGCTGAAAGTAATCGGTGCGATTGCTGGTCTGGGTGGTGCGTGAGACACCAAGCGTACGGGTATACTCCCCGCGCAGTCCCAACTGCAACGAGAGGCTGCCCCATTCTCGGCTTGCCGAGCCGTAGGCCGCGTAAATGGTTTCGTCATATTGAAAGTGATTTGTGCGTAGGGCATCATCTTGCCAGCCGCCAGAGCTAGCCCGCTGAAACAGGAAGTCATTATCGGCTTTCACTTGGCTATACTTGGCCCCCATTTCCAGCTTGGTTTTGGCGAGGGGCAGGGCGAAGTCCGCCTTAAGCGAATGGATGTAGGTGCTGCCGTCGAGCAGGCTGCGTAGCTGCTGCGTGGTCCCTATCGGCAGGCTATTCGTTTGGTTATAGGTTTGATTGTCAAAATCCTGCTGTTGGTTGGAATGAAAGCGGGCGTAATTGGCATCCAGCGAAACCGACTTGCCCACCGAGTCCAATCGCAGCGTATAATAGCCATCTACTGAGTAGTTATACGAGGTATTGGCAAGGCTGCTCTGCGTATGAATAGTGGTGTCCGAGGGCTGCGCATTGATAAGTATCTGCGTGTTGCCTAGCCCGAGGGCCGGGTTGTCAAGGGCGTAGAGGTTGGCCACCACTCCCACGCTAGATTTAGGGCCCGTCGTGATGTTTAACTGTCCTTTAGCATCGTGGTAGCGAGCTGTAGTTACATTACGGGTAGCAGATTGGAGTTGAAAAGGCTGTGAGCTTCCAAAGGAGCGTTGGGTGGCATATTGCGTAATGTCTTCGAAGGCGCGCGTGCGGCCCAGAAAATAGCTGCCGTTCAGCTCCACGGCTCTTTGCTTGACATTAACTACGGCCCCGCCACTATAGCGCGAGTAGCGGCCCTGAGCTCCGCGTAAAGTCAAGTCGGTGCTCCAGCCCGGCTGCCGCCGCTGCTTGGTACGCAGATTAAGGATGCCCGCATTGCCTTCGGCATCGTACTTGGCGGGTGGCGTCGTAATTACTTCCAGCGACTGAATACTCTCAGCGGGCATGTTGCGCAGCATATTTTGTAGCGCATCCTGGCTTAGGCGCACGGGCCGGTCATCAATAAGCACGAGTACTCCGCTCTTGCCCTGTATGGTAATGGCATCAGTAGAAGTCACGGTCACTCCCGGCGCACTCTTCAGCACATCGTAGGCGCTGCCGCCAGCCACGGCCGGTAGTTGGTCAACATGCACAACCGTTCGGTCGAGCTGCCGCTCAATAACGGGCGGGTGGCCGACCACTTTCACTTCGCTCAGCTGCTGAGGGCTGGCAGCAAGCACCAGTTCGAGCACCTTGGACACACCGGGCTGAACTTGTAGCACGCCCAAACGGCCATCGCGGTAGCCCAGCTGCTGAGCACGCAGGCGGTACAAACCAGGCGTTAAGTCTGTAAAAATAAACTGGCCTTGCAAGTCACTCAAGGTGCTTCTTACTAAGCTTGAATCGGCGGCCTGCAGCAGCAGCACATCCGCAAATTCAAGGGGCTTCCCATCTGCGCTGCGTAAGCGGCCGCGCAGCGTAGCCTGGCGCAGCGTGTCGAAGGGCTCGCCGGCCCCGCTACGCAAAAGTGGCGCGTGCCAGCCGGGCCGGTGGCGCCCTACAGCCGGCACCAGCCCAGCCCCACCGGCTAGTAGCAGGGCAATTAGCAGGGCAGTGCGCCACTCGCTAGCGGTACGAGTAAGCACTGTCCTTGGTATAGCCAGAGTAGTTCTTATAGCTAGTACAGTACTAATAATAAGCATTATATTCGAGCGCACGACAGGTGGAAAAGGAAATGAAAAGGACGTAGCAAGCCCGGCCGGCTACTTTGCAAGTAGCCGAAGGGCAGGGAGCAGTAGTGGGGGAGTAGCCTACAGCGGCGAAGCCTAAGAGGGCCAAGCAGAGGCCGTGCTAGTCAGTAACCCGAATGGTGACGGCCGTATGCGTGTGGCCGGCAGGGTCGACTGGAGCGTGTAATAGAGAGCGGTACTTCTCCGTCATTGCCACGGACTGCGCTTGGCCGTTTACACGCAGCCCGTCTTGGTCGAGAATCAGTTCAAAGGCTTTAGTATTGGAAGCCAGTAACCCATCTTGCCGAAGAGCCTGGGCAATCACCTCCGTATTGGGGGGCGGTGTGGGGGTAACCGGCGGCGTCACGACGGTAGTGGTAGTAAGTGCACTGGCTTGGGGCGGCGTAATCGACTGTGAACTAGCCATAGGAGTAGAAATGGAGGTGTGCTGCGACTTTTTAGTTGTTTGGTAAGATTCAGTTGCGCCGAGTATTTTGCCAGCGGCGGTGGCGTAGAGCACACGGTAGCGCTCGGCCACATTCTTTGGCTGCAGTTGCCCGTTTACACTGAATTCGCGCGTGGTTAGGGTATAGGTATAGTGCTCCCGACTGGGAATGAGTTTATCGAGAAGTAATTGATTTTCAAATACTAGTCGAAGGTCGTCTCCGGCCGGCCCCCCCGGTCGGCTATGCGGGTGCCGGGGATGTAGGCGAGAAGCAGTATTCTTTAGAACGGGGGCGAGGGGCTGCCCGCCCATCGAGCGGTTCAGAGAGCGTTCTGAAGATGGCTTGGCCACTGCGCCCAGCGATAAAAGGGTACTAGCGATAATAACGGCCGCACTCCCTAAGACTACCCCAACAACCCCCACACTTTCAAGCAAAGAAGGGGTAGTAGGCCGAAAATGAATGAGCCGTTGCACCCGGCTGAGCAATGAACCGCGGGGGCCTCTGGCCGCTACGGCCAGGCGGGGGACTTGAGTAGCGTAGGTCCATTCGGCCAGCGACGATAGCGCACGGGCGAGCAGCAACGAATCGCCACACAGCTGCGTCGCAATATCATCGCAGCAGTTCTCACGCTCCGTTCGCAGGCTAGCCGACAAAAACCAAACAGCAGGGTGGTAAAAGAAGACAATTTCAGCCACCGACTGCAGCAAATTAACCAGATAATCCTTGCGCACGACATGAGCAATTTCGTGCGCAAAAATCATTTCTACCTCTGAGGGCGAGAGTCCTGCTACGGCACCCAACGGCACCAAAATGACGGGCTTGAAATGTCCCACCACCAAGGGTGAAGTGACAAGCGCAGAGGTGAGCACCTGCACCGAGTGCCGCAGGCCTACCCGGCGGGCAAGCTCGTTTACCTTTTCCTGCCAGTAGCCAGGGAGCAGGTCTACCCGGTAGCGCCGAAGCCGGCGCACATAGCTAAGCCCCGCCATAAAGCGCAGGCTCATACCAAGCACCCCCAGCAGCCAAGCCCCCAGCAGCAAGGCTAAGTGTTGGTCTATATAGTGTGAGCCACGCGTTAGTAACTCCACCAGCAGTGCGGGCACGGTCTGGCCCGGCACAAACTCAAGCGGTCGGCTGTGTGCCGCCGGCTCGGCGGCCACCAGGGTAGCCAGCGGGCTCGTCACTAGTGTCGAAGGAGCTACCGCTGGCGGAGGCGACGCGAGGCAGTAGTGCCCAAAGGTGAGAGCCGCCAACCCCACAAATATAAATAAGCCACTGACTGTCAGTTGATAGCGCAGGTGAGCTGAGCGACGATGCAGGGCCAGCAAGAGCACCGAGGTGAGAAGAGCCACTAAGGCCCCTTGCCAGAGGGAGTGTAATAAGGTAAAGCCAGCAGCCCGCATTAGCATGGGCGACCACAGCTGTGCAATCCCGGTCATCAGTAGCTTACTCATTAGTGTGAGAGGAATCGATTTGGTTTAGTGCTTCCCGGATTTGGTCAAGTTCGGCGCGAGTGGTTTTGCCTTTACCTAAGGCTCGCAGAACTAGGCTGATAGCAGAGCCCCCGAAGGCGGCCTCTACCAGGCGGTCGAGGAGTAAGGTTTGGGTTTCTTCCTGTTGAAAAGCGGGGCGGTAGATGTGGGGACGACTGTCATCGTGGCGCAACACGAGCTTTTTTCCCAGCATCAGTTGCAGCCACTTCAACGTGGTGGTATAGCCAACTTCCCGCTGGCGACTCAGTGTATCATGAACAAACCGAACGGTGCAGGGGCCATGTTGCCACAAAACCTGGAGAATCTCCAGTTCGGCTTGGGTCGGCTTGACAGGAATAGGGGGCATTAGTAAGGGCAGTGAAGATGTACGAATTAATTCGTGGACCAAACATACCAAGAAATACTGATACTAGCGATATTTAGTACGAATTTTTTCGTAATTATTGTTTCAGGATGTTGAATTTCATTATTGCACGCAATCAATTTACAAAGATGCCAACAGCGTCAACACTGAGGTTTCTAATTAACTATCTTTGGAATAACAACTTAGGTTATAAGTTTTTCCGACTATTACCTAAGGCATGGCTAGGTAGTAGTGAAAGAGAATAACCGCTCTACTAGGCGTAGCTTCTTAACTGTTATTTCGGCCACTGCCTGCATGCCGGGCCGGTAAGGCAAGGTCTGGTGATGAGTGGTAAGGAGGCCAGTCGGCAAGGCTATTCGGACCCGCAGGGTACCTTGGGCAGTGGGCACCTCCGAGATGGCAGTGATGTGGCCACGTAGTAGGCCCACTTTGGTAGCTTGGTAGCCCAGCAGCTTAATAGCCACATCTTGACCTTCCCGCAGGATGTTAGCTTGGGCCTGCGTAACGGCAATTTCCCCGTAGATACCTGTTGCTACGTGTTTAGGAATGAGGTAGAAGAGCAATTGATGAGCTGGCACTTCTTGGCCTGACCCCAACCCAGACGCCAGCCTGATGCGACCGGCTGCTGGGGCTACGAACGCGTTTTCCTGTAATATTATTTATTTGCTTCCTACTAGCCTCCTTTTTAGCTTCTGATGCTGGTAGTTTCTCGCAGAGGCACCTAACAGCGATTTTTTTGTAGAAAAGAGTCCCCCATGCTGAGCATGCTACCACTTCCGTATCTAGTTATAGATGGTGCTGTAAGCCACGTCCAGTTACTCGCTGACCTGGTTCATGGATAGTTCCCCGGTAATGAGTTGAATAATTGATTTCTACTTAGTTCTCATTAGGAGGAGGCCAGCTATATACTTGCTCTAGGCCTAGTCCGAGCTATGCCGACGCGTACGCGCTGGCTTACTGTCGAGCTCTCAAACCGAGCAGCGAGGCCATGACGTGAAAAATCAATTCATCCGTGGGCGTCATAGTGCCGTATCCTTTCTAATAGGAGATGAGGTTAATCCCAAACTCTGAATCATTTTAGCGCATCAAATAGCGCTTAGGTCTAACAAGCGAACAGGTCGTAGTGACGACCTAGCACCATATCAGGTAGCAGTTGCTTGGCGGCTGCTTCACCGGTTCATACTGCTGCCGCTCTTGGCCGGTATCCGCAGCCTGGTCAACGTATTTCTCTGCCACGGTGAAGCCCGATGCTAGACGTACTTGCGTAGGGGCCACAACTGCGCCTCTGGGTCCTGACCTTTATCAAGGCTGAAGACGCGAACGCAAAACTGGTTCCGCCAACTAAGAGGATGCAGGTAGTTTGGCTTACCTTTTCTGGTAGCTTCTACTATAGAATGTTCTCCCGTCTTCAGAGCACCGACGTTACCAGACCACGCAAGTTAGGTGCTTACACCTGTATATGGCCGTTCGTGACGCGTAGCTACTTGGTATTCAGCTTCTTAATAAGGTCAGCCTCATCCTGGTGGTAAGGCGTGCCATCCTTATGAAACACCTCGTGAAACCACTCGCCGGGCTCCGAGCCATCGGTCAGGGGCGTGTCCCAGGCGTACTTGGTGTTGGTTTTGCCATCGACGAGGCCCCAGTTGATGGCCGCCACGTGGTATTTCTTCAGCATAGGTAAGATGTTGACAAAGCGCGAGTTGCGGGGCCGGGCCATGTACTCGGTGCAGAGGAGCGGCCGGCCGTGGGTGGCTAGTAGCTCGATAACGTGCTGGTGGGCCAGCGCTTCGTCGTAGTCATGGTAGGTGATAACGTCGGAGTGCAGCGCCTGAAAGGTGCTGAGCTGCTCAGCGCCGAAGTTCCAGATGCCCGCGCTCAAGGGCTGCTCGGGGGCGGTGGCGCGGGCCCAGGCAAACACGTTGCGTAGCAGCGGCAGCGAGGCATCGTTCTTGCCCGAATTGCCGGGCTCGTTGTATAAGTCCCAGAGCAGCACGCGCTTATCGTGCCCAAAGCTGGTGAGTACATCGGTGACGTAGGGCTTAAGGCCCATGAAAGTAGCCGAGTCGCGCGAGGCGGGGTCGCCGGGGTCTTGCAGCCAGCCCGAGTTGTGAACGCCGGGTTTGGGCGCGGGCTGCGGGCCCACCTGGGCCGTCTTGTTCCAGCAGTCGTCGAAAATAACGAAGATGGTTTGAATGTGGTGCTTATCGGCGATGGCCAGGTAGTCGGCCACCCGTTTTTTGAAACCCGCCGGGTCCTGCTTCCAAGCCAAATCGTGCAAAAAAACCCGCATGGTATTGAAGCCGATGCCCTGGGCCCAGCCCAGTTCCCGGTCAATGGTAGCGGGGTCGAAGGTGGCCGCCTGCCACATCTCCAGCTGGTTGATGGCGGTGCTGGGGATGAAATTGGCGCCCGTGGGCCAGGGCCGGGCGTTGTACCAGGCGTTGGCTTTTTCGACCGACCAACGGGCCGGCTGGCTGGCCGCCCGCGCGGCCGCGCCGCCCTCGGTTTTAGTTTTTACCTGTTGGGCCTGGGCAGCCGGGGCCCCGAGCAAGGCCAGAGCCAGGAGCAGCAAAATCTTCTTCATGCGGTGGGTGGGATGGGAGCTGGGTAGGTATCGACAAGGTACTAAAAAGCCGTGCAAACCTCTGCGCAGCCTTTGGGAATCTGCTTGCTTACCAGGCCTAGCAAACCCAAGTTGGGGCGTATCCCGCGCCGGCCGGCCGGGGGCAGGACCACCCTGACAAGTTGGTAAGGCGGCGCGCTACGCCCCGACTAGGCTTAGCTAACCGGGCCCAGGCGCAGCGACGAGGCCCGCACGCATAGCTCGGGCTGCAGCAGCACGTGGCGGGGAGCAAAGTGCTGGCCCTTTTCCTCCATAATTTGCAGCAGCAGGTGCGTGGCCGAGCGCCCCATCAGCTCGCAGTGCTGGTCGATGGAGGTGAGCATGGGCGTGGTGAGCCGCGAAAAAAGCTCGTTGCTGAAGCCCGCCAGGCCCACGTCCTGGGGCACGCGCAGGCCCCGCGCGCTCAGCACCTGCAGGGCCCCGGCCGCCGCAAAATCGCTGGCCGAAAACACGGCGTCGGGGGGCTGGGGCAGCGCCAGCAGCAGCTGCATGGCGGCGCTGCCGTCCTCCATTTTCATGTCGCTCACGATGATAAGGCTTTCATCCAGGGGCAGGCCGTGCTCGCGCAGGGCGTCCTCGTAGCCCCGGCGGCGCAGCTTGTAAATGTTGAGGTGCTGCGGCCCGCCGAAATGCGCAATGCGCCGGTAGCCCTGCTCCAGCAGGTGCCGGGTGGCGCGGTAGCCGCCGGCGCGGTCGTCGAGCACCACCGCGTTTACCTCAAAGCCCTCCAGAATGCGGTCGAAGAAAACCAGCGGAATATCGCGCGTGCGGGCTTTCTCGAAGTGCCGAAAATCGTGGGTGGTGCGCGCCAGCGACACCATAATGCCCTCCACCTGCGCGCTCATCAGCGTTTCCAGGTTTTCGCGCTCGTGCACCACGTCTTCGTTCGACTGGCAGATGAGCACGTGGTAGCCCGCCTTGCTGGCGGCGGCCTCGATGCCCTTCACCACCTGCGAAAAGAAGTTGCCGTCGATGTGCGGCACCACCACGCCCAGCATATTGCTGCGGCCCCGGCGCAGGCCCGAAGCCATATTATTAGGCTGGTAGCCAAGCTCTTGGGCCAGCGCGGTAACCCGCTTGATAGTGGCCTCACTAATGGCACTGTGCCCGCTCAGCGCCCGCGAAACGGTAGAAACCGAGATGTTGAGCTGCTGGGCCAGGTCCGTGATGGAAGTGCGTTTTTTAGCCACGAAGGAGAGGAGTTAGGCCGCTACCGCCAGCCCCGCACTGTGCAAGGACTAGTGCAATAGCCAGCGCAAATATTGCGCAAAAGCAGCCTGTAGCGACACCGGCCGCTGCCGCTGCCACGGCGTTACTTATTGTCCAGCTCAAACCGCTCGAAGGTGGCGGTGGCTGAGGCCGGCCCCTGGGCCACCACGCCGATGCGCACGCCCCGGTCCCAGGGCGGCAAAAACTGCCCGTCGGCGGTACTGCCCGCGGGTAGCAGCTCGGTCCAGGTGCGGCCATCGGGGCTATAGGCAAAGCGGTAGTGGCTGCCGCCCTGGTCCTGCACGCGCAGGTGCAGGGCGGCGGCGGCCGGGGCGGGCAGGGGCGCTTCGGCCAGCGTGCGGGTTTTGCCGGCGCGGCGCTCCTGCACTTGCAGCTTGCCGCTGCCAGCCAGCAGGCTAAGGGCGTTGTCGGGGTCGCCGAGGGCGGCCAGGCCAGCGGTAGCGCCGGCCGGTAAGCTACTGGTATTTAGTAAGATAGTGGTAGCGGTGTAGTTGGCGGCCAGCGTGGGGCGGCCCAGCGCCGCGCCACCCTTATCGGGGCGGGCCGTGAGCTGGAGCTGCCCACCGCGCAGGCTAAAGGTGGGCTTATCCTCCACGGGCCATTCCCAGGCGGGGGCCAGGGTGGCGCTGGCAAACTCGTCGGCGACCACGGCGGGCACCGGCGCGGCGGCCCTGGGGGTGCTGTGGCCGGCCAAAAACTCGGGCCAGCCGGCCGGGGTCCAGGTAAACTCGCTCAGCACGCCCTGGCGACCAATGTTCTCAAAGCCAGTGGTTTGGTAGGCGTGGTGCAGCATATACCAGTGGCCGTTGCGCTCAATGGCGGTGCCGTGGCCGGGGCAGGCCCAGGTATCGTTTTTGGTGAGGATGGGGTTGCGGCTGTACTTCTCCCAGGGGCCGAGCAGGTTTTTGGCGCGGGCCACGCCGGTGGCGTAGGTGCAGCCGGCCCCGCAGCAGCCATTGGCGGCGTAAAACATATAAAAATAACCGCCGTGGCGCACCACGCCGGGCCCTTCCACCAGGTTGCCCTCCCAGGTGGCGGTGTTGCGAAACAGCTCGGTTTTTTCACCTACCAGGGCCGTGCGGTCGGCATTCAGGCGCTGCGCCCAAATGGGCGTGGGCTTCTGCACGCTGTTGCCGTCCTCTTTCCAAATGAGGTAAGGTTGGCCCTTTTCGTCGGCCATCGGGAAGCCGTCGATGGAGCCGTCGGGCTGGCCCACCAGCGGGCCGTGGTCGGTGTAGGGGCCTTCGGGGCGGTCGGCGCTGGCCACGCCCACGGCCAGGTTGCCGCCGCGCTTATGGGCCGTGTAAAAGACGTAGATTTTGCCGTTGGCATCGTGGTTGATTTCCGGGGCCCAGAAGTAGTAGTCGGCCCAGGCCGGCGGCTCGCCCGGAAACACGTGCCCCACTAAGTTCCAGTGCTGCAAGTCGTTGGACTTGAGCAGCGGAAACGTAGGGCCCCAGTTCGACGACGTGGCCGTGGCCCAGTAGGTGTTGCCCACCTGGGTCACCGAGGGGTCGGGGTAGTCGCCGGCCAGCACGGGGTTGGCAATGGGGGTGGGGGTGAGGCTTGCCGAACGAGCCCCAACCTGGCGCGGCGCGCTGGCCTGGGCCGAAACGGCCCGCGGAGCCAGGCCAATGCTCAGCAAGGCCAGCGTGACCCCAGCGCGGTATAAATGGGTACTTATCATATCAAAAACAATAAAAAGACCCGCCTAAAGCAGGTTACAGCGTAGGATTAATTACCTATTTATCAAGAACTTACCTACTCGCCGCTGGGCCGGGGCAGGGCCACGCCGGTGGCCGCGGGCGCGCCAAAGTTGGGCGTGCCGTCGGCGTTCCAGCCAAACTGCTGCATGCGGGGGTTGCGAGCGTCACCGCAGCCTTGGTTGGGTTGCAGGTTGGCGTGGTAGATGAGCCAGTTCTGGGTGCCGTCTTTCGACACAAAAAAGCTGTTGTGGCCCGGCCCGTAGGCGTTATGGGCCGGGCTTTTCGTAAATACCGGCGTGGCCGATTTCGTCCAGGCGCTGGCGTCCAGCGGGTTGGCGCTGGCGCTGGCCGTGAGCATGCCCAGGGCGTAGTCGTCGGTGCTGCAGTGGCTGGCCGAGTACAGCAGGAAGGTTTTGCCGGCGTGCTGAAGCAGCTCGGGGCCCTCATTCACCTTGGGCGTGCCATTCAGCTCCCAGCTGTACTGCGGGTGGCTGAGCTGCGTGCGGGCCCCCACCAGGGTGTAGGGGTTGCGCATGCGCGCAATGTAGATATTCTGCTGGTCGGAGCGCACCTCCTGGCCCGACCACACGAAGTAGCGCTGGCCGTTCTGCTCCAGAATGGTGCCGTCGATGGCCCACTGGTCCTGGCCGGGCACCAGCAACTGGCCCATCTCGGTCCAGGTGCCGGTGGTAGGGTCGGGGCTGGCGTTTTCGAGCACCCACAGGCGCTGGCCGCCGCAGCAGTTGCCCGGCCCGGCCGTGAAGTACACGTACCACTTGCCATCAAAAAAGTGGATTTCGGGAGCCCAAATGTCGTGCGAGGCCGGCCCCGTGGCCTTCGGCGTCCAGATGATAGTGCTCACCCCCGAAGCCAACTCGCTCATCCTGGCTGTTTTGCGCAGCACCAGGTTGGTGCCCGTAGTCTGCATGTAGTAATAGAAGCCGCCCTTCTGGTACACCCACGGGTCGGGCCCGCTGGGTAGCAGCGGGTTGGTAAAGGTGGCAGCGGTGGCGGCCGCCCTGGGCGGCAATGCTCCCGGCAACAAGCCCTTGGCGCAGGAAAAAGCCAGGCCACCGGCCAGCAGCCCGGCCCAGCGCAGCCGGTGAAAAAGTGACATAGTGGGTGGGATGGTAGTTGTGAAAGCGCGTTTCACAACTTTGCGTAAGCGCTAAGCTAGTTGTTTCACCAGTACGTTTTTAATTGGCTTTCGGGCGAGGCCCATACTCTAGCCGTACTACTACCGTAAGGCCGGCCGCCCGCCTGCGCGGGTAAGCCCAGGCAGCTACCTCATTATAACTGCCTCTTCGTAAGAAGCGCCATCCTAATTTATCCTTGCCCACCCATGCCTACTCGTCGTCACTTTCTTACGGGCTCGGCCACGAGCCTGGCTTTGCTTGCTATGCGCGTTCCAACTGCCGCCGCGGCGGCCCGCACCTACACCAACCCGGTACTAGCCGGCAATTTCCCCGACCCCATTGTGCTGCGCCACGCGGGGCATTACTACGCTTTTGGTACCACCGGCCGGGGCCGCACCACCCCCGACGGCCGCATATTCACGCTGCTGACTTCCGAAAACCTGGTGGACTGGCGGCCCTTGGGCGGGGCCCTCACGCCGCCGCCCGGCACCGAGGAATTCGACTTTTGGGCCCCCGAAGTGGTGCTGCACCAGGGCCTGTTCTACCTGTACTACTCGCGGGGTGGCGGGGCCATTGGGGCCACGGTGGGCCACCGGCTGCACGTGGCCACCAGCCCCCGCCCCGAAGGCCCGTATACCGAGCTGGCCGCCCTGCCCGTGGCCGACAGCCAGTTTACCATCGACGCCCACGCCTTCCAAGACGTTGATGGCCAGTGGTATCTGTTCTACGCCCGCGACTTTACCGACACCGACGACGGCTACTACCCCGGCACCGGCCTGGTAGTAGATAAGCTGCTGAGCATGAGCCAGCTGGCCGGCCAGCCCCGCACCGTGCTGCGCGCCCGCCACGCCTGGACGCTCTTCGAGGCCAACCGCCTGATGCCGCTCTACGGCAACCGCACCTTTGCCCAGTGGCACACCCTGGAAGGCCCGTTTGTGCGCCGCCACAACGGCAAATACTACTGCTTTTTCAGCGGCGCCAACTTCCTCACCGACCGCTACGGCGTCGATTACTGCGCGGCCGACCACCCCCTGGGCCCCTACGCCGACTCGGGCTCCGACGCCGGGGCGCGGGTGCTGCACTCGGTGCCCGGCCACGTGCGCGGCCCCGGCCACCACTCGCACGTGCTGAGCCCCGACGGCCGCACCGAGTACCTGGTGTACCACGCCTGGAACGCCGCCCTGACCGAGCGCCAACTTTGTGTCGACCCCCTGGCCTGGACCGCTCAGGGCCCCCGCTGCCTCGGGCCCACCTACACCCCGCAGCCGCTGCCGCAGTAGCTAGCGAGTGAAACCAGAGTGGTTTCGGGGCGGGTGGGTATACTCGCCCTCCTTAGCAGACCCCGCCCCCAGAACAGCCTCTACACTCACCCCGAAACCGCTCTAGGCTGGTATCCAGCCGCTTAGCGCTCTGCGGCTCGCTGCGTTACCGTCTGCGCACCTCTGCGGGAACTTGCCAAACAACGGCGTATGCAACTGCCTAGTACACTGCGCTTTCTTATATTAATGCAACATTGTTTCGCTTAAAATAAAATTTTTAACGCTGCAATTTTGAGGCGCCTGACCTTGGCAAAATACAGAAACGCGACTTGTACTACCAGTGCAACAAGGTTTCATTATTCACAAAAACCGCCATTGCACGTCAGAGAAGCACTTTTAACCCCGTGGTAGAAAGTGGTAGAAAGTGGTGGCTTTTTTGAAAGCACTCGTACTTTTGTTACCTAAGCCGTGGCTGCTGCCTAGCCGGGCCTTTCCTCTCATGCAACAGCTCCTGTCCGGCGAATATGACTGCAAGCTCGACCCTAAGGGGCGGCTGGTGCTGCCGGCCAAGGTGAAGGGCGCGCTGCCCGACGCATTCGCCAACCAGCTGGTGCTGGTGCGGGGTTTTGAGCCCTGCCTGGTGCTCTACCCTCGCTCGGCCTGGGACCTGATTCATGCCAAAGTAACTGCTCTGGATGAGTTTAATGAGGAATACCGGCAGTTCCAGCGCAATTTTTTGCGGGGCATGACGGAGGTGGAGCTCGACAGTATCGGTCGCTTTGGCCTGCCGGGCTCCATGCGCCGCTACGCCGGCCTCGAAAAAGACGCCGTCATCGTAGGCCTCGGCAACCGCTGCGAAGTGTGGGACCCTATCCGCTACGACGAGCACCTTATCAAGGACCAGCAGGCTTTCTCCAAGCTGGCCCAGAAGTTCTTGTCCGACAAGCTGTTGTCGGACGCCCCCGAAACGCTGGCGCTGCCCGGCCTGGCCGCATGAGCACCTACCCCAACGACGCCGCCTACCACCGCCCCGTGATGCTGGCCGAATGCCTGGCTGGCCTCGACCTCGTGCCCGGCGGCCGCTACGTCGATGTCACGTTTGGGGGCGGCGGCCACTCGGCGCGCATCCTGGAGCAACTATATGAGGGTCATTTATATAGCTTTGACCAGGATGAGGCCGCCGAGCGCGAGTCGGCCGCGCTGGCCCGGCCGCAGTTCACCTTCATCCGGGCCAATTTTCGGCACCTCACCGCCGAGCTAACCCAGCGCGACGCCCTGCCCGTCGACGGCCTGCTGGCCGATTTGGGCGTGTCGTCGCACCAGTTCGACACCGCCGCGCGGGGCTTCAGCACCCGCTTCGACGGCCCGCTCGACATGCGCATGGACCCGCAGGACGGCAGCGTAGCCACCGCCGCCGACGTGCTCAACGACTACGACGAGGCCGCGCTGCACCGCATCTTCGGCATGTACGGCGAAGTGACCAATGCCCGCACGCTGGCCGCCACCGTGGTGCAGGCCCGCCGCCAGCGCCCGCTGCGCACCATTCAGGAGCTTAAACAGGCTATTCAGCCCGTGGTGGCCCGCGGCAAGGAGAATAAATACCTGGCGCAAGTGTTTCAGGCCCTGCGCATTGAGGTAAACGATGAGCTCACGGCCCTGCAGGAAATGCTGACCCAAACGGCCCAGGTGCTGCGACCAGGGGGCCGGCTGGTCGTCATGAGCTACCACTCGCTGGAAGACCGGCTGGTGAAGAATTTTCTCAGCCAGGGGAAGTTTTTTGGCCAGGCCGAGAAGGATTTGTACGGGCGCACGAGCCTGCCTTTCGAGGCCCTCACGCGCAAGCCCACCGAGGCCGCAGCCGCGGAAGTAGCCGAAAACAGCCGCGCCCGCAGCGCCAAGCTGCGCATCGGCGTCCGAACCTCATTATCTGCGTAAGTATATGGCTGGTAATACGATACGTCCTAACACGGCCGGCCCGCCCCGCGCCAATACCCTGCGGCCCCCGCGGGCCCCCGAGCCCCAGCCCGAGGAGACGGCCGCCGCGCCGCTGCCCGCTGCGGCGCCCGCGCCCGCCGCCGAGCCCCAGCCCGCTGCCCCCAAAAAAGCCGCTAAGCCAACCCCGACGCCGGCCGCCGAATTCACCGCGCCCACCTGGGAGCGCCACGAAGGCGTGTCGGCCACCGGCTGGAGCTTGTTTTCGCTGCTCGACCGCTTCACCGGCTTCGACGGGCTGTTTCGGGAGGGCCTGCCGGTGCGCTTCCTGCCCAAGATGCTGTTCGTGATGCTGCTCACGCTGCTCTACATCGGCAACACGCACTACGGCAACCGCATGAACCGTAACATTCAGCGGCTCAAGCTGGAAACCGAAGACTTGCGCGCCGACTATACCACGCTGTCGTCCGACTACATGGAGGCCAGCAAGCAGAGCGAGGTGGCTCGCAAGGTAGCGGCCATTGGCCTGGTCGAAAGCTCGTCGCCGCCCTTCCGCATCGCCGTGCCGGCCGGCCGCCTCGACCAGGCCGAGCTGGAAACCATGCCCGTGCTCACGGCCGACACGCTGGCCGCCCGCGCCGCCCGCGACTCCACGGCCTCAGCGCGCGCCGATTCTGTCCAGGGCCGGGCCCGCCGCCAGCAGCTGGGCCTGTCCGACGATGATACACCCGAGCTGGGCGCGCCGCCACCCGGTGTGGCTCCTGAAGAAGCTGGTGCTCCTGGCGATGATAGTGACCTGGAAAACAATGATTTAAGCGCCAGAAGTAAAAAGCCAGCCGCTCGCGCTGGCAGCGGAAAGAGTATAAAAAAGTCTAAAACGGCCCAATTAGTTACGCACGGTTCGCCTCTCAAGAAATCCGCCAGCAATTCGAAGGGAACTTCTCGAAACCAGAAACAAGGTACCAAGACCCATGAAAAGCAGCGTTAAAAAATCCATCGTCACGCGGGTGCGGCTCGCGTTTCTGGGGGTGGCGCTGTTTTCGTGCGCCGTGGCCTGGAAAATCTCGCGCATCCAGTACCAGGAAGGCGCCAAGTGGCGCGCCCTGGAGCAGGAGCGCCGCATCAGCTACCAGCCGGTGCCGGCTACGCGGGGCAACATTTTTTCGGACGATGGCAAGAGCATCATGGCTACCTCGCTGCCCTTCTACCGGGTGGCCTGGGACCCTGGGGTGGTCGAAGACGGGTTGTTTCGGGCCAATGTGGATTCGCTGGCCTGGCACCTGGCGCATTTCTTTCAGGACCGCAGCGTGCAGGAATACCGCCGCAAGCTGCTGGAGGCCCACGCCGGCCACGAGGTACGCTACATCCGGCTGAACTCGCGGCAGATTAACTTCCAGGAAAAGAAGGAGTTTGCGAGCTGGCCCATCTTCCGGGCCAAGCGCAAGGGTGGGGTCATTTTTGAGAAGGTAGACAAGCGCTTCCGGCCCTTCGGCGGGCTGGCCCAGCGCACGGTGGGCTTCGTGAATGAGGATAACAACGGCGCGGGCCTGGAATTCACGTTTCAGCAGAAGCTGTCGGGCCGGGCCGGCGAGGCGCTGTTTGAGCGCGTGCCGGGCGGCCTCAAGCCCGTGTACGACGGCACCGAAATCAAGCCCCAGCCGGGCTTCGACGTGAAAACTACGCTCGACATCAACCTGCAGGACGGCGCCGAAGACGCCCTCTACAAAGCCCTGATAGCCAACGATGCCAAGTACGGCTGCGTGATTTTGATGGAGGTGAAGACCGGCGAAATCAAGGCCGTGGCCAACCTCGGCAAAACGGCCGACGGCACCTATAAAGAGGACTACAACTACGCCTTTGCCGACCAGGGCCGCACCGAGCCGGGCTCGACCTTTAAGCTGGCCTCGATGATGGCCGTGATGGAAGCCGACCCCAGCCTGCAGCTCGACGATATGGTGGACACCGGCCCCGGCCGCATGCTCATTGGCGGAGCCGTGAAGACGGACTCGCACGCCAACGGCCGCATCACGGTGCAGCAGGTGTTTGAGAAATCGAGCAACATTGGGGTGGCGCGGCTGGTGCAGGAGCACTTTTCGGGCAACCCGACCCGCTACACCGACTACCTCAAGCGCTTCGGGCTCGACAAGCCGCTGGGCTTCCAGATGAACGGGGAGGCCTTGCCCTACGTGAAGGACCCGCGCGACCGCAGCTGGAGCCGCACCTCGCTTTCGACCATGGCCATCGGCTACGAGCTGAAGCTGGCCCCGCTCCAAACGCTGTCCTTCTACAACGCCGTGGCCAACGGCGGCGTGAAGGTGGCCCCCATGATAGTGCGCGAGATTAAGCAGGCCGACCAGGTGGTGGAGCACTTCGATACGCAGGTGCTGAACCCCAAAATCTGCTCGGAGCCCACGCTGCGCAAGCTGCACGCCATGCTGGAAGGCGTGGTGCTGGAAGGCACGGCCAAGGCCATCCGGCCCAAAGACTACAGCATTGCCGGCAAAACGGGCACGGCCTGGAAGTTTAAGAACGGCCAGTACACCAAAACGTACTCGACCAGCTTCTGCGGGTTTTTCCCGGCCGACAAGCCCAAGTACAGTTGCATTGTGGTGATTGACTCGCCGAGCAAGGGCCGCATCTACGGCGGCGACGTGGCCGCGCCGGTGTTCCGCGACATTGCCGACCGCTGCATGGCCCGCGACCAGGCCAGCCAGCGGCCCATGCTGGCGCGGGTGCCCGCCCGGCGCACGCCCGTGCCGCTGGTGCGCGCCGGCTTGCAGCAGGAAATTGCCCTGGTGTGCGACCGCATTGGCCTGCCCGGCCAAACGCACGCCACCGGCGGCGAAGAGTGGGTGCGCGCCGCCCGCACCGCCGACACGGCCTTCGTGGCCCGCACCGTGTCGCTGCGCCCCGATGCCAGCGTGGCTCACCCCGGCCGGATGCCCGACGTGCGCGGCCTCACCCTACGCGATGCCCTGTTCTTACTTGAAAACCGGGGCCTGAAGGTGCAGGCCAGCGGCACGGGCCGCGTGCGCGAGCAGTCGGTAGCCCCCGGCGACCCCGCCCGGCGCGGCCTCGTAGTGGGGCTGGTGCTGGCGCCCACCGCCCTGGTGGCCGCCGCGCCCATGGCCCTACCCGCCCCCGACCACACCGAGATTGCCGAGAACACGCTGCTGATTCCGGCCGAGCCCGGCATCCGCACCAAGGCAGCGAAACCCGCCGCGCCCAAGGCTACTAAGCCAGCCGCTGCCAAACCGACCACCACCGTTACCAAAACGGCTGCTGATACTGGAGCCGCGCCGGCTAAGTCTGGGCCAAAGCCTTCTCAATCAGTCGATAAGCCGAAAGAAAAACCTAAGAAGCCAGCCGCCGCTAAAAAGCCCGACATTCGCACGACTCAGCGAACTGCGCCTTCCTCTGCACCCTCTGCGGGAACCTCGTCTGCCAAGTCGGGCGCCTCATCCGCAAAAATGAGCGCATCGGCTACTAAAATCAAGAAATCCGCATGAGCACGCTGCCCCTCTTCGCCCTGCTAACGGACCTTGACGTGCTCACCCAGCACGGCAACCCCGACGCGCCCGTGGCCGGCCTCACCCTCGACTCGCGGCAGGCGGGGCCGGGCGTGCTGTTCTGCGCCCTGCGCGGCACCGCCACCGATGGCCACAAGTTCATCGAAAAGGCGGTGCAGCAGGGCGCGGCCGTCATCATCTGCGAAGAGCTGCCCGCCGAGCTGAACCCCGCTACCACCTACGTGCAGGTAGCCGACAGCGCCGCCGCGCTCGGGCCCATCGCCAGCGCGTTCTACGGCCACCCCTCGCGCCAGCTCACGCTGGTGGGCATCACGGGTACCAACGGCAAAACGACCTGCGCCACGCTGCTGCACAAGCTCTTGCGCGAGCTGGGCTACCACGCCGGCCTGCTGAGCACGGTGCAGAATCAGATTGACGAAAC
>CAXTFI010000030.1:0-32539 GCA_964243255.1 uncultured Hymenobacter sp.
GTCCCACTGGTTGTAGCGCACCTCAAAATCGCCGAGCAAATACAGCACGCCCCGGTAGCCATACTGCTGCATGAGGGGCAGCAGGTTGGTGTAGTTATCGAGGTAGCCATCGTCAAAAGTGAGCACGATGGGCCGGCGCGGAAACTCGGCCAGCGGCCGCCGCCCACTGGCAAAATCCTGGTAGTCGCGAAACGTTATCGGACTGATAGCATGACTTTTAAAATACGCCAGGTGCTGGGCAAAATGCTCCTTCGTGACAAAAATCTGGTGCTTGGTGGCGATGGCCGCATCCGGGATTTTGTGGTACATGAGCACCGGCAGGAAGCCGGGCGCGGCCCGCGCCATGCGCGCCGACTCGTACACGGCCAGCACCCGCGCCGCCACGCGGGCCAGGTCGTAGTCGCGCCGCACGCGCTGCGCCAGGGCGGGCGCCACCCGGTGCGGGCGCCGCAAAAACGCCTGGGCATCGGCCAGCACCGGGGCCACTTCAAACCCCGCCGCGGGCTGCTGCCGGGGCAGAATGTCGCCAAAGTTGGAGGCCGCCACGGCCGCGTAATTCTCGGGCGTGACGGGGCCAGCGTAGCTCGCTTCGCCCAGCGCCAGCACGGCGCGGCCCTCGCCCAGCGCCTCCATGGCCACGCGCCCGGCCCCGATGGCCAGGTCGGTGCGGCGCAGCCAGCCCGCCACGTCGTCGGTGAAGCCGACGACTTCCACGCGCGCGCCGTACTGGCTCTGGAGCTGCGCCAGGGCCGTTTTGCCGGCTTCGGGCAACTGCGCTAGCTCGCCGCCGATGAGGGCCACGCGCAGCTGCGCAAACTCCTGCAGCAGGGGAGGAAACACGTGTTGGAGCAGGGCGGCCGCCCGCTCGCCCTTGGGCCCGTTGAAGCGGCCGATGAAGGCCACTCTGGTTAATTGGGAATTAGGAATGGAGAATGAAGAATTGTCACTTACTGATTCTTCATTCTTCATTCCTAATTCTTCATTCCTCATTCCCAATTCCCAATTAATTCCATTCGGCACTACCACGATTTTGGCCGGGGCCATTTTCACTTCTTCGCGCAGGTGCTCGGCCAGGTTTTCACAAATGGCAATTACCTTTTGCCCATAAACATCAAATAGTGAGGTAGATGCGTGCAGGTGCTGGCGACCGTGCACGGTGCTCACCAATGGTACCTTCAACCCCTTCAAAGCAAAATAGCTTACCCAGCTTGCGGCCCGCGAGTGGGCGTGCACCACGTCGATGCGCTGCGCGCGCACCAGCTGGCGCAGCGCCTGAATGTTGCGCAGCCGTTGGCCGTAGCTACGCTGGCTGATGGGCAGCTGCACCTGCGCGGCCACCGTGGGCAGGGCCGCCGCATCGGAGGCCAGCCATACCTGGTGGCCCGCGCGGTGGTGGGCCTCGGCCAGGGCCACGGCGTAGGCCACGGAGCCAGCAAAGAAGTTAGCGGACAAAACGTGCAGAATGCGCATGGCGCAAAGGTCTGGGATAATGATTAATGGTTAATGGTTAATGGTTAATGACGTTCAGGAAGCCAAAACACCATTAACCATTAATCATTAACCATTACCAGCTGCCAGCCACGTTGCTCATGTATTTCTGGCCGTTGCCGGTGTTGAGGAGCAGGATGCGCTCGTCGGCGCGCAGCCAGCCGGTGGCCAGCAGCTGGCGGGCGGCCATCCACACGGCCGCGCCTTCGGGGGCCACGAAGAGGCCCTCGTGCCGGCCCAGTTCGCGCATGCCCTCCAGCATGCCTTCTTCGCTGATGGCCACTACGGTGCCCTGCGACTCGCGCAACACGTTCAGCATCAGGGGCTCGCCCAGGGGGCGGGGCACGGCCAGGCCGTTGGCCAGGGTGGGGCGGCCGGTGTAGGCGTGGCAGTTGGCCTGGTGGCCGAGGTAGGTTTCGAGCAGGGGGCAGCAGTTTTGGGCCTGCACGGCCACCATGCGGGGCAGCTTGGTTTCGGGGGCCAGCCAGCCCAAGGCTTTCATTTCCTGAAAGGCCTTCCAGATGCCGATGAGGCCGGTGCCGCCGCCGGCCGGGTACAGCAGCACCTCGGGCAGCTGCCAACCGAGCTGCTCGGCAATTTCGTAGCCCATCGTTTTCTTGCCCTCCAGCCGGTAGGGCTCCTTGAGGGTCGAAATATCGAGCAGCTCGCCGCCGGCGTTGAGCTGGCGCACGCGGGCCGCGCAGTCGTTGATGAGGCCGTCAACCAGCTCAACCTGAGCGCCATACCAGTAGCATTCTTCCTTGAAGGCCGCGGGCGTGTGGCGCGGCATGACCACAGTGGCGGCCAGGCCGCCGCGGGCGCAGTAGGCGGCCATGGCCACGCCCGCGTTGCCCGCCGTGGGAATGATGCAGCCCCTGATGCCCAGCTCCTTGGCCTTGGAAATGGCCATGCTCAGGCCCCGCGCCTTAAAGGAGCCGGTAGGGTTCTGGCCTTCGTCCTTGAGGGTGAGCGACTGCAAGCCGTAGCGCGCCGCCAGCTGGGGCAGCGCCAATAGCGGCGTCATACCCTCGCCCAGGGTCACTTTGTTGGCCTCGTCGAGCAGGGGCAATAGGGCGCCGTAGCGCCACATCGAGCCGTCGGCCCGGTCGATGCCCGCTTCGCGGCTTAGCGGCGCGGGCAGGTCGTAGGCCGCTAGTAGTGGCTGCTGGCAGCAGGCCGACACCGCCTGCAGCTCGAAGGCTGAATACTCGGCGCCGCACTGGGCGCAGTGCAGAGCGTGCACCCACGAGAGAGGCTGCGTGGCTACTTGGTTCATGGGGCAAAGGTCAGGTCGCCCGATGCGGCTTGCTATGCCTGCGCGAAATGGTGTTTTCGCATAGCCTATTCCCTATCGGAATAATAGCGCTGCGTGAAGCGCAGAAAATCGCGGTACGGTCCGTTGTTTTCCGTGCCCCGCCGCTGAATGAAGCTAAACTGCCTTTGCAGGTGCAAAGCCTTAATTATTACTTGCTTAAGCTCGCCGCTGGCCAGCTCTTTAATCACGGCCTGCCGGGGCAAAAAGGCCAGGCAGGTAGCCTCCACGCGCACGAAGTTTTTGAGGGCTTCGGTGCCGCCCAGGCGCACGCGCACCGGCAGCGCGGCCAGCCGCAGCTGGTGCTTGGCCAGGGCCTCTTCCAGCACCGCCAGCGTGCCTGAGCCCACCTCGCGCAAGGCCAGCGGAATACTGAGCAAGTCGCTCACTACCAGCTCGCGGCCGGCCAGCGGGTTGTCGGCGGCGCACACCGCCACCACCTCATCGGTGAGCAGCGGCGTATAGGTGACGTTGCTGACTTTGTGGATGCCCTCGATGATGCCCAGCTCAATCTCGTGGTCGAGCAGGGCCCGCAGGATGTTGTCGCTGTTGCGGTTTTTGAGGCTAAGCTGGTGCTGCGGGTGCTGCCGCAGGTAGGCCGCCACCACCACCGGCAGCACGTAGAGCGAGATGGTGGTGCTGGCCCCGATGAGCAGGTGCACGGCCGGGGCAAAAGCCGGGCTTAGCTCGCTCATCTCCTGCTGCAGCTCTTGCTGCAACTGCTTGGCCTGCAATAGCTTATAATACAGCTTCTGGCCGGCCGGCGTGAGCTGCACGCTGCTGCCCAGCCGCTCAAAAAGGCCGGTTTTGTAGTACTCTTCCAAGGCTTTCACCTGCTTGCTCACGGCCGACTGGCTGATGAACAGCGCCTGCCCGGCCTTGGTAAAGCTCAGGCGCTGAGCCACTTCTAAAAACACTTCGTGCGGATGGGACAGCATACGGATTAAAACGGCCCCACGGCCGAGCCCCTGCAAAAGAACACCACGCGCGGCCATCCCTTTAAAACGCGGCAGCAATCGCCTAGCAAAACAGCTTGCTTACCCGCTTTGCAAAAGATAGCAAAAAAATAATCTGCCTATCGCCAGCACCTTAGTTCTGACGCGTAGGTTTGCCGTTTATAACTTTTGTCTAATAATTTCTTCGCAAGATTATTTTTCTCAGCTATGCATAGCCAACTATTACTGCTCTATTCTGTATAGTATTATGACGCAACTGCCTGACTACATGCGTCATTTACTCAAGCAGCCGGCGTTGCTGGCCGCCAAGCACACCATTCGCAGTATTCAGACCTTATGGGATTATGCTGATTTTAGGCGCGTCAGGCACCTGACCCTTACGCTGCCCCTGGCCGCGCTGCTGGAGCGTCAGCCACGCTTTTCCTACAAGTATTTGTCGCGCTACACGGCGGCGAGCTTTTCGCGCACCACGCGGCTGGCGGCCATTCTCAACCACTACCAATTTTTGGTCGCCAGCGTGGGGGCGGGCTTTTTTGAGCTGGTGGCCACCAAACCGGTGGTGTGGCAGGCGCAGCACGGGCCCGACACGTTTGCCGTTGTGCTCTCGTACCCGGCCCTGGTGGGGTTTGAGGGCGAGCTCTCGCTCAGCTTGCTGCTCAACGATGTGCTGCTACAAGTGGTGTCGTTTGTGATTGTGCCCGGCCAGCTGGTGGGTTACAGCGGCGGGCAAACCCTGCTGATGGGCCAGGTGCAGGGCACCCGCCAGGCGGCGCTGCACAAGCACGCCACCAAGGTGCTGCTCGATATTGCGCCCGCAGCGCTGCTCGTGAATGCGGCCTACGGCCTGGCCGCCGCCCTGCGCATTGGGCGCGCGGCCGGCATTAGCAACGAGGAGAAGCTGAGCATTGGGGCTGGCAACTGCTTTGATTACAACGCTTTATGGGAGCAGCTGGGCGGCGTAAAGACGGCCGGCAAGCTGTTTTTGCTGGCTATTCCGGCCCCCGAAAAACCTATTGAGAGCATCAAATCCAACCACCGGGCCCGCACCCTGCGCAAGCGCCAGTACAAGCAAGCCGTGCGCGGGGCCGTGGAGCACACCTGCCACGAGCTATTTGCGCAACTGCGGCAGCCCGTTGGCCGGGGGTAAGTAGCGGGCCTGGGAGGTTTTTTAGCTACCTTTCCCGCCCTGCTTATTTCCTGCCCCTTTATGCGCCAACGCTGCCGGCTGCCGTTGCTATTTTTGGCTTTACTCGCCACTTCCTGCTCTAAAAAACCCGACCACGCGCAGGCCGATGCCGTGACCCAGGCCGCGGGCGAAGAAATTGACCCCAACCAGAATATCGTCTTCAACTTCGACGAGCCGGTAGTAAACGCCAGCCAGGTAAACCGCTGGGACACTACGCGCTACGTGGCGTTTGAGCCGGCCATCAAGGGCAAGTTTAAGTGGACCAACGACGGGCGCGAGCTGGTGTTTTCGCCCCTGGAGCCGTTTCGGCCGAGCACGGCGTTTTCGGCCAACTTGCGGAGCGCCACGCTGCCCTCGGGCAAGCAGAAGCTCACGCTGAGCCGCACCAGGTTTCACACGCCGTTTCTGGAGCTGAAGGGCGCGCAGGTGTTTTACGGGCGCAGCGGCCGGGCGGCGGGCACCGCCGAGCTGCGCGCCAACGTGCTGTTCAACTACGCCGTGCGGCCCGCCGACCTGCGGCCGCGCCTGCACCTGAGCCAGAGCGGGCGGCCGGTGGCCTTCGCCCTCACCGCCGCCGAGCCCGGCCGCGCGCTGGCCCTTACCATCACCCAGGAAGTGGATGCCAACCAGCCGCTGCACTTTGAGGTAGCCGGCGGCCTGCCCGCCGTGGCCGGCAGCCAGCCCACCACCGGCCCGCTGCAAGCCGACACCGAGGTGCCCAACCAGCAAACCCTGCAAGTGCGCGAGCTGACTGGCCAGGTGCTCAACGGCCAGGCCGTGGTCACTATTCTTACCAACCAGCCGGTGTCGGTGGCTGATATTCAGCCGCTTTTGAGCGTGTCGCCTTCGGTGCCCTACGAGATTGAGGCGCTGGAAAGCGGCCTGCTGCTGCGCGGCGGCTTTGAGGTGGGCAAGGATTACCAGGTTACTATTACTTCGGGCCTACACGGGGCGCTGGGCGGGCAGCTCACGGAGGCCTTCAACCAGAGCGTGAGCTTTGGTAACAGCGAGCCGAGCATCAGCTTTGCCAGCACCGATAAGGCCTTGTACCTCAATGCAATGGGTAACCGCAACCTGGGCCTGCGCCTCAACGAGGTGGCCAACGTGCAGGTGACGGTGGCCAAGATTTACGCCAGCAACATTCAGGAAGTGCTGCGCGGCGACCGGCAGTACGGCTCGGATGGCGGCGATGAGGAAGGCGAAGGCGGCGGCGAGGAAAGCGACGGCGAATACGTGGACCACAGCTACCAGTACTACGAGCTTGAAAACCGGGGCGACGTGCTTTTTACCCGTACCTACGCCACGGCCGGCCTGGCCAAGGCCAACGGGATGCACCTGCTCAATTTCAACCTCAAATACCTGGAATTCAGCGCGCCGCTCAAAGGGCTGTACGTGGTGCGCGTGCAGGACACCGAGCACCTGTGGCTGCGCGAAGAAAAGCTGGTGACCTTCACCGACCTCGGCGTGATTGCCAAGCAAAACGCTAGCGGCGAGGCGGTTGTATTTCTGAATTCGCTGCGCACGGCGCGGCCGGTGCCTGGGGCCACGGTGCGCTTCATCAGCACCAGCAACCAGGTGATGGGCACCGCCACCACCAACGGCCAGGGCGTGGCCCGCTTCGACAGCGTGGCTGGCAGCCGCCTCAAGCTGGGCATGATAACGGCCACCCAGGGCAGCGACTTCACCTTCCTGAGTTTGCCCAAAAGCCGGGTCGAAACCTCCCGCTTCGAGGTGGGCGGGCTGACTAGCAACGCGGCGCACTACCAGGCGTTTCTGTACGGCGACCGTGACCTGTACCGGCCCGGCGACACCATTCACACCAACGTGGTGGTGCGCACCGACGATTGGCACACCCCGCCCGCCGGCCTGCCCGTGAAGGTGCGCCTGCTGCTGCCCACCGGCAAGGAATACGCCAGCCTGGGCGAGAAGCTGAGCGCCACCGGCGCGGTGGAGTCGCGCTTCATCCTGCCCGCCACCGTGATGACGGGGCTGTACTCGCTGGAAGTGCTGACCGGCAACGACGTGCTGCTCACCTCGCAAGCCATTAGTGTAGAAGAGTTTATCCCCGACCGGCTGAAGGTGAGCGTGGCCGCCGCGCCCGCCGTGCTGCGCTCGGGCCAGACCGTGACGGCCACCGTGCAGGCCCAGAATTTGTTTGGGCCGCCGGCCGCCGGGCGCAAGTTTGAAGTGGAGTTTTCGCTGAAGGAAAAATTCTTTTCGGCCCCGAAATACGACGACTATTCGTTTGCCCTGCGCAGCGGCACGGGGCGCAGCGCCGCCATGGTGTCGGGCATTGCCGAGCGCTTCCAGAAGGAGGTGCGCCAGGGCGAAACCGACGCCACCGGGCGCGGCACCGCCGCCTACGCCCTGCCCGACGTGCGCGACCTTGGCACGCTGGAGGGCGTGGCCTTCGCCACGCTGTTTGACGAAACGGGCCGGCCGGTGAACCGCCTGGCCACCTTCGAGGTGCAAACGCAGGCCGTAATGTTCGGTATTCAGCAGGTGCGCGACCTGGTGAACACCCGCCAGGAGCTGCACCTGAAGCTGGCGGCCCTCACGCCGGCCGGGCGGCCCACGCAGGCCGAGGCGCAGGTGCAAATAGTACGGCTACTTTGGGAAACCGTGCTGGAGCGTCAGGGCGGGCGCCTGGTTTATAACTCGCAGAAGCGCGAGCAAGTGCTGCAAAATCAGGCGCTTACGGTAGACGCGAATAGCGCGCTCACGTTTACGCCCACTTACTCGGGCGAGTACGAAATCCGGCTGGCGCGGCCCGGCGCGGGCACCTACGTGGCGGCCCACTTCTACGCCTACGGCAGCGGCGACACGGCCGGCAACTCCTTCGAGGTCAACAACGAGGGCGAAGTGACCATCGAGGCCGATAAGCCCAAGTACGAGCCGGGCGAAACAGCTCAGCTGCTGCTCAAAACGCCCTTCCCCGGCCGGGTGCTCGTGACGGTGGAGCGCAACCGCGTGCTGGAGCATTTCTACGTCGACACCGACCAGAAATCGGCCAAGGTGCGCGTGCCCATCCGCGCGGGCTACGCGCCCAACGTCTACATCACGGCCACCGCCATCCGGCCCATTACTGATAATTCGCTGCCGCTCACCGTGGCCCGCGGCTTCGTGCCGCTCACGGTGGAGAAGCCCAGCACCCACCTGCCCGTAGCCCTGAAAGTGGCCGCCCTGAGCCGCTCGCAAACCTTCCAGACCATAGAGGTGCGCACGGCACCCCGCGCCCAGGTGACCCTGGCGGTGGTGGATGAGGGCATTTTGCAGCGCAAAAACTACCAGACACCCGACCCCTACGGTTACTTCTACCAGAAGCGAGCGCTCGAAGTCACTGCCTTCGATATCTACCCCTTCCTGCTGCCCGAGCTGGGCAGCAGCAGCAGCGGCGGCGACGCGGCCGACATGGCCAAGCGCACCTCGCCCGTGCCCAGCCGCCGCGTGAAGCTCGTGGCCAAGTGGAGCGGCATTTTGACTGCCGATGGCTCGGGCATCGTGCGCTACAAAGTGCGGGTGCCGCAGTTTAGCGGCGCGCTGCGCGTGATGGCCGTGGCGTATAAAGACGACGCTTTCGGCAATGCCGAGCAGACAATGAAGGTGGCTGACCCAGTGGTGATTAGCACGGCGCTACCGCGATTTATGAGCCCTGGCGACACGATTGATGTGCCGGTCACGCTGACGAATACTACGAAGAGTGTAATAATCGGCAGAGTTGATTTATTGGCTCAAGCCACAGGAGATAAGTTCGATGTTGTTAAAGGCAGTCCACTAGCTACCGTTCTTATAAACGGCAAAAGCGAGGTCGTACTCAGTCAAAGTAAAGACTTTAAGAACACTACCAATCCATCTTCGGGCATCAGGTTAATCCCTGGCAGTGAGCACAGAGTGGTATTTAGTGTGGTTGCAAAGCAGGTTGGGACTGTGTTCATACACTCTCGGGTCTACTATGAAGAACTTGGTAAAAGAGACGCTTCAACAACAAGTGGGCATGAAATTATTGAACTCCCCATCCGCCCGGCCGCGCCGCTCGAAAAGCGCACGGGCAGCGGCGAGGCCACGGCCAGCGTGCCCGCCGCGCTCAACCTGCGCACCGACTTCCTGCCCGCCGGCCAACGCTCGCGGCTGATGCTGAGCCGCTCGCCGCTCACGCAGTTTTCCAAGGACCTGAGCTACCTGCTCGAATACCCCTACGGTTGCCTGGAGCAAACCGTGTCGGCCGCGTTTCCGCAGCTGTATTTCGGTGATTTGGCGGCCTCGCTGGCCCAGAAAACGGGCACCGGCCGCAGGCCCCAGCGCTACAACCCCAACTACAACGTGCAGGAGGCCATCCGCAAAATAGAGTCGATGCAGCTCTACAACGGCAGCCTGAGCTACTGGCCAGGCGGCGACTACGACAACTGGTGGGCCACCGCCTACGCCGCCCACTTCCTGCTCGAAGCCAAGCAGGCCGGTTTTGCCGTGAACCAGAGCACCTTGAATAAGGTACTAACTTACTTACAGTTCCGCCTCAAGAAGCGCGAAACCGAGCCTTACCAGTACTTCACGGTCGATGGGCTGGCCCGCCAGCGCATCATCGCCAAGCGCGAAATCACGTACTCGCTCTACGTGCTGGCCCTGGCCGGCCGCCAGGACGCCGTGGCCCTCAACTACTACAAGGCCAACCGCCCCCTGCTCACGCCCGATGCGCGCTTCCTGCTGGCCTGCACCTACGCGCTGGGCGGCCAGCAGCGGGCTTTCCGCGAGGTGCTGCCTACCCAGTTCACCCCCGAGAAGTCGGGCCGCCAGCTGGGCGACTCGTTCTCCTCGCCCATCCGCGATGAAGCCCTGGCCCTCAATGCCTTGCTGGAAGCCGACCCCACCAACCCGCAGGTAGCCAGCATAGCCCGGCAGCTGAGCCGGCAACTGCGCGTGGCGCCCTACCTCAACACCCAGGAGCGCGCCTTCGGCCTGCTGGCGCTGGGCAAAATTGCCCGCAAAAGCCAGGCCAGCACGGCCGTAGCCACGCTGCTGGCCGACGGCAAGGAAATCGGCAAGTTCGACGGCAAAGACCTCACGGTGAACAATGTAGCCAACCATAAAATCTCTATAAAAGCCAGCGGCGCGGGTGCGCTCTATTACTTCTGGGAGGCCGAAGGCATCTCGGCCGGCGGCCGGGTGCTGGAAGAAGACAGCTACCTGAAGGTGCGCCGCCAGTTTCTGACCCGCACCGGGCAGCCAGTGGGCGCGGCCGGCATCCGGCAGAACGACTTGGTGGTGGTGAAGCTGACGCTGCAAGCCGCCGAAGCGGCCGGCGAAGTCAAGAACGTGGCCCTCACCGACCTGCTGCCCGCCGGCCTCGAAATAGAGAACCCACGCCTGGGCGTGACCCGCGAAATCGCTTTCGTGGCCAACGCCGCCCAGCCCGACTACCTCGACGTGCGCGACGACCGCCTCAACCTTTTCACCACCGCCACCACCCGGCCCAAGGTGTTCTACTACCTGGTGCGGGCCGTGAGCAAAGGCACCTTCAAGCTGGGCCCGGTGAGTGCCGATGCCATGTATAATGCGGAATATCACTCGTATAACGGGGCCGGCGTGGTGCGCGTGCGGTAGGTAGCGAGTGGTGTGGGCAAAGTTGTTCAGGCGGGCGCCTCACCCCCTGACCCCCTCTCCGAAAAGGAGAGGGGACACCGGCTCTGCGCGGTCGACTGGCTCCCCCTCTCCTTTTCGGAGAGGGGGCCGGGGGGTGAGGCGCCCGCTAGCGCGGCCAAGCACCAAAAAGGCGGCTTGCTCCTAATGAGCAAGCCGCCTTTTTTAGCGGTATCTACTTGATAACCTACTCAATAACCAACCGCTTAGTCACCACGGCTTCGCCGGTTTTTACCCGGAAGAGGTAGGCCCCGCGGGCGAGGTCGCCGGCGTTGAATTTTACTTCGTGGCCGCCGGCGGCTTCGGTGCCGGCCACCAGGGTGCGCACCTTGCTGCCCAGGGTATTATACACCTCCACGCTCACCGGGCCGTCCTGGGCCAGGTAGTAGCTGAGGGTGGTGCTCCCGCTGAAGGGGTTGGGGTAGGCGGAGGTAGCCTCGGTGCCGGCGGCCGGGGCCAAGGCAGCCGGCGCGGCGGTGCCACTGGTGCGGGCGGCGGCAGCGGCCGGCTGCGTGAGGGCGTTGTAGGGCGCAAAAGTGCGGCTCACGATAACGGCAAAGTCGCCCCGCGTCACGTTCTGGGCTGGGCTAAAGGTAGCGTGCAGCGTGGGCTGCAGGTCGTAGGGGCCCTGCACCACGTTGTAGAAGGCGTTTATCAGGTTCAGCTCCAGGGCCACGCTCACGTAGCCTTCGAGGCCGGCCGGAATGGCGGCGGCATCATCAATAGCTACTTTCTGGCCGTTGGCCGTCACCGTTACGGCCTGGCCCGTGCGGGCCACGGCCTGCGCCTGAAAGCCCAGGCCCTGCACCAGCGAGTAGGCCAGCTCGGCGCGGCTCACCAGGCCTTTGGGGGCGAAGGTGCCGGCGGCGGTGGGCCGCATCAGGCCGTTGTTCTGGTAGTAGCGGTCGCGCAGGGCGGCGCCCTTGGCCGTTACGGCCTCGCTCAGCAGCACATCGGTGCCCGCTACATCGCGGAAGGAAAAGGTGCCGGCCACCGGCAGCGACTGCCGCACGCCCTGCCCCATGAGCAGGTAGTCGGCCAACTGAATGCGCGTGAGGTTGGCGTTGGGCTGGTAGCCGTTGGGCAGGCCATCAACCAGGCGCTCGGTAACGGCCAGTTTGATGGCGGCCTCGGCCGGGTGACCCTTGATGTCGTTGAGGTTGGTGGTGCCGGCAGCCGTCAGCAGCAGGATGTTGCCCGGTATTTCCTCGGGCACCGCTACGCCGCGCAGGCCGTCTATTTTCAGGGTCCAGGTGCCGGCCACGGGGGCAGCCACGGCCACGCTGCGGTCGGTGCTGAGCGTGAAGGTGACCGGCGTGCCCGAGCGGTACTCCACCCCGGCCGGGTCGGTGAGGATGAGGTTGGTGGGGTTGCCGGTTTCGCCCAGCAGGCCCGCCGACGTGCACTTGGCCTCCAGGCTGTTGGTGCCCGCGCCCACGGTGAAGGCAAACTGGTTGGCGGCCGTGAGGGCCGGGTTGTAGTTCACCACAAACGGGATGTTGGTCGTTTTGGCATCCACGCTGCTATTGAAGCGGCGGGCGGCGTTCACCGTCGAGCCAAACGCCGGCGCGCGAAACGCGTAATCCACTGCGGCATACGCGTTTACGTAACCCGCGCCCACTTCCCACGACTCGCGGCCGGGCATGTTGGTGGCCGTTTTTTGCAAGATTTCCTTTACCTGGGCCGGCGAGAGCGACGGCTTGGCTTCCAGGATGAGCGCCACAATGCCCGCCGTGTGCGGCGTAGCCATGGAAGTGCCGCTGCTGTGGGTGTAGAACGGGATTTCGGCCGGGGTCAGCACGGCCGCATCGGTCTGGATGCCCAGCGTGGCTACCGGCGCAATGGCGCGGGTCGACACCACATCTACGCCGGGAGCCACGATAACGGGCTCGTTCTTATAGGTCCAGGTTTCGCCGTCGACCACAAACGTGCCCTGCTCGCCGCGCACCCCGCGCGAAGAAAAATCGGCCAGCAGGCCGTTGCGGTCGCCCGCCCCCACCGAGATGGTCCAGGGGGCTATGGCGTAGGGGTTGTGCGTGTCGGAGCCCGGCCCCTCGTTGCCGGCGGCAAACACCACCACGATGCCGCGGTCGTATACCTTCTTGGTAACCACGTTGATAGGGTCATCGGGGCTAAAATCGCCCGAGCTGCCAAACGAGTTGCTGATAACCCGGATGTTGTACTGGTACTGGTGCGTGAGGGCATAGTCGAAGCCCCCGATGGCATCGAGCACCAGCAGCGCGGCCCCCGAGCCGTAGCCCAGCAGCGACGCGCCCGGCGCCACGCCCTCGTACTTGCCGCCGGAGCGCGCCCCGTTGCCGCCCACCGTGCCGGCGCAGTGCGTACCGTGGCCCGAGTTGCTGTCGGTGTTGGGCACGCCCTCCACGTAGGTCACGGGCAACATGGCATTCAGGTTGCTGAGGTTGGTCGAGCCCAACGTGTTCTGCACCAGGTGAGTGCCAAACTTAATATCGTCGTGGGTGCCATCGACGCCGCTGTCGTTGATGAGCACGCCAATGCCCCGGCCCGATACGGGCGTGCCGTGGTTGCGGGCCGTCAGGTCTTTGTCGCCGCGCAGCTTCTTCACGCCCGTCAGGTACGTGTCTTCGTAGTTGTAGTAGTCGAGCTGCTTGTTGCTATAGAGCGAACGCACGGCCGGGTCCTTGGCCAGGGCGTCTACCTGGGCGGCCGTGGCAATAACGCCCGCCACCGGCAGCGCCCGCATGGTGATGCCCCGCGTGATGCCCAGCCGCTGCAGCAGGCTAAGCTGCGAAAACTGCGGCGCGCCCGCCCCGGTAAACGTAACCACTACCTGCGCGGTGGGGTTGGTACGCAAGGCGGCGCGCAAAGCGGGGTCTACGGTAGCCTGCGCATACGACACACTGGCCTTGAGGCCGGCCAGCAGGACGGCAGCAAATACTTGATGCTTCATGTAGAGTTCTTGAAATAGGAAAAGGAATAGGAGGTAGAACAGCTGCCGGGCCGGCGGACCCTCTCCACGTAGCCAGGCAGCCTGTTCCGGTGAGGGTATTTTATTTACGTGCAGCTTTTTACAGCCGGATTTTCACCTTGTGAAAAAAAGTTCAAAAAAGCTGAGAATGTGCGTTTGATGAATAAGCTACCACTATTTTTTTATTTTTCTTCGCTGATTTAGCTTGCTAAATCCTACTTAATCTTGTTTTAAGTCTGATTTTTACTTAGCAAAAACGACTTGCTTTGGTTGCTAGCCTGACTCCAAAATCCGGGCACGCGGGCCGGGCTGGCCGGCCGGGCCCCCGCGCGGCAATGATTTTGGCCGGGGCCAGAACTATCCATTTAATTGCCTTGTGGCGAGCGCGTTACTCTGTTCTACGGCGACTGTCAGCCGCTACTTCTTTTATTACCTATGGACCCCGTACCCACTGCAGCGGCGCAGCCCGCCGCGCCCACCGAGCTGCAGGCGCTGCGCGCCCAGGTGGCCCGGCTCGAGCACCAGCTAGCCACCGAAAAGCAGGCCCAGCAGGTGCATAGCCTGGCCCTTAACCAAGCCCGCGTGGCGGCCGAAGAGTCGGTGCGGGCCAAGGAGGCGTTTTTGGCCAATATGAGCCACGAGATTCGGACGCCCCTCAACGGCATCATTGGCCTGGCGCGGCTGCTGCAAAAAACTGCCCAGCCCGCCGAGTATCCGCACTACCTCGACAGCATTGTGACGAGTGCCGAAGGCCTGCTGGTTATCATCAACGACATCCTCGACTTTGCCAAAATCGAGTCGGGCACCATCGACCTGGAGGCGCTGCCCTTCACGGTGGAGGCGGCCGTGCAGCGGGCCGTGCGCACCGTGGCCTTTGCCGCCGAGGCCAAGGGCCTGCGGGTGCACGTGGTGCTGCCGCCCACCCCGCTGCCCGTGGTGGTGGGCGACGCCAACCGCCTGGGCCAGGTACTTATCAATTTGATTAACAACGCGATAAAGTTCACCCACACCGGCGAGATTACGGTGACCGTGGCCGTGAGCAGCTACGAAGGCGGGCAGGTGCACCTGGAGTTTGGCGTGGCCGACACGGGCATCGGCATTGCGGCCGACAAGTTTGAGCAGATATTTCGCAGCTTTGGGCAGGCGGCCAGCAGCACCACGCGCCTCTACGGGGGCACGGGGCTGGGGCTGGCTATCTGCCAGCGGCTGGTGGCCTTGCAGGGCGGGCGCATCTGGCTCGACAGCCAGCCGGGGCGCGGCAGCCGCTTCTTTTTCAGCCTGCCCTACCCCGTGAGCGAGCAAGCCCTGGCCGCCGCCGAGGTGGCCCCCGTGGCCCCCGGCCTGCTGCGCGGCCTGCGCGTGCTGCTGGTGGAGGACAACGCCGTGAACACCCTGCTGGCCTGCTCGCTGCTGCAAGCCTGGGAAGTAACCACCGCCGTGGCCGCCGACGGCGAGCAGGCCCTGGAGCTGGCCCTCACCACCCCCTACGACCTGGTGCTGATGGACATCCAGATGCCCCGCCTCAACGGCCTGCAAGCCACGGCCCGGCTGCGCAACACGCCCGGCCCCAACCAGCACCAGCCCATTATCGCGCTCACGGCCAATGCCTTGAAGACGGAGGTAGACGGCTACGCCGCGGCCGGCTTCAGCGACTGGCTGGTGAAGCCCTACCACGAAAACAGCCTCTACCTGGCCATTGCCTACGGCAGCGGGCGCGCCGTGCGGGCCACCCCCACGGCGGCCGCGCCCCCGGCCGCCGCGCCCCCCAGCTACGGCTTTGCGGGCCTGGGCAAGCTGGCCCACGATGCCACCTTCATTCGCAAGATGCAGCAGCTTTTTGTCGATACCGTGCCGGGGCAGCTGGGGCTGCTGGAGGCCGCCGTGGCCGGCCAGGACTGGGAAATTGCTATACAGCTCAGCCACAGCCTGAAATCAACCTACGGCAACTTCCAGATTGGGGAAGCGCTGCACTACGCAAAAAAAATCGAAGGTATTTTGAAAAAAAATCCAACCAGTGAAATCCTATTCAACCTGCTTCGCCCTCTGCGCCTGATTACCAACCAAATGGTGGATGCATTCGGGGACGACTTAAGCCAGACAACCCAGAAATAACGTAAGCCAGGGCCTTATACGTGCTTATTTCAAGAATAATTGGCACTTTATCGTAGTGTTACCCAGCCATACAAGGCACCAACTTAGTGGCATTATTAAAACATCAATTTGTACAATTTATAGGAAAAAAATAAGCTCAGCCATTTCACTATTTTAGATAATTCCACTGGTCCAACTTATTAGGGTGGCACGTATCTTCCACATCGATTACTACTAACAGTTAACCTGTTTGCGATGCCCTTCTGCTACTTGCCTCTAGGGCAGATAGTACTTGGTTGGTCTCCAAGCCTTTGCGGCTGGCGGGGCCCGAGTAACTGCCTTCCTCTCCCACCCATTCCCGATTGCTTTTGGTAGTGCCGCCATTTTGGGTGGCTTACCTCTTGGTGCCTGCTAAAGCTGGCTTTGGCAGGTGGTTTTTTAACGCTAGTGCGCCTACCAACAGCGGGCTTTTAGCTCTAAGAGCACCGCTTAATCTCTCTCCGCTCCCCTTGATTGCTCACTTAGTCTTACCCAATGCACCACTTCTATGTACAACCTTAAAAAGACGTTGCTCATCATCGATGATGAGCCCGCTATCCGGCTGATTTTAGAGCATTATTTTGCCAGCGAGTACGAGGTAGTGCTCACCGCTAATGGCCAGGAAGCACTCAACTGGCTGAATCAAGGCTACTTAGCCGATGCCATTGTGGCCGACTACGAGATGCCCGTTATGAACGGCCTCGACTTTATTCGGCAGCTGCGGGCGCTGCCCATGCACGAGAACGTGCCCCTGCTGGTACTGTCGGGCACCGACGAAACCAGCAAAAAGATTATCTGCCTCAAGGCAGGGGCCGACGACTACCTCGTGAAGCCCTTTAACCCCGAAGAGCTGGAAATCAGAATTCAGAAGGTAATGGCCAGGGTGAGCGCGTAGCTACCAGGCATTACTTTTTGGCTATCAATTATTTACGCGTCTCTACCCTTTTTTATGGAAGCAACTGTAAACAACCGTTCTTTGACGGGCCAGTACCCCGCGCCTTTATTTACCAGGTTACCCAAGTGGCTGCTGCGCCAGCCCCGCCGGCGCGCGGTGCCCGCGGCGGCCGCGCCGGCCAAGGCCTTTAAGATGCCGGTAACCAAGCGCCTGTTCGACATGACGGTGGCCGGGCTGATACTGCTGGTGCTGCTGCCGCTGCTGGCAGTGGTGGCGCTGCTCATCTGGCTGGAGTCGCCGGGGCCGGTGCTTTACTACTCGTACCGCGTGGGCACCAACTACCGCATCTTCCGCTTCTGGAAGTTTCGCTCGATGCGCCCCAATGCCGACCAGCTGCTGGCGGCCATGAAGGGCCAGAACCAGTACCAGGCGCCGGCCGCCGCACTCACCGCCAGCGACTGCGCCTGCGGGGGCCAGTGCCGGGGCCAACTTATTGATAAGCAGGGCCAGCTGGTGTGCGAGCAGCGCCACCGCCTGCTGCGCCGCGCCGGCGAGGAAGCCACGTTTATCAAGATTGTGAACGACCCACGGGTGACGCGGGTGGGCGCCTTTTTGCGCAACACCAGCATCGACGAGCTGCCCCAGCTGTTCAACGTGCTGATTGGCGACATGAGCCTGGTGGGCAACCGGCCGCTGCCGCTTTACGAAGCCGAGAAGCTGACCAACGACCAGTCGGCGGCCCGGTTTTTGGCCCCGGCGGGCATCACAGGCCTGTGGCAGGTGAGCAAGCGCGGCAGCAAGGGCGGCATGTCGGCCGATGAGCGCAAGGCGCTCGATGTGCAATATGCCCGCAACTATTCGCTGCAAAGCGACTTAGTTATTTTGCTTAAGACGGTACCCGCCCTCTTTCAACAGGAGAACGTGTAATGAAAACGCTCTTGCTTATGCTGCTTGCAGCGGGCGCGGCCCTGCCAGGCCGCGCCCAGTCGGTGCTAGCCCTGGCTGCCCCGGCGGCGGCCCACGCCCCGGCCCTCGCCGACCACAGCCTCCAGACCTTTTTTAGCGCGCCCGAAGTAGTGCTGCCCCGGCTCTATGAGGCGGCCATTGCCCGCTCGGGCGAGATAGCCCGCCTCGACGCCACCCGCGGCGTGGCCGAGGCCGACGTGAAGCTGGCCCGCAAACGCCTGCTCAACATGCTGGCCCTCACCGGGGGCTACACCTACGGCACGCTGCCCTACTTCGCCACCGCCGAGTCGCAGGCCAAGCCCGTGTACCAGATTAACCCCTTTAGCCTGGGGGCGCGGGCGCAGTTTTCGACCGGTGTAGTGCTGGCGCTGCCCCTCGACCTGCTGGCCACCCGCCGCACCACCATCGACCGCCAGCAGCTGGTAGTAAGCGAGGCTGCGGCCCAGCGCCGCACCCAGGAAGCCGCTATCCGCCAGATGGTTATTGTGCAGTACCAAACGCTGGCCCTGGCGCGGGTGACGCAGCAAAACGCCCAGGAGGCCATGCAGTCGGCCAGCGTGAACAAGCAGATTGCCGACCGCCGCTTCAAGCAGGGTGAGATTCAGGTAGATGACCAGATGGCGGCCATGGACTTCTACGGCAAGGCCCAGCTGGCCTACGAGGAAGCCCGCAACCACTACCAAACCGCCCAGCTGCTGCTCGAAGACATTATCGGAGTGCCCATTACGTCCATTATACTCGCTACCAAATGAACGCGCAAGAGCTTGTGCGCCGGCTGCTTAGGCACTGGCCCCTCCTGGTACTGATACCGCTGGCCACGGCCGCGTCGATTTTCTTTTTCTCCCGCTTTCAAGACAAGAAGTACGAGTCGGATACGGTGCTGTATACGGGCATCGCGTCGGGCTACAAGATTGAGGGCGGCAACAACGACAGCGGCCAGGGCTGGCAGGCCACGGCCACGGCCTTCGACAACCTGCTCTCGCTCATCAACTCGCGCGATACCCGCGAGGAGGTAGCCCTGCGCCTGCTGGCCTGGCGCCTGCAAGACGAGGCCCGCACGCCGGCGGCGCCCCTTGCCGCGCCCGCCAGCGGCCTGCTGGGCGCGGTGCAGGCGCGGGTGCTCGACAAGAAAAAAACGCCGTTTGATGTGCTGATTACGCCCGCCCTCAAGGCGCAGCTCACCGGCCCCAACCTGGACGAAACCAACCGCCGCGTAGTAGCGGCTTTTCGGCTGGGCGTGGGCAATCCGGTGTATAAGCTGGTGAACTCCAAGGACCCGCTGTTTTCGGAAAACGCGCTGCTGACCATCAACGCGGCGCGGGTGAAGGACAGCGACCTGCTGCGCATCGACTACGCGGCCAAAGACCCGGTGCTGTGCGAAAAAACGCTGGAGCTGCTCACGCAGGTGTCCATCCGCAAGCACAAAGAGCTGTTTACGGGTCAGAATGAGTCGGTTATCGGCTACTTCGACAAGTCGGTAGAAAAGGCGGCGGCGCGGCTGAAGGAGGCCGAGCAGAAGCTGCTGGCCTTCCACGAGAAGCACAACATTGTGGACTACGACAAGCAGATACTATCGTCGACCGACGAGAAGCAGGCCGCCGCCGACAAGTACGCCCAGCTCGAGATGCAGTACGCCGGGGCATCCTCCACGCTTAAGTCGGTAGAAGGCAGCCTGAGCAAGCGCGGCGCCTCTAATCTTAAGAGCCAGGAAATCATCCGGTTGCGCAGCCGGCTCTCGGAGCTCAACAACCAGGCCTCGGAGCTGGAGATTCTAAACCAGACGCAGCCCAGCCCGGCCGCCGCCGCGCGGCTGGCCGCCGCCAGGAAGGAAGCCACCCAGGTGAGCGCCCAGATTGGCGAAACGGTGAACAGCTACTACAGCGACTCGCACTCGGCGCAGGGCGTGGCCGTGAAGGACCTTGTGAATGACTATTCCAAAAACAACCTACAGGTAGAAGACCTCAAAAGCCAGCTGGGCCTGATGCGCCGCCAGCGCGAGCTGGCCGCCGGCCAGTACAACCAGCTGGTGCCGCTGGGCGCGGAAATCCGCAAAATCCGCCGCGAGGTGGAAGTGGCCGAAAAGGAATACCTCTCGCAGATGGAAGGCCTGAAGCAGAGCAAGCTATCGCAGCAAAACAGCGTAATGGCCTCGCAGTTGCGCGTGGTAGACCCGCCCTACCTGCCCAGCACTGCCAGCGGCTCCAAGCTGCTGCTGCTGCTGCTCGGTGGCTTTGTAGGGGCCTTTTTGCTCACCGGCGCGGGCGTGGCGGCCACCGGCCTGCTCCACCCCACGCTGCAAAGCCCGGCCTACGCGGCCAAGGTGACCAGCTTTCCGGTGGTGGGCATCATTCCCAAGCTCACGGCCCCCGACGCCTTGCAGCTCGACCGCGCCAAGCGCGCCGAGGACCACCTGGCGCGCCAGCTGCTGCTCAAGTTTCAGCAGCCACGCCACGATGGGCAGCCCTACACTATTGGGGTGCTCAGCAGCCAGGGCGGCGAGGGCAAAACGGCCGTGTGCGCCAGCCTGGCCAACAGCCTGCGCGAGCTTAACATCCACACCGTCAACCTATTCCCGGAAGACCACTCGTTTCGGATTATCCCCGACGACGACCAGCTGCTGTACTCGCCCTTGCAGGCGCTGGCCCCCGGCACGGCCGTGGCCGACCTCACCGGCCCCGGCCTGGGCATCGATTCGGTGGTCATCATCGAGTTTCCGGCGGTGCTCGAAACGGCGTATCCCGCTTCCCTGCTGCAAGACCTGGACCTGATACTGGTGGCCGTGCGCGCCGAGCGCGCCTGGCAGCCCGCCGACCGCACGGTGTTCAAAAACATTCAGGCCGTGACCAAAGCTCCTATCGAGCTGGTGCTCAACGGGGTACTGCCCGAGTACGTGGCCGAGTTCATTGGCGCCCGCCTGCGGCCCTTCGTGGCCCCGCGCCGCGCCGCGCTGCCAGCCCACCCCGAGCAAGCCTTATTGAATTAATAAGGAGGAATTAAAAATGAAGAATTATCTCTGTCATCACTGAAGCTTCGCTTGATACTGACCATCTAATTTTTCATTCTTAATTCCTCATTCCCAATTAAAACACATGCTTCCCCTACCCGCCTTTGAGACCCGCTTTAAATTGCCGCAGCTGCTGGTGGGGCTGTTGGTGGCGGTGCTGGTGGGCTGGCTCACGGCCAGCAATGGCCTGGTGGTGCCGGGGCTGCTGATAGTGCTGGCCGTGGGCGCGCCGTTGCTGATTGGCATTTTTTTGCAGCCGCGCCTGGGCGTTATCGCGCTGATAGGTTACTGCTTCCTGCTGTTCCTCATTTCGCGGGAGGTGGGCGGCACCATCCCGTATGGCATAGCCGTGGATGGGCTGCTGCTGATTACGTGGGTGGCGGTGGGATTTCGGCACGACGAGTTTGACTGGCGCAACGTGCAAAACGACCTGTGCCTGCTGGGCGTGGTGTGGTTTGGCATCAACGTGCTCGAAATCGTGAACCCCGAGGCCAGCTTCCAGGGCTGGTACCAGGAAATGCGCAGCACTACGCTCTACTGGATGCTGCTGGTGCCGCTGGCCATGCTGCTGTTTAATAAAAAGCGCGACCTCAACCTGTTTCTCATCCTCATCATCGGCTTGTCGGTGCTGGGCGCGCTCAATGGGCTCAAGCAGCTGCTCATCGGCCTCTCAAACGGCGAACAGCTGTACCTCAACGAAAACATCAAGACTCATTTGCTGTGGGGCAAGCTGCGGGTGTTCTCGTTTTATAGCGACGCGGGGCAGTTTGGGGCGGCGCAGGCCCACATTGCGCTGGTAGCGGGCATCTTGGCGCTGGGGCCATTTCGGCCCTGGAAGCGGGTGCTGCTGGCTACGGCGGCGGGCCTGCTGGTGGTAGGCATGTTCATTTCGGGCACGCGGGGCGCGCTGTTTGCCGTGATGGCGGGCGGCGGGGTGGCCTTGCTTATCAGCAAGAATATCAAGGCGTTTGTGTTGGGCTCGCTGCTGGCGCTGGCGGGCTTTGGGGTGCTGAAGTACACGCACATCGGCGACAGCAACTACAACATCTACCGGATGCGCACGGCGCTGGACCCCAACGACCCGTCGTTCAACGTGCGCCTGCTCAACCAGAACAAGCTGCGCGACTACCTCAGCAGCCGGCCGTTTGGCGGCGGGGTGGGCACCATCGGCAACGCCGGTATTCACTACAACCCCGGCAAGCTGCTTTCCACCATTCCGCCCGATAGCTACTGGGTGAAGGTGTGGGCCATGTACGGCGTGGTGGGCCTCACCATCTGGATGGGCATCATGGCCTACATTCTGGGCAAGTGCAGCAGCATTGTGTGGCGCATCCGCGACCCGGCCCTCAAAACCAAGCTGCTGGCCCTCACGGCGGGCTTTGCGGGCAGCTTTTTTTGTAGCTACGGCAATGAGGTTATCAATTTTATGCCCTCGGCGCTGGTCGTGTATTTGTCCTGGGCCTTTGTGTTTTTGGGGCCTAAGCTGGATGAAGAACCCAGCGCGAACGCGCTAGCCTCCAGCTAGATGAGCGGTCGGCGCGAATGGGTTTTAGCCCAAGCCGGACTAGGAAGCCGGCGCGAATGGGTTTTAGCCCGCAGAAGGCGCCGAGGATTACGCAGAAGACGCAGAAGCAGCCGACCACCAGGGGGTGGTTCAACCAGCTATCAAACCATGAGCTTCCCGCTAGTATCCGTTATCTCTATCAACTACAACCAGGCGCTGGTAACGTGCGCCATGGTGGCTTCGCTGCGGCGCATTACTTACCCGCACCTCGAAATACTTGTGGTGGATAATGCTTCGCCTACTGATAACCCTGACATTATTAAGGAGCGGTTCCCGGAGGTTACGCTTATCAAATCAGCTCAGAACCTGGGCTTTGCGGGCGGCAACAATTTGGGCATTGCGCAGGCTAAGGGCGAGTACCTGCTGCTGCTGAACAACGACACCGAAGTGGAGCCCGACTTTCTGGAGCCGTTGGTGCGGCTGTTTGAGGCCAACCCGCGGGCCGGCATCGCCTCGCCCAAAATTCGGTACTACGACGGTGAGCACCTCATTCAGTACGCCGGCTCGCGGGGCATCAACCCCTGGAGCGGCCGCAGCATCACCATCGGCCACCTGGAGGCCGACCACGGCCAGCACAACCACTCGCAGGCCACGGCCCTGGCCGACGGCGCGGCCATGCTGGTGCCGCGCCGCGTGGTAGACGTGGTGGGCGTGATGCCGGAACTGTATTTCCTTTATTATGAGGAGCTTGACTGGTGCGAGGCCATCAAGAACGCGGGCTTTACGTGCCACTACGTAGCCGAGTCCACGGTGTACCACAAGGAGTCGGTGTCGGTGGGCAAGTCGTCGGTGCTCAAAACCTATTACATGAACCGCAACCGGCTGCTGTTCATCCGGCGCAACTGCCGGGGCTGGGCGCGCCTCACCAGCACGCTCGTGTTTGTGGGGGCCGCCCTGCCCAAGCAGGCGCTGCGCTACACCCGCCAGCGCGACTGGCTGCACCTGCGCGCCCTGGCCCGCGGCCTGCGCTGGAACCTGCAGCACGCCAGCGGCTTACGCTAACCACTATCCTCTACCCTCCGCTATGGAATGGCTTTTTTTTATCGGCAACGGCTTGCTTCACGCGTTGGCGGCTTACCTGCTGCTCAACTGCTTGTACCTGCTGTTTTTTGCCGTGGCGGGGCACTGGCCGGCGCGCCGCTGGCCGGCCCCGGCCCAGGCCCCGCCGCCGCGCCGCATGTGCGTGCTCATGCCCGTGTACCAGGAAGATGCCGTGATACTGGAAAGCAGCCGCGCCGCGCTGGCCCACCAGTACGACGGTGTTTTTCAGGTGGTTGTGATTGCCGATGGCTTGCAGCCAGCCACCGTGCAGGCCATGCAGCGCCAGGGCATTGGGGTGGCCGAGGTGAGCTTTGAGCGCAGCACCAAGGGCAAGGCCCTGCTGCACGCGCTGGCGGTGCTGCCCGCCCAGGCCTTCGACGTGGCCGTGGTGCTCGACGCCGATAACATTATGGGCCGCGGCCTGCTCAACGAGGTGAACGCGGCCTTCGCCGCCGGCTACCGGGTGGTGCAGGCCCACCGCACCGCCAAAAACCAGGGCACCGCCTTCGCCCTGCTCGACACGTGCAACGAGGAGATTAACAACCACATCTACCGCAAGGGCCCGGCGGCGGTGGGGTTGTCGGCGGCGCTCATCGGCTCGGGTATGGCCTTCGAATATGGCTACCTGCAGCGCCTGCTGGCCGGCATTGGCGAAACGGTGGGCGAGGACAAGGAGCTGGACTTTCGCATTGCCCGCGACCAGCAGAAAATCTGCTACCTGGACCAGGCCTACGTCTACGACGAGAAGATTGAGAACGCCCAGGTGTTCACCCAGCAGCGCACCCGCTGGCTGGCGTCGCAGTGGGAGTTTCTGAAGAAGTATGCCGGCCAGGGCCTGCCCGCGCTGCTGCGCGGCAATGTGGAATTTTTCAATAAGGTGGTGCAGGCATTCTTGGTGCCGCGCACGCTGCTGCTGGGCTTGCTGGGGTTGCTGGTAGTGGCTTCCACGCTGAGTTGGGCGCTGGGGCTGCCCTTGGGGCCGTCGCCGCTGGTGTGGCTGGGGCTGCTGGGCACGCTGGCCGCCGCGCTGCTGCTGGCGCTGCCCGCACGCCTCTACAACCGCCAGGTGCTGGCGGCGGTGCTGCGCCTGCCCTACGCTATTTGGTGCATGTGCCTGGCGCTGTTGCGGATACGTCGCACGCGTGGCTCTTTTTTGGCCACGCCGCACAAGGCGGGCTCAGCTTTTCAGCTGGATAATTGATGTTCAACGATTCACCCCACCCCCCGGCCCCCTCCCCTTTGGGAGAGGGGGAGCCGAGAGGCAATTATCAGTCAGCAGTTACCAGTGAGCAATTGCTCATTGTGCATTACGTCTGGCTCTCCCTCTCCCGAAGGGAAGGGGGCCGGGGGGTGGGGTGAGCCGTTCAACAATTTTCACTTAACTATTTAGTAAACATGCCTTTTAGCCTTATCGCCCTGCCGGTGCTGCTTTGCCTGCTGCTGGGCATCCGCAGCGGGCTGCGTGCCCAGCGCCCGCCGCGCCCCTAATCCTACTCTCTCTTGGCTGCGAAAACAACCTTTATGCTCTATTTTCAATACGCTTGCTGGGCGCTGCTGGCGCTGGTTTTTTACACCTACGTGGGCTACGCGCTGGTGGTGTGGCTGTGGGCCAAGGCCAAGCTGCGGCTGGTCCCACCGGCCGCGCTGCGGCCCTTCGAGCCCGCCGTAACGCTAGTAGTGCCGGCCTACAACGAGGCCAGCATATTGGAAGATAAGATAGCTAACTGCCTGGCGTTGAGCTACCCGGCCGATAAGCTGCGGCTGCTTTTTATTACCGACGGCTCGACCGACAACTCGGGGCAGGTGCTGGCTCGCTATCCGCACATCGAGCACCTGCACCTGCCGCAGCGCGGCGGCAAGTCGCTGGCCGAAAACCGGGCCATCACGTTTGTGCGCACGCCCTACGTGGTGTTTACCGACTGCAACACCCAACTCAACCCCGAAGCGGTGCGCGAGTTGGTGCAGCACTACCAAGACCCCACGGTGGGCGCGGTATCGGGCGAGAAAAAAATCCGGCCCCAGGCCTCCGCGCCCGGCGCGGGCGAAGGCATTTACTGGAAGTATGAGTCCATGCTCAAGCGCTGCGACTCGCAGATACACAGCCTGATGGGCGCGGCCGGCGAGTTGGTGTCGTTTCGCACCGACCTGTTTGCCCCGCTCGAAGCCGACACCATTCTCGACGACTTTGTGCAGTCGCTGCGCATTGTGGGCCAGGGCTACCGCGTGGTGTACGAGCCGCGCGCCTACGCCACGGAAGACGCCTCGGCTTCGCTGCCCGAGGAGATGGAGCGCAAAACCCGCATTTGCGCGGGTGGCTGGCAGTCGATGACGCGCCTGCCGCAGCTGCTCAACCCGCTGCGGCAGCCGGTGGTCACCTTCCTCTACGTGTCGCACCGGGTGCTGCGCTGGAGCCTGGCCCCCGCCGCCCTGGCCCTGCTGCTGCCCCTGAGCCTGGGGCTGGCCCTTGCTGCTACCGGCCCGGCCGCGCTACTTTATAACACCTTGCTGCTGGGGCAGTTAGCTTTGTACCTGGCAGCCTGGGTGGGCTGGCGGCAGGCCGTGCGCACGGGCCGCACGGCCAAGCTGCTGGTGGTGCCGCTGTTTTTCTGCCTCATGAACGTGGCCGTGTTCCGGGGTTTTGGGCGCTGGGTGCGCAAGTCGCAGCCCGCCGCCTGGGCCAAGGCCAGCCGGGGGGTGTCAGTTATCAACTACCAGTCTTCAGTTATCAATCCGCAATAAGCGGCAGCTCCTAAAGGAACGTCAGGCAGCGCGCCGCATTTCGCTTGCACCATTGAACGCCCCACGCACTGCGCGCGCAATGCGGCGCGGCGCGCTGCCTGACAGCCTTTTCGTTTAGTACGCTTGCTTATTTATATCTTTATGAAAATTGCTCACCTGATAATGGCCCATAAGAACCCCGAGCAGCTCGGGCGGCTGCTGGCGGCCTTGCAGCACGACGACTTTCATTTTTTTATTCACCTCGACAGCAAGTGCAATATTGCTGACTATGAGCACCTTACTTTGCGACCACGGGTGCAGTTCACGGCCCGGCGCTTTGCGGTGCGGTGGGCCTCGTACCACTTCACCCACGCTATTATTGAGTGCACCCGCGACATTCTGGCGGGCAGCCAGCCCTTCGATTTTATTAATCTGCTGAGCGGGCAGGACTACCCAATTAAGCCAGCCGCCGCCATCCACGACTTTTTTGCGCGGCACAAGGGCTACTCGTTTCTGTCGTTTGAGCAGGAGGGCTCGCCCTGGTGGCAGCACGCCACGAGCCGCATTGAGCGCTACCACACCACCTACTACCAGTTTCGGGGGCAGTATGTGCTGCAAAAAATTCTCAACTGGGTGCTGCCCCGGCGGCGCTTCCCGCTGCCCTACGCCCTGTACGGCGGCTCCGACGGCTCGTGGTGGACGCTCGACGCAACCTGCGCGGCCTACCTGGTGCGCTTCATTGATGCGCACGCCAAGCTGCGGCGCTTCAGCAAGCTCACCTGGGGCTCCGATGAGTTTTTGATTACGACGGTGCTGATGAACTCCCACTTTAAGAGCAGCATCATCAACGAAAACTACCGCTACATCGACTGGTCGGCGGGCGGGGCCAACCCCCGGCTGCTCACCACCGACGACTTCCCTAAGCTAGCCCACGCCCACAAGCTGTTTGCCCGCAAGTTTGATGCTGACTACGACCAGCGCATTCTTAACCTATTGGATACCTGGCTGCTACGCCCCCGCCCCCGCGCCGTAGCCGCCGGCTAGGCCCGGCGTGCTCCCACCCATTTTTCGCTTTTTGCTCATGACCCCACCTATTCACGGCCGCGACATTGTAGTGGTTGGCCAGCAGCCCTGGGACACCGCCCTGGGAAGCAACTGCAAGGACATCGCCCTCGAATTCAGCCGCCACAACCGCGTCTTGTACGTGAATTCGCCGCTCGACCGCAACACCGTGCTGCGCCACCGCGCGGCGCCCGCCGTGCAGGCCCGCCTGCGGGTGCAGCGCGGCGAAGCCAGCGGCCTGCAGGCCGTGGCCCCCAACCTGTGGGTGCTCTCGCCGGCCACGGTGCTCGAATCTATCAACTGGCTGCCCACGGGCGGCCTGCACACGCTGGCCAACAAGCTCAACAACCGGCGCTTTGCCCAGGCTATTCGGGCCGGGCTGGGGCAGCTTGAGTTTGCTAACATTTTGCTGTTCAACGATAATGATATTTTTCGGAGCTTTTACCTCAAAGAATTACTGAAGCCCGACGTGAGCGTGTACTACTCGCGCGACTACGTGGTGGCTGGTGGCTACTGGCGCAAGCACGGCCTGCGCCTCGAGCCCGCCCTCATTGCCAAAAGCGACGTGTGCGTGGCCAACTCGAGCTACCTCGCCAGCTACTGCCGCCGCTACAATGCGCAGTCTTTTGACGTGGGCCAGGGCTGCGACGCGCCCGCCGCGCCGCCGGCCGGCGCGGGTGCGCCCGCCGACTTGCGGGGCCTGCGCGGCCCGGTGGTGGGCTACGTGGGGGCCATCACCAGCGCCCGCCTCGACTTGGCGGTGCTGCGCCACCTCAGCAGCCAGCGCCCCCACTGGAGCATTGTGCTGGTGGGGCCCGAAGATGACGTGTTCAAAGTCAGCGACTTGCACCAGCGGGCCAACATTCATTTTTTGGGGGCCAAGCCCACTACCGAGCTGGCTGCCTACGTGCAGCACTTCGACGTGTGCCTGAACCCGCAGCTGGTGAACCCGCTCACGGTGGGTAACTACCCGCGCAAAATCGACGAGTACCTGGCCCTGGGCAAGCCCGTGGTGGCCACCCGCACCGAGGCCATGAGCGTGTTTGCCCAGCACACCTACCTGGCCGACACCCCGGCCGACTACGTGGACCTTATTGAGCTGGCGCTGGCGCAGGATGGCGCCAGCCGCCAGCAGGCCCGGCGCAGCTTTGCCGCCACCCACACCTGGGAAAACAGCGTGGGCCGCATCTACGCGGCCATTGCGGCGCACTACGCCGAGCGGGCCGCCCCCGCCCGGCCGGCCACCTCCACCCCCCAGCTGGTGCCCGCAGTATGAAGGCGCTGCTTCGAAACCGGCACTTCCAGTCGCTGACCGGCAATGGCGTGATGGCAGTGTTTAGCGTGCTGACTTACAGTATCTTATTCAGATTTCTGGCGGAAGCCGACATGGGCAACTGGATATTTTTTCAGTTTGCCTTTTTGCTGCTCGACACCTTTCGAACGGGCCTGCTCCAGACCGCGCTCATCAAGTTCTACGCCGGGGCCGACCTGGCCCGGCAGCGCTGCGTGGCGGGCTCGGCCTGGTTTCTGGGCCTAGCCGTGACGGGTATTTTTGGCGTGCTCAACCTGCTGGCGGTGCCCTTCATCGGGCGCTTTCACGATGTGGGCGTGCTGGTGCTGCTGCACTGGTTTGGCCTGGCCCTGGCCATTACGCTGCCCTTCAACGTGGCCATCTGGATACTGCAGGCCGAGCAGCGCTTCGACCGCATCCTGTACCTGCGCATTCTCAACCAGGGTTCGTTTATCGTGCTGGTTTTCATCTTATTCCTCACCAAAGAGCTGAGCTTGACGCGCGTTATTCAGGCGTTTTTGGGTAGCTCGCTGCTGTCGAGCGTGGTGGTGGTGGTTACGGGCTGGGCGCAGCTGCAAGCCCTGCGGCACCGCACCGCGGCCACGGTGGCCGAGGTGTTTCACTTTGGCAAGTACAGCTTCGGTACCTTCTTGTGCTCCAACCTGCTGCGCAGCTCCGACACGTTCATCATCAAGTTTATGCTGGGGCCGGCGGCGCTGGCCGTGTACAGCCTGCCGCAGCGCCTGCTCGAAATCATCGAAATTCCGCTGCGCAGCGGCCTGAGCACGGCCATGCCCAGCATGTCGGTGGCCGTGAACCGCAAGCGCGACGCCGAGGTGTCGGACCTGCTCAAGCGCTACGTGGGCTTCCTAACGCTGCTGTTTGTGCCCATCACGGTGTTGGTGCTGGTGTTTGCCGACGTGATTGTGGGCCTCATTGGCGGGGGCAAATACGTGGGCACCGAGGCGGCCAACATCTACCGCATCCTCATTGTGTGCGCGCTGCTGTTTCCGCTGGAGCGGTTTTTGGGCGTCACGCTCGACATCATCAACCGGCCGCAGCTCAACCTGCTGAAAGTGGTGCTGGCGCTGGCCGTGAACGTGGGCGCCGACATTGCCTGCATTCACTTCCTGGGAAGTATTTATGGCGCGGCCTGGGCGTCGGTATTTACGCTGATAGCCAGCACCTTGTACGGCTACTTTGTGCTGCGGCGCTACCTGCCCATCAACTTTCGGGGTGTGCCCGAGCTGGCGGCCGAGGAAGTGCGCGGCCGGCTTGACGGCGTGCTGCGCCGGCTGCGGCCGGCTAAATCCTGAAAGGCTTTTAGTAAATTGAGGGGAATTCTCATCAAACACTGCAACTACTTATGTCACTCATAGATACTTGCTAATCAACAACTTATAGCTAATGCCCCGTTTATTGCTGCTGGCCTACGGCCGGAAAACCGAATACTACCGGGCTGTTTTTGCGGCGCTCAGCTGCTGGGCGTGGCAGCCCTACCCCACCGTAGCCGCCACTATTTACACCGACCAGCCCGGCTTTTTTGAGCCGTACCTGGCCGGGCTGCCGGCAACGTATAAGTACTTGTCGGAAAGCTACTTAACTGAGCTAAAAGGCCCGCTACAATTTGTGCACCGCGTGAAAGCGCAGCTCATTGCCCAGGCTTTTCTGGATTATCCCACCGAGGAGCTGCTGTTCATCGATTCGGACACGTTTTTTATGGCCGCCCCCGATAGCCTGCTGCAGCGCCTGGCCCTGGGCGTGCCGTTTATGCACCAGCACGAGTACCGGCTGGCCGAGGCCGTGGCCATTCACGCCGGGTTTGGCCAGGCCAGCTACCCCGAGCAGCTGCTGGCGCTGCTGGCCAGCCGCTCCTTTTGGCTGGGTGGCGAGCCGGTGCAGTTTCACACCGGCCAGTCGTCGTGGAATTCGGGGGTACTGGGGCTGCCGCGGGCGCTGGCCCCGCTACTGCCCGACATCCTGGCGCTGGTGGACGAGCTGTATGCCGGCACGGGCTGGTTTTTGTGCGAGCAGCTGGCGTTTTCGCTGGCCTTGCAGGCCAGGGGTCCGGTGCAGGCCAGCGACCAGCTCGTGTACCACTACTGGGGCCAATCGCAGAAAAATCTGATGGACAAGCTGTTGCCGGCTTTTCTCAGCCCCAGCTTTGCGGGCCAGCCCCTGGTGCAGCGGCTGGTGCAGGTGCGGCAGCTAGTGCCGCAATGCCGGCGGAAGCTGCAGCTGGATAAGGCCCGCGAGGCCGCGCTGTATGAGTTTCGCCAGGGCCAGGTGGCGGCCGGCCTGAAGTATGCCGCCAAAGCCCTGCTCACGGCCCCGCTCGATGCCCAGTTTGCCCGCGACGTGCTGCTGGCCCTGCGCAGCCGGCCCCAGCTTCGCGAGGCCCGGCTGCTGGCGCAGCAAAGCTAACTAGCTACCAGACAGCATCTTACGCAAAAAGCGCGCTACCTCCTTTCGGATAGTAGCGCGCTTTTTGCGTAATGCCTTGTTTGTTAAGCGCTTATTCCACGCGCACCAGCTTTTGGGTGAAGACCGCGCTGCTGGTTACCAGCCGCACGAGGTACATGCCCACTGCCAGGCCGGAGCCGGCCAGCGTGAACTGCCGGCGCTCGCCCGCCGCGGCCGGGCCAGCGTAGAGCCGCCGCACGAGGCGGTTTTGCACGTCGTAGATTTCGAGAGTGGCGCGGCCCGCCTGGGGCAGCACAAACCCGATGCTGGTTTGGCTAACGAACGGATTGGGGTAGATGGTGAGGCCGCTGGCGCTGGGGCCGGTGCCCTCATCGGTGGCCAGGGTGCGGGCGCTTTGGGCGCTTTGGGCGCTGGCCACCTGGTCGTCGAGGAGGGTGGCCGCCGTGCCAAAAGGGAGGAGGTGCGCGCCCGCAATGGGCGCTTCGACCGTGCCGCCGGGCAGCGTCCAGCCCACGGCCACGAAGTCGCCGCCGCCCATTTCGAGGTGCAGGGCTTCGAGGTAGTAGCGGTGGCCGGCCAGCAGCGTGACCGGGGCCGATTGCTGGGTGGCGTACTTGGTCCACTCGCCGGGGTTGGTCCAGCCCGTTACGCTGGCCACCAGCGCTTTGTTGGCCGGGTTATCGTCGGTGCTCAGCCACAGCTGGCAGGCATCATCACCCGCAATCTCGAAGGTGTAGCTGCCATCCTGGGGCGGGCACACGTAGCCCCGGATGCGGGCCCCGTAGTTGTCGCCGATGTTGTGAGCGCTCTCAAACTGCGTGAGCACGGCCGTGTTGTCGGGCGTTTGCTGGGTCGGAATGGCATTGAGCGAATTGCCGTTCACGTTGGTCCACTGCTCCCAGCCAATGGAGCCGGTGCCGGCGCAGGCGCTGGCCGTGGTAGGGGCCGCCACGGGCGTGCCGCCCGCCGCCACAAACTGCGGCGTTTCGGTGACGGTAATGGTAAGCCGGCCGCCGGGGGCATTTACGGGGGTGGCGCTCATGCTGGCCTGGCCCGCCTGGGGCTGGTAGATGGTGGCCGTGGTGGCCCCGCCCAGGTCGAGGGTGTAGGTGGCGGTGCGGCCCTTTTCGTCGGGCACCACCAGGGCATATATCGTCTTGCCGTTGGCTTCGTAGCGGTCCACGAGGGGGTCGTTGTGGAGGGTGCCGGTGTAGGTGTAGGCGCCCAGCAGCTGGTTGGCCTGGCGCAGGAAATCGGCCGCGGGCTTGGCCGAGCGGTCGGCATTAAGCAGGCCCGACGAGCTGAACTGCACCGCGCTGGTGGGGTTGTCGTCGGCCAGCTGGTAAAAGAACGTGCGCTCAACTCCCCAGCGCGCATACAGCAGGGCGGTGCGCAGCGTCCAGTCGGCCTCGGTTTGCAGCACCGACCGCTGGCCGATGGCAATGGCCTTGAGCGGGCTGCCCTGGTTGGTGTCGTAGCCGGTTTCGGTTACCCACACGGGCATGTCGCTGGCATACTGATGGGCCATTTGCACGAAGGACTGGGCCACCTGGGCGGCGTTCGACACCTCGGGGGCCGCGCCGCGCGTCGAGCTGCCGCCCTGCGAGGTGCTGGCGTCGTTCGAGTACAAGTGGTAGTTAATCACGTCCCAGCACAGGTTCACGCTGCCGTCGGCGCGGTAGCCGCGGTACTGCTTGCACCAGTCTATCATGCCGCGCACGTAGTCGGGCGTGGCGGCGGCCAGGCCACCCATTACCACCTGCATGGTGGGGTCGGCATTTTTAACGCCCACGCCCGCGCCCAGCGTGTTCTTGTGGCCATCGTAAAAAGCCGACAGGTTGGCGGCATACTCGCGGCCGGTCTGGTAGGCTTTGCGGCCCTTCCACCACTTGTCGCGCTCGTTGTCGCACTCGATGTA